>NZ_CP076103.1:5413258-5713994 GCF_018732085.1 Lysobacter capsici | reverse complement strand
TAGCGTTCGCCGTCCTTCGGGAAGCGGATGCGGCCGGACAGATGATCGCCGGTGCGCAGGTTGAAGCGGCGGATCTGGCTGGGCGAGATGTAGGTGTCGTCCGGGCCGGCGAGGTAGCTCGCCTCGGCCGCGCGCAGGAAGCCGAAGCCGTCGGGCAGGATTTCCAGCACGCCGTCGGCGGCGACGCCTTCGCCGTGGCGGGTCAGCACTTTCAGCAGGGCGAAGATCACGTCCTGCTTGCGCGCGCGGGCGACGCCTTCCTGGATGCTCAGCTGGTCGGCCAGATCCATCAGCTTCGGCGCGGGCATGCGCTTGAGGTCGCCCAGCGAGTACTGCGGGAAGCCCTCGGGCACCTGCGGGTGCGGACGCGGGACGAAGTTCTCGCCGTTGTCGAAATCGTCATTGCCGCCGCGCTGCTGCGGACGATTGTTGCCGCCACCACCGCCACCGCCACCACCGCCATTGCGATCGCGGTCGCGGCGGTTGCGGAAGCGGTCGCGGCGGTTGTTGCCGCCGCGGTTGGCGTCGTAGGCGCCGTCGCGCTGCTGGCCCTGCTGGTTTTGGCCTTGCTGGCCGCCGTTGCCGTCCTGGCCGTGCGAGGCGGACGAATCGCTGGCGCCGGAGGCGGCCGGAGCGGAGTCGCCGCCGGCATGCGCGGCCGGAGCAGGGGCTTTGGGCGCGACGGGCGCGCTGGAGGATTCGGGTGCGGCGGCGGCCGGAGCCGGGGCGGCGGGTGCGGGTTTGGCCGGCGCGGGCACGACAGGCGCTGGCGCGACGGGGGCCGGTTTGGCCGGAATCAGTGGGCTGGCATCGCTCACGACGGCCGGAGCGGCGTCGGCGGTTTTGCTGGCGCGCGGTTTACGCACGCGCTTCTCGGCGGTATCGCCAGCGTCGGGGGTCTTATCGGACAAGCGGAGGTTCCTCGCTAAGCGGCGAGCGCTCGCATCGGGCGAGCGGGACGTCAGGGACGTGGGTTGATGATGAGTATCTAGACGGGGTGCGGCGTGGGGACGCGAAGTCCGACGCCGGGTATTGCGAAACTAGCACTGCCGCCGCGTGGCGGCAAGCTTCCCGGGCTATACCGTTCACGTTGCCGGGCCGGGCCCGGAACGCACGCGCCCGGGGCGGGCGCATGCGTCACGCGGTTCAGATCACGCGCTTCAGATGGCCTTGTCGATCATCTGGGTGAGCAGCGACTTGATGTTCGGCGGCGCGCCCAGCTGGCTGGAATGGACCTGGCCGTCCTTGAACATCAACAGCATGGGAATGCTGCGCACGTTGTAGCGAACGCCCAGCGAGGGGAATTCCTGCACGTCGACCTTCACCACCTTGGCCTTGCCCTGGTACTGGTCGGCCAGTTGCTCGACGATCGGGCCGATCGCCTTGCACGGGCCGCACCACGGGGCCCAGAAATCGACCAGGACGGGTTCGGACGACTGCAGCACGGTGGCGTCGAAGTCGGAATCGCCAGCATGCAGAACTTTTTCGCTCACGGGGGTCTCCTGCGGGGGCGCGAGATCCATACGGATCAAGCTATTCTAGAATGGATCCCCGGGCGGCCCATGCCGGGCGGGGGCTTACGCTAAACTGGGGCGTTTCGCGGCACCTTCAAGGGCTGCGCCACGGCCTCATCGAGCCTGCCTTCAGAGTTCAACTCGGGCGCCGGCTCGGCCCCGGCAGTCTGCTTCGCCGACGCCACCCACGCAAGCGACACTCTACGGCGCCTGATCGGCGCGGACTTCTGAAACGCATGAGCGACAAGCCTTTAACCGATATCACTTTCTCCTCGTTCGACCTGCACCCGACCCTGTTGGCCGGCCTCGAAGCCGCCGGGTTCTCGCGCTGCACGCCGATCCAGGCCCTGACCCTGCCGCTGGCGCTGACCGGGCGCGATGTCGCCGGCCAGGCGCAGACCGGCACCGGCAAGACGCTGGCGTTCCTGGTCGCGGTGATCAACCGCCTGCTGACCAGCCCGGCCCTGGCCGAGCGCAAGCCCGAGGACCCGCGCGCGCTGATCCTGGCGCCGACCCGCGAACTGGCGATCCAGATCCACAAGGACGCGGTCAAGTTCGGCTCCGACCTCGGCCTGAAATTCGCCCTGGTCTACGGCGGCGTGGACTACGACAAGCAGCGCGAAATCCTGCAAAGCGGCGCCGACGTCATCATCGCCACGCCGGGCCGCCTGATCGACTACGTCAAGCAGCACAAGGTCGTGTCGCTGCACGCCTGCGAGATCTGCGTGCTCGACGAAGCCGACCGCATGTTCGACCTGGGCTTCATCAAGGACATCCGCTTCCTGCTGCGGCGCATGCCGATCCGCACCGAGCGGCAGACCCTGCTGTTCTCGGCCACGCTGAGCCATCGCGTGCTGGAGCTGGCCTACGAGCACATGAACGAGCCCGAGAAGCTCGTGGTCGAGACCGAGTTCATCACCGCGGCCAAGGTCCGGCAGAAGGTGTACTTCCCGTCCGACGAGGAAAAGATCCCGCTGCTGCTGGGCCTGCTGTCGCGCAGCGAAGGCGCGCGCACCATGGTGTTCGTCAACACCAAGGTGTGGGTCGAGCGCGTGGCGCGTTCGCTGGAGCGCGGCGGTTATCGCGTCGGCGTGCTGTCGGGCGACGTGCCGCAGAAGAAGCGCGAATCGCTGCTCAACAAGTTCCAGAAGGGCCAGCTCGAAATCCTGGTCGCCACCGACGTGGCCGCGCGCGGCCTGCACATCGACGGCGTCAGTCATGTCTACAACTACGATCTGCCGTTCGACGCGGAAGATTACGTGCATCGCATCGGCCGCACCGCGCGCCTGGGCGCCGAGGGCGACGCGATCAGCTTCGCCTGCGAACGCTATGCGATGAGCCTGCCCGACATCGAGGCCTACATCGAGCAGAAGCTGCCGACCGCGCCGGTCGACGCCGAACTGCTGGTGTCGCTGCCGCGCACGCCGCGCGAAGTGCCGGCGGGCGAGGAAGGCGAGGAAAACGAAAGCATCGGCGCGATCTTCAAGGAAGCGCGCGAACAGCGCGCGGCCGATGAAGAACGCCGTGGC
The DNA here is from genome assembly GCF_018732085.1 of Lysobacter capsici. Lineage (NCBI taxonomy): Bacteria > Pseudomonadati > Pseudomonadota > Gammaproteobacteria > Lysobacterales > Lysobacteraceae > Lysobacter > Lysobacter capsici. The sequence goes on along the minus strand of NZ_CP076103.1, from coordinate 5,710,951 downwards.
GGCGGCCGCAGCCGCAGCGGTTCGGGCGGTCCCGGCGCCGGCCGTGGCGGGCGCAGCGAAGGTCGCCGCGATGGCGCGCCGCCGCGGCGTCCGCGCAGCGAAGGCGGCCCGGCCAGGAGCGCCGACGCCAAGCCGGTCGAAGGCGTTCCCGCGCAAGACGGCGCGCCGGCCGCGCCGCGTCCGCCGCGCAAGCCGCGGGTCGAAGGTGCGGCGGTCAATCCCGATGCCGCAACCGCCAACCCCACTGCCGCCGAAGGCGAACGCGCGCCGCGCAAGCGTCGTCGCCGTCGTGGCGGTCGCCGGATCGAAGGCGCCGAAGGCGCGCAGGCACCCGCGGCCGCGAATGCGGCGGCGCCGACGGCCAAGCCGGTTGCCGCCAACAAGCCGGCCGCGGCCAAGCCTGCGGCGGCGTCGGCACCGGCGGCGTCGGGCGACGGCAAGCCGTCGTTGCTGGGCCGGATCGGTCGCAAGCTCAAGTCGCTGGTCGCGCGTCCGCCGCGTACGCAGCACTGATCGGCGACGAATGCCTCGGTCGCTTTTATGCGGCCGGGGCTTCGGTTTCTCATCGGATGATTGCGATTGCGTCAGCTTTATAGCGCAGCAAAGTCAAACACCTAAAGCTTCCGCCACTAAAGCGGCGGGTAACTTTCTTTTGTCCGAAGCGACAACAGTACGTCTGGATTCCCTTCGGTCAAAAGTCACCGAAGAAAAACGCATTTCGCCAGAGCTCCCTTGCGAGTTCGGTGCGCGCGCAGGGATTTTTCGATAAGACATCCCTGTCTTATCGAAAAACGGCGCACGTCCTGTGCGCCGCCCTTCGGGCCTGCCTTGGTCTCGCGAGCTCGGTTCTGCGCTGGGCAAGAGCTAAGGTTGAAAGCGTGGCTTTTGGCTACAACCGTACAGAGTCAGGATCGGCCAAGAGCTGGATGGTTGCGCTTAGCTGTGCCGCAAACGCCGCGACAGTGAGGCACGCTGACTCGCCACTGCCGCCGCATTCGGCCAGCGAGGCTTGAACGAGGCTTGCGCCATCGCTGCGAGCTCATCGCCGGACTTATTGGGTGCGGCTCAAGAACACCGACCAGGTATTCGGCGAGGTTTCCAGCAACTGGAACACGTCCAGGTCGCCGTCGCTGTCGACGTCCAGCAACTGGTACTGGTTGCTGTGATTGGGCGAAGCCGGCCAGCCCACGCCGAACGAACCGCCTGCGTACGGCCAGGCCACGAACACGCCGCCGACGCCGGGTTCGAAATGGCCGCGGCGGCCGCTGCCAGCGGCGCTGCACCAGATCGTCATGCGGTAGTTCGGCACGGCGTTGGTGAAGAACGGAAACACGATGAAACGGGCGTTGCCGTAACCGGTGGAACCGGCCGGGCAGGCCAGGGTGCCGATGTTGATCGGCGCGTCGTACTGTTCGGCGCGCGCGCCGCCGCTGGGCAGCAGGCCCAGGGCGAGCAGGGCGGCGAGGGCGAGCGAGGTCTTGGTCGTGAGCATGGCGTCTGACTCCGTTGAAGGATGGCAAGCGGTTCCGATCGGCCCGGCGGGCCGAGGGCGTGCATTCCAATGTCGGACGTCTGCGGTGTTGCGAGTGCCGCGCGGGCAGGGCGTCGCGCGCGGCGGCGCGGCCCGTTGCGGTGTGGCCGTAACGGCAATGTCGCGGTCGTGAAGCGGGTGCCGGCCTGTGGCGCCCGCGAGGGCGGCCGGTCGATGTCGTCGATGCGCGTCCGCGTGGCTGCGACGACCGCAGCGCGAACATAGGCCAAACGCAAAAGCCGAAACGTGATGATTTCCGGCGATTCGCTCTGCGATACTCCCGTCCATGACCGTATTGCGCTTCGACAACGTCAGCAAACGCTACAGCAGCGGCCACGAGGCCTTGAGCGAAGTCAGCTTCGAGGTGGCCCCGGGCGAAATGCTGTTCGTGACCGGCCACTCCGGCGCGGGCAAGAGCACCTTGCTCAAGCTGATCCACCTCAGCGAGCGGCCCAGCCGCGGCGCGGTGCTGTTCGGCGAGCGCAATCTGCTCAAGGTCGGCGGGCGCCGCATCGCCCTGCACCGGCGCGAGGTCGGCGTGGTGTTCCAGGACCACCGCCTGCTCGCCGATCGCAGCGTCGCCGACAACGTGGCCCTGCCGCTGTTGCTGCGCGGCCTGCGCCGCGCCGACATCGGCCGGCGCGTGCGCACGACCCTGGAGAAAGTCGGCCTGGGCGCGCGCGCGACCGCGCTGCCGGGCGAGTTGTCGGCGGGCGAGCAGCAGCGGGTGGGGATTGCGCGGGCGATCATCGGCGAACCTCGCCTGTTGGTCGCCGACGAGCCCACCGGCAACCTCGACCCGACCCTGTCGGCCGAGATCATGACCTTGTTCCAGTCCTTGCCCGAGCGCGGCACCAGCGTGCTGGTCGCCAGCCACGATCTCGCGTTGGTCAAGCGCATGCGCAAGCGCGTGCTGGTGTTGAACCACGGCCGCCTGGTCGACGATATCGCGCCCGAGGACCTGGCCGAATGAGCAGCGTGAATCCTTCCGGGGCGAATTCAGATCCGGTTGCCGGCGCCGACCGCGAGATCGACATCGCGATCGATGCCGCGCCGCAGTCGCGTTTCGGCGCGTGGCTCGATCACCATCTCTACAGCCTGGTCGCCAGCCTCGGCCGCCTGCTGCGCAAGCCGTGGGCGGCGCTGCTGACCATCGGCGTGATGGCGGTCGCGCTGGCCCTGCCGCTGGGCCTGTGGGCGGCGTTGAACAACGTCGAACGCTTCGCCGGCGACGTCCAGCGCTCGCGCCAGATCAGCGTGTTCCTCAAGCCCGAGGTCAAGCTCGATCGTGCCCGCGCCCTGGCTGAGGAATTGCGCGCGCGGCCGCAGGTCGGCGCGGTCGATCTGCGCACGCCCGAACAAGGCCTGGCCGATCTGCGCGAGAAGAGCGGCCTGGGCGACACGCTGTCGGCGATCGAGGGCAACCCGCTGCCGAGTCTGCTGGTGGTGACGCCCAAGGGCGACGAACTGGCCCTGGCGCAATCGCTGGAGCAACTGGCCGAGGCCGATCAGGTCCAGCACGACGCCGGCTGGCGCCAGCGCCTGGACGGCTGGCTGCGGTTCGGCAGCCGCCTGGCCTGGGTACTCGCGGCGATGCTCGGCCTGGGCGCCTTGCTGGTGGTCGGCAACACCGTGCGCCTGGACATCCAGTCGCGGCGCGACGAAATCGGCGTGCTGCAATTGCTCGGCGCCACCGACGGCTTCATCCGCCGTCCGTTCCTGTACCTGGGCGCCTGCTACGGCCTGGCCGCCGGCGCGGTCGCGCTGGCCCTGCTGACCGTGGCCGACCACAGCCTGCGCGAGCCCTTGACCGCGCTGGCGCTCAGCTACGGCAGTCACTTCCAGTTGCAGGGCTTCGACCTGGGACCGGCGCTGGCGATCCTGACCGGCGCCGCCGCGCTGGGTTGGCTGGGCGCGGGGCTGGTGACCGGGCATTACTTGCGTCAAACCCGCGCCGGGCAGGGCTGAGCCGGCCGCGGAGCCCGCCGAGTTTTTCGTGGGAGGGGCTTGAGCCCCGACGCTCTTCGCTCAGGTCGCCATGGCAATGGGGCGAGATCGGGCCGAAACCATCGGCTTGAAGCGCTTGCCGCAAACGCCGTAGCCACCCAAGCGCGACCCGCGCGCGTTTCGAAGCGCCGTCGGCGCATCCGGCCGAGCGCGGCCCGGCCATGGCATCGCCGCGGCACCGCGTGCCGCAACTCGACACAAGGCCGGTTTCGCCGACACACGGTTGCCATGATGCTGCGCAAGGCTCGGAATCGAACCCCGCTTGCGCCTAGAATCGTGCTCCCCCGCATGATCCTCACTCGGTTCCGCGCCGGCGTCCCGCGCCCCGCCTGTTCCGCGTCGCCGAGACGGTATTGTCCACACGTATGCACAGCCAGAATCTTCGCCACTTCGATAACACCTCGCCCCGCGTGATGGTGGTCGACGGTTCCAAACTGGTCCGCAAGCTCATCGCCGATGTGTTGCTGCGCGAATTGCCCAACGCGCGCATCGTCCAGTGCGGCAGCATCATCGAGGCGCGGGTCGCGCTCGATCACGGCGAAGTCGATCTGGTCACCACCGCGCTGGTCCTGCCCGACGGCGACGGCATCGCACTCGCGCGCGCGGTGCGCGAGGCGGCCACCCAGGCCTACGTGCCGGTGATCGTGGTGTCCGGCGACGCCCAGTCGCACCTGGAAGCGCGCCGTTTCACCGAAGACGTCACCGACTATTTCGACAAATCGCTCGGCCCCAGCGCGCTGGCCGAATTCATCCGCGGCTACGTGCAGCCGCAGGCGATTCCGGGCGCGCGGGTGTTGTACGTCGAAGACAGCCGGGTGGTCGCGGTCGCGACCAAGCGCATGCTCGAACGCCATTCGCTGCAGGTGCTGCATTTCATCGGCGTGGAGGAAGCGCTGGAGCATCTGGAGGCGCACCGCGCCAGCGGCACGCAGGGCGGCGACGCCGGCGCCGATCTGGTGCTGACCGACGTGTATCTGAAGGGCGAGCTGGGCGGCAAGGACCTGCTCGCTCGGCTGCGCAACGACTTCGCCTACGGCAAGCGCCGTCTGCCGGTGCTGGTGATGACCGGCGACGCCAACCGCGACAACCAGAGCGAATTGCTGCGCGCCGGCGCCAACGACCTGGTGCTCAAGCCGATCGAGGAGCGTCTGCTGGTGACCAAGACCTTGTTCCAACTGCGTCTGGCGCGCCTGTCCGAACCGGTCGCGGCGGTGACCGCATGAGCGACGGCGATCGCGGCATCAAACTCGAACCCTCGTGGAAGCAGCGCGTCGGCGACTGGTTCGCGCGCGACGACATGCAGGCGCTGTCGGCCTTCCTGCGCGAGCGCAAGGCCGCGGGCGCGCGGATCTTCCCGCCGGGGCCGCAGATCTTCGCCGCGTTCGACGCCACGCCGTTCGAGCAGGTGAAGGTGGTGATCCTCGGTCAGGACCCGTACCACGGTTACGGCCAGGCCCACGGCCTGTGCTTCTCGGTGCTGCCCGGCGTGTCGGTGCCGCCGTCGCTCGACAACATCTTCAAGGAAATCCACCGCGACCTCGGCATCGCCCGGCCCGATCACGGCTATCTGATGCCGTGGGCCCATCGCGGCGTGCTGTTGCTCAACGCGGTGCTGACGGTCGAGGAAGGCCGCGCCGGCGCGCACCAGGGCAAGGGCTGGGAAGGCTTCACCGATCACGTGGTCGACGTGCTCAATCGCGAACGCGAAGGGCTGGTGTTCCTGTTATGGGGCAGCTACGCCCAGGCCAAGGGCAAGGTCATCGACCCGCGCCGGCATCGGGTGCTCAAGGCGCCGCATCCCTCGCCGCTGTCGGCGCACCGCGGGTTCATCGGCTGCGGGCATTTCTCCGCCGCCAACGAGTACCTGTCCAAGCAGGGCCAGCCCGCGATCGACTGGACCCTGCCGCCGCGCAGCGCGCTATAGCCCCGCGCTCGCTCAGGCGCGCTTTCGCCGCCTGGCGCATGCGCCTGCGTAGCGCCGAACGACGCGGAGCCGCGCGCCGGCAGCGGCGTTGCCCGCGCCGCCCGCGCTTTTTTCAGGCTTCGTCCTGACTGGCCATCAACGACGCCAGCAGTTCCTCGTTGTCGTCCGACGAGCACACCGCCAGCACCGTGGCCGCGTCGCAGCCCTCGGCCAGCACATAGGCCTGGCCCATGTTCGAGTCGATGTAGCTGCCTTCGCCGGTCTGCAGCACCGTGGTGTCGTAGTACTCGGTGTGCAAGGCGACCGCGCCTTCGAGCACGTACACGAACTCCTCGCCCGAGCGGCGCACGAAGCCGCCGAATTCCTTGAGGTTGCGCGCGCGGATGTGGCTGATCACCGGCGTCATGCGTTTGCGCCGCAGTTCCGAGCACAGGTAATAGGAGTCGTAGTTCTTCCCGGTCACCCGCATCGCGTCGCGGATGCGGCCGATGCTGCGGCGGGCGGTGACCGTGCGGCGTGGCGGCGTGGGGGTTTCGGCGAACAGCTCGGACATGCTGATGTCCAGCCGCTGGCTCAGTTGCAGCAGCTTGTCGTAGGTGAGCGACAGCCGGTCGTGCTCGATCTTGGACAGGGTCGACAGCGGGATTCCCGAGTGGTGGCTCATCTGTTTCAACGTCCACTGGTTGCGGGCGCGCAGCGAGCGCAGCAGGCCGCCGATGGTCGGTTGTTGCGACGTCATCCTTATCTCCGGGTTGGCGGCGAGATCTGGACTGTCGGTCGGGACGAGGCCAACGGATATCGCCGGGACATCTGGGCGGTTTGAAGACATCAGCAAGTCATGCGATGTCCGCAGATAAAACGTACGCGGATCCGACTTGTTAAGTCTCTGTAGGAGAACTTTCTCACATTTAGTGATGCCTTGCTCCGTATGGCCTCGTTGGCTCCCTCTGTCTTCGGTGGCGTTGAGATAGGACCGCTGCTTTGCATCCTTGCGCAAGGGCCGTGGCGATCGATCGGCAAAGTCTTTCTTGACGCGAAAAATCGCTTCGGATTTGTCTGAATTTCCGGGGACGATCTGGGCCGTGCAGGCCCGAAATCTCGCTTTCGTCTCCATTTTCACGACATTTATTGTCAATAAATGACGTTATGCGTCATTTATATCGGGCCGTCGCGACTTTTTCGTCCGGAAAGAGACCGGCCTCCTTTTCTCGAAATTGGCACGAGATTTGCGCGAATGTCCTGTGCGGGGATAATTCTCCGATCAGGAGTATTGTGAGCAATGGCGACGCAAACGCGTCTGCCGCGGCTGCGCACTAGTCGATTTCAGTTTTAGGGGGCGTTGTGACCGCTGATTCCAAACGAGCCGTTCGGGCATTGCTGTGCCGTGTCAGCCAGTCGCTGTTGCTGGTGATGGCGACGGCCTTCGCATTGCCGGCGCTGTCACAGAACGCGGTCAACCGAGCCTCCGTCGCCCCGCCGACCGGGGTGACCAACACCGGAACGAGCTGCAACAACCCCGGCCAGATCTTCAGCGGTGGGGTATGCACCGCGGTGGACAGCGATCCGATCCAGCCCCGCCTGACCCTGATCAAGACCGTCACCAACGACAATGGCGGCACCGCGGCAGCCACGGCGTGGACGCTGGCGGCGGCAGGTCCGAGCAACATCAGCGGCGTCACGGGGACGCCGGCAGTGACCGCGGCGTCGGTCAACGTCGGCACCTACACCTTGTCCGAATCCGGCGGCCCGACCGGTTACACGGCCGGCACCTATAGCTGCGTCCTCAACGGTGGCTCGGCGGTCGTTGCCAATTCGATCACCCTCGCGGCAGGCGACAACGCGACCTGCACGATCAACAACAACGACCAGGCGGCGACGCTGACCTTGGTCAAGACGGTGACCAACGACAACGGCGGCACCGCGGTGGCTGCCGCGTGGACGCTGGAAGCCGCAGGTCCGACGAATATCACCGGCGCTACGGGTTCGGCCGCGGTGACCAATGCCTCGGTCAACCCGGGCAGCTACACCCTGTCCGAGACGGGCGGCCCGACCGGTTACACGGCCGGCACCTACAGCTGTGTGATCAACGGTGGCGCAGCGGTCGTCGCCAATTCGATCACTCTTGCGGCAGGCGATAACGCGACCTGCACGATCAACAACAACGACCAGGCGGCGACACTGACCCTGGTCAAGACGGTGACCAACGATAACGGCGGCACCGCGGTGGCGACGGCGTGGACGTTGGGGGCCGCGGGTCCGACCAACATCACGGGCGCCACGGGTTCGGCTGCAGTGACTAATGCCTCGGTCAACCCGGGCAGCTACACCCTGTCCGAGACGGGCGGCCCGACCGGTTACACGGCCGGCACCTACAGCTGCGTGATCAACGGTGGCTCCGCGGTCGTCGCTAATTCGATCACTCTTGCGGCAGGCGATAACGCGACCTGCACGATCAACAACAACGATCAGGCAGCGACGCTGACCCTGGTCAAGACGGTGACCAACGACAACGGCGGCACCGCGGTGGCGACGGCGTGGACGTTGGCGGCCGCGGGCCCGACCAACATCACGGGTGCCACGGGTTCGGCCGCGGTGACCAATGCCTCGGTCAACCCGGGTAGCTACACCTTGTCCGAGACCGGCGGTCCGGCCGGTTACACGGCGAGCACCTATAGCTGCGTCCTCAACGGTGGCTCAGCAGTCGCTGCCAATTCGATCACTCTTGCGGCAGGCGACAACGCAACCTGCACGATCAACAACAACGACCAGGCAGCGACGCTGACCTTGGTCAAGACGGTGACCAACGACAACGGCGGCACTGCGGTGGCGACGGCGTGGACGCTAGAGGCGGCCGGTCCGACCACCATTACGGGCGCCACGGGTTCGGCTGCAGTGACCAATGCATCGGTCAATCCGGGTAGCTACACCTTGTCCGAGACGGGTGGTCCGACCGGTTATACAGCGGGGACTTATAGCTGCGTGATCAACGGCGGCGCAGCTGCGGTGAGCAACACCGTGGTCCTGGTCGCAGGCGACAACGCAACCTGCACGATCAACAACAACGACCAGTCGGCGACGCTGACCCTGGTCAAGACAGTGACCAACGACAACGGCGGCACCGCGGTAGCCACGGCATGGACGCTGGAGGCGGCCGGTCCGACCAACATCGCGGGCGCCACGGGTTCGGCTGCAGTGACCAATGCATCGGTTAATCCGGGCAGCTACACCCTGTCCGAGACCAGCGGTCCGACGGGCTACACGGCGGGCACCTACAGCTGCGCGATCAACGGTGGCTCAGCGGTCGTCGCCAATTCAATCACCCTCGCTGCGGGCGACAACGCCACCTGCACGATCAACAACAACGACCAGTCGGCGACCCTGACCCTGGTCAAGACGGTGACCAACGACAACGGCGGCACCGCGGTAGCCACGGCGTGGACGCTGGAGGCGGCCGGCCCGACGAATATCACGGGCACCACGGGTTCGGCCGCAGTGACTAATGCATCGGTCAACCCGGGCAGCTACACCCTGTCCGAGACGGGTGGGCCGGCCGGTTACACGGCGGGCACTTATAGCTGCGTGATCAACGGTGGCTCAGCCGCGGGGGGCAACACCGTGGCCCTGGTCGCGGGTGATGCGGCGACCTGCACGATCAACAACAACGATCAGGCAGCGACGCTGACTTTGGTCAAGACGGTGACCAACGATAATGGCGGCACTGCGGTGGCGACGGCGTGGACTTTGGAGGCGGCCGGCCCAACCACCATCACAGGCGCCACGGGCGCCGCTGCAGTGACCAATGCATCGGTCAATCCGGGCAGCTACACCTTGTCCGAGACCGGTGGCCCGATCGGTTACACGGCGGGCACTTACAGCTGCGTGATCAACGGCGGCGCAGCTGCGGTGAGCAACATCGTGGCCCTGGTCGCAGGCGATAACGCGACCTGCACGATCAACAACAACGACCAGTCAGCAACGCTGACCCTGGTCAAGACCGTGACCAACGACAACGGCGGCACCGCGGTAGCCACGGCATGGACGCTGGAGGCGGCCGGTCCGACCAACATCGCGGGCGCCACGGGTTCGGCTGCAGTGACCAATGCCGCGGTCAACCCGGGCAGCTACACCTTGTCCGAGACCGGCGGTCCGACGGGATACACGGCGGGCACCTACAGCTGCGTCCTCAACGGTGGCTCCGCGGTCGTCGCCAATTCAATCACCCTCGCTGCGGGCGACAACGCGACCTGCACGATCAACAACAACGACCAGGCGGCGACGCTGACCTTGGTCAAGACCGTGACCAACGACAACGGTGGCACCGCAATGGCCACGGCGTGGACGCTGGAAGCGGCCGGCCCGACCAACATCACGGGCGCTACGGGTTCGGCTGCAGTGACCAATGCCTCGGTCAATCCGGGTAGCTACACCTTGTCCGAGGCGGGTGGTCCGACCGGTTATACAGCGGGGACTTATAGCTGCGTGATCAACGGCGGCGCAGCTGCGGTGAGCAACACCGTGGTGCTGGTCGCAGGCGACAACGCAACCTGCACGATCAACAACAACGACCAGTCGGCGACGTTGACCTTGGTCAAGACGGTGACCAACGACAACGGCGGCACCGCGGTGGCGACGGCGTGGACGCTGGAGGCGGCCGGTCCGACCAACATCGCGGGCGCCACGGGTTCGGCTGCAGTGACCAATGCATCGGTCAACCCTGGCAGCTACACCCTGTCCGAGACCGGCGGTCCGGCGGGTTACACGGCCGGTACTTACAGCTGTGTGATCAACGGCGGCGGAGCCGCGGTAAGCAACACCGTGACATTGGCGGCAGGCGACACCGCGACCTGCACCATCAACAACAACGACCAGGCAGCGATGCTGACTTTGGTCAAGACCGTGACCAACGACAACGGTGGCACGGCAATGGCCACAGCGTGGACGTTGGAGGCGGCCGGTCCGACCAACATCGCGGGCGCCACGGGTTCGGCTGCAGTGACCAATGCATCGGTCAACCCGGGCAGCTACACCTTGTCGGAGACCGGCGGTCCGACGGGCTACACTGCGGGCACCTACAGCTGTGTAATCAATGGCGGCGCAGCTGCGGTGAGCAACACCGTGGCCCTGGCCGCAGGCGACAACGCGACCTGCACGATCAACAACAACGACCAGTCGGCGACGCTGACCTTGGTCAAGACCGTAACCAACGACAACGGCGGCATCGCGGTGGCGGCCGCCTGGACGCTGGAGGCTGCTGGTCCGACGAATATCACCGGCGCCACGGGTTCAGCCGCGGTGACCGACGCATCGGTCAATCCGGGCAGCTACACCTTGTCCGAGACCGGCGGTCCGGTGGGTTACACGGCCGGTACCTACAGCTGCGTCCTCAACGGTGGCGCAGCCGCGGTGAGCAACACCGTGGTTCTGGTCGCAGGCGACAACGCCACCTGCACGATCAACAACAACGACCAGTCGGCGACGCTGACCTTGGTCAAGACGGTGACCAACGACAACGGCGGCATCGCGGTAGCGACGGCGTGGACGCTGGAAGCGGCCGGTCCGACCACCATCACGGGCGCCACGGGTTCGGCCGCAGTGACCAACGCATCGGTCAACCCGGGCAGCTACACCTTGTCCGAGACGGGCGGTCCGGCCGGTTACACGGCCGGCACCTATAGCTGCGTGATCAACGGTGGCTCAGCGGTCGTCGCCAATTCGATCACGCTCGCGGCAGGCGACAACGCGACCTGCACCATCAACAACAACGACCAGGCAGCGACCCTGACCTTGGTCAAGACAGTGACCAACGACAACGGCGGCACCGCGGTGGCCAACGCCTGGACGCTGGAGGCGGCCGGCCCGACAAATATCACGGGCGCCACGGGTTCGGCCGCAGTGACCAATGCATCGGTCAACCCGGGCAGCTACACCTTGTCCGAGACGGGCGGTCCGACCGGTTACACGGCCGGCACCTACAGCTGCGTGATCAACGGTGGCTCAGCGGTCGTCGCCAATTCGATCACCCTCGCGGCAGGCGACAACGCGACCTGCACCATCAACAACAACGACCAGGCAGCGACGCTGACCTTGGTCAAGACAGTGACCAACGACAACGGTGGCACCGCGGTGGCGACGGCGTGGACGCTGGAGGCCGCGGGTCCGACCACCATTACAGGCGCCACGGGTTCGGCTGCAGTGACCAATGCATCGGTCAACCCGGGCAGCTACACCCTGTCCGAGACGGGCGGTCCAGCCGGTTACTCGGCCGGTACTTACAGCTGTGTGATCAACGGCGGCGCAGCCGCGGTGAGCAACACCGTGGCCCTGGTCGCAGGCGACAACGCAACCTGCACCATCCACAACAACGACCAGTCGGCGACCCTGACCCTGGTCAAGACGGTGACCAACGACAACGGCGGCACCGCAGTGGCCACGGCGTGGACGCTGGAGGCGGCCGGCCCAACCAACATCACGGGTGCTACGGGCTCGGCCGCGGTGACCAACGCATCGATCAACCCGGGCAGCTACACCCTGTCCGAGACGGGCGGTCCGGCCGGTTACACGGCCGGCACCTACAGCTGCGTCATCAACGGCGGATCAGCTGCGGTGAGTAACACCGTGGCCCTGGTCGCCGGCGACAACGCGATCTGCACCATCAACAACAACGACCAGGCGGCGACACTGACCCTGGTCAAGACGGTGACCAACGATAACGGCGGTACCGCGGTGGCGACGGCGTGGACGCTGGAGGCCGCGGGTCCGACCACTATTACGGGCGCCACGGGTTCGGCTGCAGTGACCAATGCATCGGTCAACCCGGGCAGCTATACCTTGTCCGAGACCGGCGGTCCGGTGGGTTATACGGCCGGCACTTACAGTTGTGTAATCAACGGCGGCGCAGCTGCGGTGAGTAACACCGTGGCCCTGGTCGCAGGCGACAACGCCACCTGCACCATCAACAACAACGACCAGTCGGCGACGCTGACCTTGGTCAAGACCGTGACCAACGACAACGGTGGCACCGCAGTGGCGACGGCGTGGACGCTGGAGGCCGCCGGTCCGACCAACATCACCGGCGCCACGGGTTCGGCTGCAGTGACCGATGCATCGGTCAATCCGGGCAGCTATACATTGTCCGAGACCGGTGGTCCGGCGGGTTACACGGCCGGCACTTACAGTTGTGTAATCAACGGCAGCGCAGCTGCGGTGAGTAACACCGTAGCCCTGGTCGCAGGCGACAACGCCACCTGCACGATCAACAACAACGACCAGTCGGCGACGTTGACCTTGGTTAAGACGGTGACCAACGACAACGGCGGCACCGCAGTGGCGACGGCGTGGACGCTGGAGGCCGCCGGTCCGACTAACATCACCGGTGCCACGGGTTCGGCTGCAGTGACCAACGCATCGGTCAATCCGGGCAGCTACACCTTGTCCGAGACCGGCGGTCCGACGGGATACACGGCGGGCACCTACAGCTGCGTCCTCAACGGTGGCTCCGCGGTCGTCGCCAATTCAATCACCCTCGCTGCGGGCGACAACGCGACCTGCACGATCAACAACAACGACCAGGCAGCGACGCTGACTTTGGTCAAGACGGTGACCAACGACAACGGCGGCACCGCAGTGGCCACGGCGTGGACGCTACAGGCCGCGGGTCCGACCAACATCACGGGCATCACGGGCTCGGCTGCAGTGACCAATGCATCGGTCAACCCGGGCAGCTACACCTTGTCCGAGACCGGCGGTCCGGCGGGTTACACGGCCGGAACCTACAGCTGTGTGATCAACGGCGGCGCAGCGGTGGTGAGCAACACGATGGCCTTGGCCGCGGGTGATGCAGCAACTTGCACGATCAACAACAACGACCAGGCAGCGACGCTGACCTTGGTCAAAACGGTGACCAACGATAACCGCGGCACAGCAACGACAGCGGATTTCACGCTGACCGCTGCGGGGCCGACGTCGATCAGTGGTACGAGCGGTGCGCCAGCCGTGACCGATGCGCCGGTGAGTTCGGGTACTTACACGCTCACTGAGACCAATCTGGCCGGTTACGCCGCCGGTGCATGGTCGTGTACGGGCGGTACGTTGACTGGAAACAGCTTGGTACTGTCCAACGGTGATGACGCAGAGTGCGGCATTACCAACGATGACATTGCTGGACCTGAGGTAAGCAGCAGCAAATCGTCCGATCCGGCGACCGGCACCACGGTCAATCCGGGCACAACGATCACCTACACCTTGTCGACAACGGTGACTACGGCGGCATTGACGTCGGTCTACACCTTGACCGACACGATCAGCGGTGACCAGACGTTTGGTTCGGTGACCAATGCCGGTGCGTACACCTGTGCGGGCACTGGTCCGCTGGCTTGCACCCTGCCGGCCGGCACGTTGCCGGGCACCTATACGCTGACCTATACGACTACCGTCGACGCCGATGCCGCCGGTACGGTCGGCAACAGCGTGACCGGTACTGGCGGTGGCGATCCGGACCCGGAGTGCACCAACTGCACCACGACCCACACGGTTGCGGCGCCGGTGATCAGCAGCAGCAAATCCTCCGATCCGGCGACCGGTACCACGGTCAATCCGGGCACAACGATCACGTACACCCTGAGTACTACGATCAGCACGGCAGCGCTGACGTCGGTCTACACCCTGACCGACACGATCAGTGGCGATCAGACGTTCGGTTCGGTGACCAATGCGGGCAGCTACACCTGTGCGGGCGCCGGTCCGCTGGCCTGCACCTTGCCGGCTGGCACCTTGCCAGGCACCTACACGTTGACCTACACGACCACCGTCGACGCCGATGCGGCCGGCACGGTCGACAACAGCGTCGTCGGCAATGGCGGCGGCGATCCCAATCCGGAGTGCACGTCCTGCACCACGACCCATACGGTGGCGTTGCCGGTGATCAGCACCAGCAAGTCGTCGGATCCCGCCTCGGGTACGAACGTCAATCCGGGCGCGACGATCACCTATACCGTCACCACGACGGTCGGCACCGCGGCACTGACGTCGGTCTACACCTTGACCGACACCATCAGTGGCGATCAGACCTTCGCTGCAATCACCGCACCGGGCGCCTACACCTGCACGGGTACGGGTCCAGTCGTCTGCACCTTGCCGGCCGGTACCACGCCGGGCACCTACGCGGTCAGCTATACGACCACGATCAATGCCAACGCATCGGGCACGGTCGGCAACAGCGTCGTCGGCAACGGCGGCGGTGATCCCGATCCGGAGTGCACGTCCTGCACCACGACCCACACGGTCGCGTTGCCGGTGATCAGCACCAGTAAGGCGTCGGATCCGGTCTCGGGTACGAACGTCAATCCGGGCGCGACGATCACCTACACCGTCACCACGACGGTCGGCACTGCGGCGCTGACGTCGGTCTACACCCTGACCGATACCATCAGTGGCGACCAGACGTTCGCTGCAATCACCGCACCGGGCGCGTACACCTGTACGGGTACGGGTCCAGTCGTCTGCACCTTGCCGGCCGGTACCACGCCGGGCACCTACGCGGTCAGCTACACGACCACGATCAATGCCAACGCATCGGGCACGGTCGGCAATAGCGTCGTCGGCAATGGCGGCGGCGATCCCGATCCGGAATGCACGTCCTGCACCACGACCCATACGGTGGCGTTGCCGGTGATCAGCACCAGCAAGTCGTCGGATCCGGCATCGGGTACGAACGTCAATCCGGGCGCGACGATCACCTATACCGTCACCACCACGATCGGCACTGCGGCACTGACGTCGGTCTACACCTTGACCGACACGATCAGTGGCGATCAGACCTTCGCTGCAATCACCGCACCAGGCGCCTACACCTGCACCGGTACTGGTCCGGTGGTCTGCACCTTGCCGGCCGGTACCGCGCCAGGCACCTACGCGGTCAGCTACACGACTACGATCAATGCCAACGCATCGGGCGCGGTCGGTAACAGCGTCGTCGGCAATGGCGGCGGCGATCCCGATCCGGAATGCACGTCCTGCACCACGACCCATACGGTGGCGCTGCCGGTGATCAGCACCAGTAAGGCGTCGGATCCGGCCTCGGGCACGAACGTCAATCCGGGCGCGACGATCACCTACACCGTCACCACGATGATCGGCACTGCGGCGCTGACGTCGGTCTACACCCTGACCGATACCATCAGTGGCGACCAGACGTTCGCTGCAATCACCGCACCGGGCGCGTACACCTGTACGGGTACGGGTCCAGTCGTCTGCACCTTGCCGGCCGGTACCGCGCCGGGCACCTACGCGGTCAGCTACACGACCACGATCAATGCCAACGCATCGGGTACGGTCGGCAACAGCGTCGTCGGCAATGGCGGCGGCGATCCCGATCCGGAATGCACGTCCTGCACCACGACCCATGCGGTGGCGTTGCCGGTGATCAGCACCAGCAAGTCGTCGGATCCCGCCTCGGGTACGAACGTCAATCCGGGCGCGACGATCACCTATACCGTCACCACGACGGTCGGCACTGCGGCACTGACGTCGGTCTACACCCTGACCGACACGATCAGTGGCGATCAGACCTTCGCTGCAATCACCGCACCGGGCGCCTACACCTGCACGGGTACGGGTCCAGTCGTCTGCACCTTGCCGGCCGGTACCACGCCGGGCACCTACGCGGTCAGCTACACGACTACGATCAATGCCAACGCATCGGGCGCGGTCGGCAACAGCGTCGTCGGCAATGGCGGCGGCGATCCCGATCCGGAGTGCACGTCTTGCACCACGACCCATACGGTGGCGTTGCCGGTGATCAGCACCAGCAAGTCGTCGGATCCGGCATCGGGTACGAACGTCAATCCGGGCGCGACGATCACCTACACCGTCACCACCACGGTCGGCACCGCGGCGTTGACCTCGACCTACACCCTGACCGACACGATCAGTGGTTCGCAAACGTTCGGTGCGATCACCGCACCAGGCGCGTACACCTGCACGGGTACGGGTCCAGTCGTCTGCACCTTGCCGGCTGGCACCGCGCCAGGCACCTACGCGGTCAGCTACACGACCACCGTCGACGCCGATGCGGCCGGTACGGTCGGTAACAGCGTGACCGGTACTGGCGGTGGGGACCCCGATCCGGAGTGCACCAACTGCACGACGACCCACACGGTCGCGGCCCCGGTGATCAGCAGCACCAAGTCGTCCGATCCAGTGACCGGCACCACGGTCAATCCGGGCGCGACGATCACCTACACCTTGTCGACCACGGTGACGACAGCGGCGTTGACGTCGGTCTACACCCTGACCGACACCATCAGTGGCGATCAGACGTTCGGTGCAATCACCACACCGGGCGCCTACACCTGCACGGGTACCGGCCCGCTGGCCTGCACCTTGCCGGCTGGCACGCTGCCAGGTACCTACACGCTGACCTACACGACTACCATCGACGCCGATGCGGCCGGCACGGTCGGTAACAGCGTCGTCGGCACTGGTGGCGGCGACCCCGATCCGGATTGCACCAACTGCACAACGACCCATACGGTCGCCGCACCGGTGATCAGCACCACTAAGGCGTCCGACCCGGCATCGGGTACGAACGTCAATCCGGGCGCGACGATCACCTACACCATCACCACCACGGTGGGCACCGCGGCACTGACGTCGGTCTACACCTTGACCGACACGATCAGTGGTGCGCAAACGTTCGGTGCGATCACTGCGCCAGGCGCCTACACCTGCACGGGTACGGGTCCAGTTGTCTGCACCTTGCCGGCCGGTACCACGCCGGGCACCTACGCGGTCAGCTACACGACCACGATCAATGCCAACGCATCGGGCACGGTCGGTAACAGCGTCGTCGGCAACGGCGGCGGCGATCCCGATCCGGAATGCACGTCCTGCACCACGACCCATACGGTGGCGTTGCCGGTGATCAGCACCAGCAAGTCGTCGGATCCGGCCTCGGGCACGAACGTCAATCCGGGTGCGACGATTACCTACACCGTCACCACGACAGTGGGCACCGCGGCACTGACGTCGACCTACACCCTGACCGACACGATCAGTGGCGATCAGACGTTCGGTGCGATCACCGCACCAGGCGCGTACA
Organism: Lysobacter capsici; assembly: GCF_018732085.1. Lineage (NCBI taxonomy): Bacteria > Pseudomonadati > Pseudomonadota > Gammaproteobacteria > Lysobacterales > Lysobacteraceae > Lysobacter > Lysobacter capsici. Next base: position 5,693,392 of record NZ_CP076103.1, on the reverse strand, counting down.
CCTGCACGGGTACGGGTCCAGTCGTCTGCACCTTGCCGGCCGGTACCACGCCAGGCACCTACGCGGTCAGCTACACGACCACGGTCAATGCCAATGCATCAGGTACGGTCGGTAACAGCGTGACCGGTACTGGCGGTGGGGACCCCGATCCGGAGTGCACCAACTGCACGACGACCCACACGGTCGCGGCCCCGGTGATCAGCAGCACCAAGTCGTCCGATCCAGTGACCGGCACCACGGTCAATCCGGGCGCAACGATCACGTACACCTTGTCGACTACGGTGACGACGGCGGCATTGACATCGGTCTACACCTTGACCGACACGATCAGCGGTGACCAGACGTTTGGTTCGGTCACCAATGCCGGTTCGTATACCTGCACCGGTACGGGCCCGCTGGCCTGCACACTGCCGGCCGGCACCTTGCCGGGCACCTACACGCTGACCTACACGACCACCGTCGACGCCGAGGCGGCCGGCACGGTCGGCAACAGCGTGGTCGGTAATGGCGGCGGCGATCCGGATCCGGAATGCACCAACTGCACCACGACCCACACCGTGGCGTTGCCGGTGATCAGCACCAGCAAGTCGTCGGATCCGGCCTCGGGCACGAACGTCAATCCGGGCGCGACGATCACCTACACCGTCACCACGACGGTCGGCACTGCGGCACTGACGTCGGTCTACACCTTGACCGACACCATCAGTGGCGATCAGACCTTCGCTGCAATCACCGCACCGGGCGCCTACACCTGTACGGGTACGGGTCCAGTCGTCTGCACCTTGCCGGCCGGTACCACGCCGGGCACCTACGCGGTCAGCTACACGACCACGATCAATGCCAACGCATCGAGCACGGTCGGCAACAGCGTCGTCGGCAACGGCGGCGGTGATCCCGATCCGGAATGCACGTCCTGCGCCACGACCCACACCGTCGCGTTGCCGGTGATCAGCACCAGCAAGTCGTCGGATCCGGCATCGGGCACGAACGTCAATCCGGGTGCGACGATCACCTATACCGTCACCACCACGATCGGCACTGCGGCACTGACGTCGGTCTACACCTTGACCGACACCATCAGTGGCGATCAGACCTTTGGTTCGGTGACCAACGCCGGCAGCTACACCTGCACGGGTACCGGTCCGCTGGCCTGCACCTTGCCGGCTGGCACGCTGCCAGGTACCTACACGCTGACCTACACGACCACCGTCGACGCCGATGCGGCCGGCACGGTCGGTAACAGCGTGACCGGCAGCGGCGGTGGTGATCCGGACCCGGAGTGCACCAACTGCACCACGACCCACACGGTCGCGGCGCCGGTGATCAGCACCACTAAGGCGTCGGATCCGGTCTCGGGTACGAACGTCAATCCGGGAGCGACGATCACCTATACCGTCACCACGACGGTCGACACTGCGGCACTGACGTCGGTCTACACCTTGACCGACACCATCAGTGGCGATCAGACGTTCGCTGCAATCACCGCACCGGGCGCGTACACCTGCACGGGTACTGGTCCGGTGGCCTGCACCTTGCCGGCCGGTACCGCGCCAGGCACCTACGCGGTCAGCTACACGACCACGATCAATGCCAACGCATCGGGCACGGTCGGCAACAGCGTCGTCGGCAACGGCGGCGGCGATCCCGATCCGGAATGCACGTCCTGCGCCACGACCCACACGGTCGCGTTGCCGGTGATCAGCACCAGCAAGTCGTCGGATCCGGCATCGGGCACGAACGTCAATCCGGGTGCGACGATCACCTACACCGTCACCACGACAGTGGGCATCGCGGCACTGACGTCGACCTATACCCTGACCGACACTATTAGTGGCGATCAGACGTTCGCTGCAATCACTGCGCCCGGTGCCTACACCTGCACGGGCACCAGTCCGGTCGTCTGCACCTTGCCGGCCGGTACCACGCCAGGCACCTACGCGGTCAGCTACACGACCACGATCAATGCCAACGCATCGGGTGCGGTCGGCAACAGCGTCGTCGGCAATGGCGGCGGTGATCCCGATCCGGAGTGCACGTCCTGCACCACGACCCACACGGTGGCGTTGCCGGTGATCAGCACCAGTAAGTCGTCGGATCCGGCATCGGGTACGAACGTCAATCCGGGCGCGACGATCACCTATACCGTCACCACGACGGTCGGCACTGCGGCACTGACGTCGGTCTACACCTTGACCGACACCATCAGTGGCGATCAGACCTTCGCTGCAATCACCGCACCGGGCGCCTACACCTGTACGGGTACGGGTCCAGTCGTCTGCACCTTGCCGGCCGGTACCGCGCCAGGCACCTACGCGGTCAGCTACACGACCACGATCAATGCCAATGCATCGGGCACGGTCGGCAACAGCGTCGTCGGCAATGGCGGCGGCGATCCCAATCCGGAGTGCACGTCTTGCACCACGACCCACACGGTCGCGTTGCCGGTGATCAGCACCACCAAATCGTCGGATCCGGCATCGGGTACGAACGTCAATCCGGGCGCGACGATCACCTACACCGTCACCACCACGGTGGGCACTGCGGCGTTGACGTCCGTCTACACCCTGACCGACACGATCAGTGGCGATCAGACGTTCGCTGCAATCACCGCACCGGGCGCGTACATCTGCACGGGCACCGGTCCGGTGGTCTGCACCTTGCCGGCCGGTACCACGCCGGGCACCTACGCGGTCAGCTACACGACCACGATCAATGCCAACGCATCGGGCACGGTCGGTAACAGCGTCGTCGGCAACGGCGGCGGCGATCCCGATCCGGAATGCACGTCCTGCACCACGACCCACACCGTGCTGGTCAACCCCGCGCTGACCCTCACCAAGACCGCCGGCGCGCCGACGACGAACCTGGGCGCCAGCGCGACCGTGACCGATGCGGGCGACACGATCGGCTACACCTTCGTGATCACCAACACCGGCAACGTGAACCTGACCAACGTGGTGGTGAACGACGCCAAGCTGGACGCGCCCGCGGCCTGCAACGCCACCACGCTGGCGCCGAATGCGAGCACCACCTGCACCGGCACCCACACCATCACCCAGCAGGAAGTGAACGCCGGTACGTCGGACAACACCGCGACCGCGACCGGTACGCCGCCCAGCGGCACGCCGGTGACGTCGGCGCCCGCCTCCACCCAGACCCCGCTGCCGCGCAACGGCGAGCTGCGTTCGACCAAGGCGATGACCGCCAATGCCGACGAAGACGGCAGCGGCTCGGTGACGGTGGGCGACACCCTGAGCTACACGATCACCGTGACCAACATCGGCAACGTCGATCTCAGCAACGTGGTGGTGACCGACGACAAGATCACGCCGAACACGACGACCTGCGCGATCGTGGTGCCGGGCGCGACCTGCGTGCTGACCGGCACGTATCGGGTCACGCCGGCCGACGCCAACGCGGGCACGATCCGCAACGCCGCCACGGTGGTCGATACGCCGCCTCCGGGTGGCCAGCCGGTCTGCCCGGTCGGTTCGGCCGATCCGAAATGCAACCCGCGCGTCGATGTGCCGGTGACCCAGATGCCGAATCTGGGCTCGGCCAAGGCCATGACCGGCAACGCCGACGAGGACGGCGACGGACGGGTGAGCGTGGGCGACACGCTGACCTACACCGTCACCGCGACCAACACCGGCAACATCGATCTGACCGACGTGGTCGTCAGCGACGACAAGATCACGCCGAACACGATCACCTGCGCCAGCGTCGCGCCGACCGGCACCTGCGTGCTGACCGGTACCTACAAGGTCGTGCAGGCCGACGCCGACAATGGCTCGGTGGTGAACACCGCGACGGTGGCGACCAGCACGCCGAACGTCTGCCCGGCCGGTTCGACCGAAGCGCGTTGCCATCCCACCGTCACCGTGCCGATCCAGGCGCGTCCGGCCGTGGCCATCGTCAAGGTCGCGACCCTGACCGTGGACGAAGGCAAGAAGGGCGTGGGCAATGTCGGCGACGTGATCACCTATGCGGTGCGCATCAGCAACACCGGCAACGTCACTCTCAACGACATGGCCACCAGCGACGTGCTGGAGAACTATCCGGCCACCACGTTGAGCTGCGGCGCGACCTCGCTGGCGCCGGGCGCGAGCACGGACTGCAACACGTACACACACACCATCACCCGCGAGGAAGCCAACGCCGGCGGCACGCTGGACAACGTGGTCAAGGTGACCGCGCGCTACGGCAACGTCGGTGGCGCCAGCGGCACCGCGAGCGCCGATGCGACCGCGATCGTCCAGGTCGAACCCGAAGCGAGCAGCGATCTGTTCGTGACCAAGCAGGCCAATCCGCGCGACGTGAAGATCGGCGACCTGGTCCGCTACACGCTGACGATCAAGAACGTCGGCCAGGTCGACACGATCGACGCGACCCTGACCGACACGCCGCCGGCCGGCTTCACCCTGGTCGAAGGCAGCCTGCAGGTGGCCGATCGCGACGGTGGCGGCCGCCAGGTCGGCAGCTACCCGATCAAGGTCGACCAGATCGACATCAAGGCCGGCGAAAGCGCGACCGTGATGTATCTGCTGCGGGTCGGCGCGGGCGTGCGTCCCGGTACCCACGTCAACCGCGCCTATGCGCAGGACGGCGACGTGCGGTCGAACGAGGCGACGGCCGAAGTGCAACTGGTCGCCGATCCGCTGCTCGACGAATCGCTGCTGCTCGGTACCGTGTTCGACGACCGTGATAGCGACGGCTGGCAGGACTCGGCCGACCTCAGTGGGGTGCGGGTGCACGGCGGCTTCGCGGCCGACGCCTATGTCGCCCACTCGACCACGGTCGATCGCGGCGACGGCGCCAAGCCCGAGCCCGACGCGAGCTCGCCGATGCTGCACGGCATCGACCTGGGCAAGATCAGTGCGCGCCAGTCCGAGGCCGATCCGGTCGCCGACCATCGCGTGGTGATCAGCCAGACGCTGCGCGAGCCCAAGTTCGACGACGGCTTCGCGCTGACCACGGCGCAGGGCATCACCGTGCGCATGGATGCGGCCGGCAACACCCGCACCGAGCTCAGCGGCGACGCGGCCAAGCACCTCACGGCCGCCGAGCCGAAGGTCGAACGCCAGGTCGCGCAGACCGCCGAGGGCTACCGCGTCGACTACATCGTGAGCAATCACGGCATCGACGAACGCGGCATCCCCGGCGTGCGCATCGCCTCGGTCGAAGGCCTGTTGATCGAAACCGACCAGTTCGGCCGTTACCACCTCGAGGGCGTGGCGGGCGGTCCGTGGGAACGCGGCCGCAACTTCATCCTCAAGGTCGATCCGGCCACCTTGCCGCCGGGCGCGACGTTCACCACCGACAACCCGTTGGTGCGGCGTCTCACGCCGGGCATCCCGGTGCGCTTTGACTTCGGCGTCAAGCTGCCGCCGGGCGAAATCCCCGGCACGCAGGAACAGGTCGAGATGCGGATCGGCGAGGTGATGTTCTCGCCGGGCAGCGCCCAGGTCACGCCGCAGTACCTGCCGGCGATCGAGAACATGGCGTCGAAGATCAGGCAGTACGGCGGCGGCGAGATCGTCATCACTGCCAACGGCGAGAACGAGACGCTGGCGATGGACCGTGCCCTGGCGGTACGCAAGTCGCTGGAGACCCAGGTCGACCCGCAGCTGTTCAAGGCCTTGCAGATCAGTGTCCGCACCGATCCGCAGGACCCGGCCACGATGGTGGTGGGCTTCGCGCAATGGCCGCTGCTGGGCACGGTGCTGTTCGATACCGACAAGGCGACGATCAAGCCCAAGTACCTGCCGGTGATCGCCAAGGTGGCCGCGGCGCTGGAGCAATTGCGCGGGACGCGTGTGGTCATCACCGGCCACACCGACCTGCGTGCTTCGGACGAGTACAACGTCGCGCTCGGCATGCGCCGCACCAAGGCGGTGTTCGAGGCGATCGTCGCCCACGCCAGTCCGGAGCTGCGCCAGCACCTGCGCGTCGATATCAGCAACGACCCGGCAGCCCCTGCCGATAAGCCGGGCAAGTGAAGGGGCCTGCCATGAAAATGAAACTGCTCGATTACACCCTCATCTGCATCCTCAGCGGTCTGGTCAAGGTCGCCGGCGCGCAAACCGCGCCGCCGGCGACCCCGCCGGCCGCGGCGCCGGACAAGGCGCAGGACAGCGGCGAGGTCGAGTGCAACGCCGCCGGTTGCGACAGCGATCAAGGCGTGCTGTTCGAACTGCGCACGCGCGGCAAGCGTCAGCCGGTCACCCAAGGCACCAGCGAACGGTCTTCGTCGGAAACGTTGCAACCCGACCGCCGGGTCACGATCGAAGCCGAGGACAGCAACTCGACCTGGCAGCAGACGCCGGTGCCGGGCAAGGCGGTGGTGGTCGGCAAATGGTCGATGCAACTGCCCGGCGGCGGCGTGATCTGGGCGACCGAGGATCCCAACCTCGGCCGTCCGGAAATGACCGTGTCGGCGCCGTCGCTGGTCGCCTTCGACGGCAGCAGGATCGTCAAGCCGGTGCGCTTCTATGCGTACAACAACTACGCCGCGTTCATCAAACGCGCGGAGGTGCTGATCTACCGCGCAAGCGATTCCGACCTAGTCAGCCCGATCGCGACGGTGCCGATGCCGCTGGCGTCGGTCAGCGACGTCGAATGGGACGGCGCCTTGCCGGCCGAACTCAGGCTGCGCGCGGACGACGAACTGATCTACATCGTCCGTGCCTACGGCGAGGACGGCAGCTTCGACGAGACCTTCCCGCGGCGGATACAACTGGTCCGGCCCGAAGAGGCCGAACGCGGCGCGCAGATCCTGCGCGATGCCACCCAGAAGCAATTCGGCGCCTCGCTGAGCGTGCAGGACGCCGAACAGCGCAGCCAGATCGACAGCATCTTCGGCCAGGACAACCTGCGCCAGCAGAACATCCCGATCTACGGCTCGCGCGTGCGCCTGCAGGGGCGCAACATCCCCGACGGCATGTCGATCAAGATCAACGGCCGCATGCATCCGGTCGATCTGGAGCGCAAGCTGGTCGCCGAGTACCTCGTGCCGGTCGGCCAGCATCGGTTCGATATCGAAGTCGGCGGCCGCAAGGACGAACCGGCCCTGCACCACGCGATCGACGTCGACGTCACCGGCCGTTATCTGTTCGCGGTGGCGATGGCCGATGTCACCGTGTCGGGCAACAGCGCGTCGGGTTCGGTCGAACCGGTGACGCCGGACGATCGCTACGACGACAACTTCCTGATCGATGGGCGCCTGGCGTTTTATTTGAAGGGCAAGGTCAAAGGCAAGTACCTCGTTACCGCCCAGGCCGACACCCAGGAACGCGAGATCAGCGAGCTGTTCAACGGCTTCTGGAACGCCGACCCGCAGGACGTGTTCCGCCGCCTCGACCCGGACCAGTATTACCCGGTGTATGGCGACGATTCGGTGACCTACCGCGACGTCGACACCATGGGACGGCTGTACCTGCGCGTGGACTGGGACAAGAACCAGGCGCTGTGGGGCAACTTCAACACCGGCATCACCGGCACCGAATACGCCCAGTACAACCGTTCGCTGTACGGCGGCGCGCTCGATTGGCGCAGCCGCCGCACCACCGCGATCGGCGAAGCCGGCTCGCAGCTGCGCGTGTTCGGCTCGCAGGCGCAGACCGCGCCGGGCCACACCGAATTGCTCGGCACCGGTGCGCGCCTGTACTACCTCAAGCACGGCGACGTGTTGCCGGGCTCGGAGAAACTCACCGTCGAGGTGCGAGACCCCACCACCGGCCGGGTCGAGAACCGCGTCGATCTGGTGCGCGGCGCCGATTACGAAATCGACGAGCTGCAGGGCCGCATCCTGCTCGACAAGCCGCTGTCGCAAGTGTCGCGCGAAGGCCTGCGCACGCTCACCCACGACACCCCGCTCGACGGCTATCAGCAGATCCTGCTGGTCGATTACGAATACGTGCCCGACGGCTTCGACGCCGACGACATGGCGACCGGTTTCCGCGGCAAGCACTGGTTCGGCGATCACGTCGCGGTGGGCGGCACCTACATCGACGAAAAGCGCTCGGGCGAGGACTACCGCCTCAAGGGCGCCGACCTCACCCTGCAGGCCGGCCGCGGCACCTACCTCAAGCTCGAACAGACCCAGACCCAGGCGACCAGCGCGCCGGTGTTCTTCTCCGACAACGGCGGCTTGAGCTTCACCGAGCTCAACTCCGGCCTCAAGGACCGCGAAGGCAAGGCGCGCTCGGTCGAGGCGCGGGCCAACCTGCGCGAACTGGGTTGGACGCAAAGCGACTGGACCGTGGGTTCGTGGTGGCGCAAGGTCGACGCGGGTTATTCGATTTCGCGTTACGACACCGGCGAGCCGATCGAAGAGCGCGGCTTCGAGTTCAACGGCGAACTCACTCCGGCGCTGCGCCTGTTCGGTCGCTACAGCGTGGCCGAACGCGGCAAGGAGTCGTTGACCCAGGCCCAGCTGACCGGCGAATGGCGTCTCAGCGACGACATCAGCGTCAGCGGCGAAGTGCGACGGGTGCAGGAGCAGCGCCTGGGCGGCAGCGCCAACGGCACCTTGGCCGCGCTCGAGTACCGTCAGCAGATCGGCGCCCAGCTGGAGCTGTTCGGCACCGCGCAGGTCACCGTCGACGACGACCACGGCAAGTACGCCGACAACGACGCCTTGAGCGTCGGCGCCAAGTACCTGTTCGGCGAACTGTCCAGCGTCGGCGCCGAACTCACCACCGGCGACCGCGGCGACGCGGCCAAGGTCAACGCCGAATACCGCCTCGCGCCCGATCACAGCCTGTACGGCAGCTACACCTATTCGACCGACACCACCGAGCACGACCCGCTGTTCAACGACCGCCTCAACAGCGGCTGGACCCTGGGTCAACGCTGGCGCCTGTCGAACCAGGTCAACTTGTTCAACGAAAGCCAGTTCCTCAAGGCGCCCAACGAATCCGGCCTGGCCCACACCTACGGCATGGACTTCTATCCCGGCGAAGGCTGGAACCTGGGTTTCACCTTGCAGGAGGCGACGCTCGACCGGGCCGCCGAACTCGGCCAGGTCAATCGCCGCGCGGTCAGCCTCAGCGGCGGACGCAATTCGGTCGATACCCAATGGTCGAGCAAGCTCGAATGGCGGCGCGACAGCGGCGCGGAACGGCGCGAGCAGTGGACCTCGAGCAACCGTTTCCTGCACAAGCTCAACGACAGCTTCCGCATCGCCGGGCGGCTGAATTATTCGCGCACACGCGACCAGATCAACCGCGACGCCGGCGCCAAGTTCGTCGAAAGCAACGTCGGCTTCTCGTGGCGGCCCTACAACGACACGCGCTGGGCGCTGCTGGGCAAGTACACCTTCCTGTACGACGTTTCGGCGCTGGAGCAGGTCGGCCCCAACATCTCCGATTACGATCAGCGCAGCCAGGTGCTGGCGTTCGAAGGCATCTACCACCCGAACCATCGCTGGGAATTCGCCGGCAAGCTGGCGCGGCGGGTGGGCGAAGTGCGCTTCGGCCGCCTGCAGGGCGAGTGGGCCGATTCCTCGACCACCTTCGCCGCGGTGCAGACGCGCTACGAGTTCAAGGAAGTCTGGCACGGCCTGGCCGAATACCGCTGGCTGGACGTCAAGGACGGCGGCCAGAAACAGGGCGCGCTGATCGGCATCGATCGCGACGTCGGCAAGAACTTCCGCGTCGGCGTGGGCTACAACTTCACTCAATTCAGCGACGACCTGACCAATTTCGATTACGACCATCGCGGCTGGTTTCTCAACATGGTCGGGAGCTACTGATGCGTCGGTCCGCGGGTCCAGCGTCGCTGGCTCGCGGCGATGCCGATTTTCCGGAAGCGGCCGCTCGTCGGCCGTGGACGTGTGGGCCTTTGCGCCCACGATGCGGATGGGCTCTCCGGTGACACACGGCGAGCGCGTGCGTATGGCAAGTGCGACACCCTGCAGGGAAGACAAGCAAGAGAACAGGAGCGACAAGTCGATACCTTCGGTCGCGCCAGGCAAGGCCGCGACTTATGGCCAATTCAGCTAAACAACGAGGTGTACCAATGAAAGAGACCCGGCGCCGTATGACCCTTAATCTGGCAGGCAGCGAGATGCAATTTCTCGAAGAGCTGTGTGTGCGCAAGGGCGTCAGCAAGACCGCGGCCATCCGCCAGGCGCTGCGCCTGTACCAGGTGGTCGAGGATCGTGCCGACAAGGGCAAGAAGATGTTTTTCGTCGACAACAGCACCAAGGAGCGTTCCGAGCTGATGTTGTTGTGACCTGCATGACCTGACTATGGCCCCGCCGCATTCCGGAAGATGCGGCGGCATTGCATGACAGCTTCAGGCCCGATCGCTACCCATCGAATCAGGCTCGATCATCGCAATCGAGCCGGCGATGGCCGACAACGAACGACGATGCGCCGTGCGGCCGCGATGCGGCCCGGCCCGTGCGAGCGGGTTGCGGCAAGTGAATTACGATGGATCGGTTCCGATGAGCCGGTCGAAAAGAGCCGACTCCGAGGCGCCGGTTGGCGCCGCAAACAGGGCATCGTCGGCTGCCGCGCGTGTCCGCTTATCGATGGATTCGTCTGGAAACATCAAGCGTGCGAGCGCCGCGCCGGCCCGCGCATTACGCTTGATTGCGCGCCTGCTCGGCAGGGGTTCGTCGCCACGCGCGATCGCAGCTAGCGAAAGAATGCCCGCAGTACCGCGTCGGCTTCGCGCAAGCCCGACGCCGCGTCGTCGGGCGGCGGCAACAGCACGAAGCGGCAGCTCGGCAAGCTGGGCAGGCGCGTGGAGCGCGCGATCGCCAGTCCCGGCGCGATCGCCGAGGTGTTGAGGCAGCCCAGACCCAGCCCGGCGCGCAAGGCCGCCTGCACGCCGGCGACGCCGCTGCCGACATGCGCGATCCGGTAGTCGACCCGCTGCTGCTGCAAACGCCGCACCGCGATCTGGTGCAGGCTGCAACTGGCCGGCAGCAGGATCAGCGGCAGTTCGGATTCGCCGCGAAGGTCCAGGCCGGGCGCGGCGACCCAGGCTAGCGGTTCGCGCCGCAGCACGTCGGCGCGGTTGCGCTGGCGCGCCTGCGCGGGTGTTTCCAGGTCCATGGTCAGGGCCAGATCGAAGCCGCCTTCGGCATGCGTGCGCGCGAGCGTCGCGCTCTGGCCCATCGTCACCTGCAGCTGCAACTGTGGGCAGTGGCGGGCGAGGTGGCCGAGCAGGGCGGCGATTTCGTCGGGCCGGAAATAATCGCTGATCGCCAGCCGCACCTGGGTGCGGTGCAATTCGCGGCGTACGTCGTGCAGCGCCAGTTCGCCGAGCGCGAGCATCTGCCGCGCATGCCCGAGCAGGCGTTCCCCCGCCGGAGTCGGCACGACGCCGTTGCGCGAGCGCAGCAGCAGCGGCACGCCGGCCGATTGTTCGAGCTTCTGGATCTGCTCGCTGATCGCCGACTGCGAGCGGAACACCTGGCCGGCGCCGCCGGAAATGCTGCCGGCGTCGGCGACCGCGACCAGGGCGCGGAGCTGTTCGAGATCGAGGCTGCGCATGGATGCTCCGTCTATCGGTTCGGCCGATGGATGAGGTCATATATTCCCGCTATTCCGATGGTCGACGCAAGCCTAGTCTGGGCCTGCATCCCGGGGCCGAGTCATGCCGGCCCGCCTCAGAGCCCGCCGCCATGCCGCACCTGAACCTGCAACTGTCCGGATCGCCGGACCCCGACCTCAGCCGCCGCGCCGCGGCCTTGATCGCCGACCTCACCGTCGAGGTGCTCGGCAAGCCGCGCGAGTTGATCGCGATCGCGATCCATTACGTCGACCGCGCGCATTGGTTCATCGATGGACGCTCGCTGGCCGACTGGGGCCGCGATGCGTTTCACCTCGACATCAGCATCACCGACGAAACCAACACCAAGGGCGAGAAGGCGCGTTATCTGCAGCAAGTGCACGCGCAACTATCGGCGCTGATCGGCGAGGTGCATGAGACCTCGTATATCCATGTGATCGATGCGCGGGCGGCGGCTTACGGCTATGGCGGGTTGACTCAGGAGCGGCGCTATCAGCTCGCCCAGTCGAGTGCGAAGGGTTGATCGAGCCAGTCTCCGAGTTCTGCCTGACCCTTGTGATCGACCCGATGCCCGAGGTTTTTTGTGGGAGGGGCTTCAGCCCCGATGCTTTCCGATCAGACGCTGCGATCTGAAAAAAAGCATCGGGGCTGAGGCCCCTCCCACGGAGACCTCGCGAGATCGACTATGTCCGCGGCTATTGGCTGGCAAATTCGTTTCAGATCGCCGCGCCGGATCGGACAGCATCGTGGCTCAAGCCCCTCCCACAAAATACCTCGCGACATTCGCGGCGCATCAAACCGAATCCCCCAGCGCCACCTGCGCCCGCAACCAATCGCGCAAGGCCCGCACCTGCGGGCTGGGATTCGCATCGGCATGCACGAACCAGTGCGGGTGCCCCTGCAACGCCGGCCCGAACGGCTGCACCAGCGTGCCCGCGGCAAGGTCATCGGCGACCAGGGTCAGGCTCAGCAAGGCCACGCCGTGGCCGGCGATCGCCGACTGGATCGCGTGGCTTTCGTCGGTGAAGCGCAGCCCGGCGTCGACATCGAGCCCGTCCAGCCCGGCCTGCAGGCACCAGCCGCGCCAGGTCGGCGAATCCTGGGTCGGGTGCCGCCACTCCGAATGCAGCAGGGTATGCCGGCGCAGATCGTCGGGGCCGCGCAGGTCCAGTCGCGGGCTGCACACCGGCGCGAAGCGGTTGTCGATCAAGGCTTCGGCGACCAGGCCCGGATACGGGCCGCGGCCGTAGCGGATCGCCGCGTCGGCGACGCCGCCGTGCAGGTCAACCGCATCGTCGGAGGCGTGCAGGCGCAGGTCCAGGTCCGGATACGCGGCGTGGAACGAGGCCACCCGCGGCACCAGCCATTTCGCGGTGAACGACAAGGTCGCCGAGATCGTCAGCGCCTGCCGCCGCGGGCGCGCGGTCAGTTCGGCGATGGCCTGCGCGAAGGCGTCGAAGCCGTCGCGCAGCACCGGGTACAGCCGCTCGGCCTCGGCGGTCGGCCGTACCCGCCGGGTCTCGCGTTCGAACAGGCGCAGGCCGAGCTGCGCTTCCAGCGCGCGGATCTGGTGGCTGATCGCGGTCGGGGTGACCGACAACTCCTCGGCGGCGCGCTTGAAGCTGCGCAGCCGGGCCGCGGCCTCGAAGGCGCGCAGGGTGCCTAGCGGGGGCAGGCGGCGTCCGCTCATGGATGAAATTCACTCATGCGTTGGCTGAGAAATCGGAGTTTGTCGGCCCGCGCAGCCGGATACAACATGCATCCATGCCCGCCATTGCCGTTCTGACGGCAATTGCACCTCATCCGTTGCCGCTCAAGCGGCAATCAGACCTCATCGATCACCGCCTCGGAACCCATCCCCATGACCCGCCTCCTGCACATCGACGCCAGCGCCCGCCTGCACGGCTCGGACAGCCACGCCCACGGCTCGCACAGCCGCCGCCTGAGCCAGCGTTTCGTCCGCCGCTGGCGCGAACTCAACCCCGCCGACGAGATTGTCGTGCGCGACGTCGGCCTCGCCCCGCCGACCCCGGTCAGCGACCGCTGGATCCATGCCGCCTTCACCCCGCCGGCCCGGCGCGAGCCGTGGATGGCGCAGGTGCTGGCCGAAAGCGACGCGCTGGTCGACGAGCTGCTGGCCGCCGACCTGATCGTCGCCGGCGTGCCGATGTACAACTTCGGCGTGCCCGCGCCGTTCAAGGCCTGGATCGACAACGTGGTGCGGGTCGGCCGCACCTTCGGCTTCGACCGCCAGCGCGAGGGCGAGCCGTACTGGCCGATGCTCGGCGACGCCGGCAAGACCCTGGTGCTGCTCAGCTCGCGCGGCGATTACGGCTACGGCGCCGGCGAACGCCTGGCCCACATCAACCATGTCGAACCGGCGGTGCTGACGCCGATGCGTTACCTCGGCATCACCGACAGCCACGGCGCGGCGGTGGAGTACGACGAATTCGGCGGCGAGGATCTGCGCGTCTCGATCGAGCGCGCCGAAGCGCAGGTGGACGGCCTGGTGCGGCGGCTCAGCCACGAACGCGCTGCGCGGGCCGCCGCATGATCGATCCCGCGCGATCGGCTCACCCATGATCCACGCCGGCGCGATCCGCGCGCGACGGCGCGCAACGGCCGGCCCGGGCTTGGACTTTTCACCGCCCGGACCTAAGGTGGGCGACCGGATCGCGTCGCCCGCCGCGATCGCCGTCGTGCGAGAACCGATCGATGACACCGCCGTGCTGAGAACCGTGTGCGCCACCCGTTACGTCACCCCGCTGCGCGAAGGCGGCTCGCTGCCGGCCGTGGTCGAGGCCGACGACGACGGTTTGTACGTGATGAAATTCCGCGGCGCCGGCCAGGGCCGCAAGGCGTTGATCGCCGAGATCATCGGCGGCGAACTCGCACGTCGGCTCGGCCTGCCGGTGCCCGAGATCGTGCTGATCGAACTCGACCCCGACATGGCGCGCACCGAACCCGACCCGGAAATCCAGCACCTGATCCGCGAAAGCGCGGGCCTCAATCTCGCCCTCGATTATCTGCCCGGCTCGGTCAACTACGACCCGCTGGTGGATCGGCCGAGCGCGGAACTGGCTTCGCGCATCGTCTGGTTCGACGCGTTCGTGACCAACGTTGACCGCACCGCGCGCAACACCAACATGCTGCTGTGGCACCGTCGCCTGACCCTGATCGATCACGGCGCGGCGCTGTACTTCCATCACAACTGGGCCGGTGCGGCCGATGCCGCGGCGAGCCGCTTCGCGCCGATCAAGGACCACGTGCTGCTGTCGCTGGCCGACCAACTCATGCAGGCCGACGAGGCACTGGCCGCGCAGATCACTCCAGATCTGGTGCAAGCCATCGTAGAACTGATTCCCGACAGCTGGCTGATCGACGAACCCGGCTTCAGCGACGCGCACGAACACCGCCGCGCCTATGCCGACTACCTCAACCGCCGCGCCCGCGCGCCGCGTGCTTTCGTCGAGGAGGCGCTGCATGCCCGTTCGCTCCAGCTATGACTATGCAGTGATCCGCGTGGTGCCGCGGGTCGAGCGCGAGGAATTCGTCAACGTCGGCGTGCTGGTCTCGTGTCCGCAGGCCACGTTGCTGGTCGCCGGCATCGAGCTCGATCCACAGCGGTTGCTCGCGCTCGATCCCCATGTCGACATCGACGCGGTGCGCCTGCACTTGCAGGCGATCGAGAAGATCTGCGAAGGCGGCGTTGATTCCGGTCCAATCGGCCAGTTGCCGCCGCGCGCGCGCTTCCATTGGCTGACCGCCAAGCGCAGCTCGATCATCCAGCTTTCGCCGGTGCATACCGGACGCTGCCTGCAGGCCGATGCGATCGTCGAGCATCTGCTGGAACGGATGGTGCGGGTGGCCAAGCCGCGCGATTGAGGGACGCGATTGCACGGCACGGCTGAAGAATGCGATCGCGTGGCGTAATCGAGCAGCGCGACCCGGTGGTCTGATCGATCGGGAGAGCCCGAATACGACGGCAGGCTCACGCCGCCGTCTGAGGCCGCGCCCGACACGTTGCGCCGTGAACCGAACGGGCGGGCGTGGCCGCGTCGACCTTGCCGTACCCGGCCATCGTCCCTATGTTTCACAGGTCCAGGCCGCCCGGCCGCGGCAGCGTGCGGCAGGAGCGAGCGAAGCGACATGAGCCAAAGCGATCCGATCGAGCAGGGACCGAACCTTTTCGACGATGCGCGCGACGCATCCGACCTCAAGCGCGCGGTCGCGCTGCTGGAAACCCCGTCGCTGACCGCGCGCATGGCCGCGCTGGCCGGGGCGCCGATCGAATTCGGCATGTCCAAGCTGCCCAAGTTCGCTCACCGCGGCATTCAGAAGACCGTGCACGCGGCCTTGCACAAGGCCGCCTCGGCGGCGTTGTGGACGGTCAAGGACGTGCCGAACAAGGGCTCGTCGACCAAGACCCACAAACTCGCCGCCGCGGCTTCGGGCGTGGCCGGCGGCATGTTCGGCGCGCTCGGCTTGACCCTGGAGCTGCCGGTCACCACCGTGATCATGATGCGTTCGGTCGCCGACATCGCCCGCAGCGAGGGCTTCTCGGTATCCGAGCCGTGGGTGCAGGCGGCCTGTGTCGAGGTGTTCGCGTTCGGCGGCAACAGCAAGGACGACGATGCGTCGGAGTCGGGGTATTACGCCTCGCGCGGCGTGCTGTCGGAGTTGACCAAGAACGCCACCCGCGAGCTGGTGCATCTGGCCGGGCATCGCGGCGCGCACCAGGTCACTCATGCCTATGCCAAGAAGCAGGGCGCGGCGTGGATGGCCAAGCTGATCGACGCGGTGGCCACGCGCTTCGGCGTGATCATCACCGAGAAGACCGCCGCGCAGCTGGTGCCGGTGATCGGCGCGGCGACCGCGGCGACGATGAATGTGCTGTTCACCAATCACTATCAGGACATGGCGCGCGGGCATTTCATCGTCAAGCGGCTGGAGCGCAAGTACGGCGCGCAGGTGGTGGAGCAGGCTTATCGGCGGATCAAGGCGGGCGAGGACGCTTTGCCGGTGTTGGAGCACGGCGGCGAATGACGCGGCGATCTGAGCCAAGAGCGTCGGGGCTCAAGCCCCTCCCACAATAGACTTCGGGCATTCGCGCCCTGACGAAACTTGTCGACACTCGGCAAGCTGATACGCGCATGTCGATATTGCAGCAAGCCGACAAGCGCTGATCGATGCGGCGACGGCTTTTGTGGGAGGGGCTCGAGCCCCGACGCTCTTCGCTCGGATCGCCGCGAATCCAACAGCAGCCTCACTGGCTGCCGCGTAATCGCCGCAACCTGACAGGCGCCGGTCGATGCGGCGACAGCTTTTGTGGGAGGGGCTCGAGCCCCGACGCTCTTCGCTCGGATCGCCGCGAATCCAACAGCAGCCTCACTGGCTGCCGCGCAGCACCAGGGTAGTCCGCGTCCCGCGCTCGGCCTTGTCGAAGCGCAGACGCCAGCCCAGGTGCTCGCACAGGCGCGAGATCAGGTCCAGGCCGATGCCGCCGCCTTCGCGGCCGCCGCGCGCGACCCGGGTGTAGAGCGCGCTGATTTCTTCCGGGGTCATGCCATGGCCCGGGTCTTCGATCACCACGGTGGCTTCCGGTTCCAGGCGTATGAAAATCTCGCCGCGGTCGCTGTTCTCGATCGCGTTGCGCAGCAGGTTGCCGATCGCGGCCTGCACGATCGGCAGCGGCGCGACGATTTCGCAATGGCTCATCGGCGCCAGCACCACGGTCAGGTCCTTGTCGCGGGTCAGGTGGCGATGGTCCTCGATGATTTCCGGCAGCAGCTGATCCAGCGAAAACCGGTCGCTGTTCGCGGTCAGCCGCTTGGGGTCCTTGGCCAGCACCAACAGCAGCGAAATCAGCTGCTCGACATCGCGCGCGGTGCGGTGGATGCGGCCGAGCTGATTGCGCGTGGCCGGCGACAGGTCGGGCTGGTCGAGCGCGATTTCGGTCGAGCCGGCGATCACCGCGATCGGCGTGCGCAGTTCGTGGCTGGCGCTGTCGATGAAGGCGCGTTCGCGCGCGACGAAGCGGTCGTGGCGCTCGACGTAATCGTTGACCGCGTCGGCGATCACGACCAGTTCCGAACTCGCCGACTCCGGCACCTCGATGCGCTGGCCGGCGCGGTCGGGCTGCAAGGTGCCGATGCGCTTGGCCATGTTGCTCAGCGGCCGCACCAGCCGATGCACGCCCCAGCCGATCACCGCGCACAGCAGCAGCAAGGTGGTGATCGCCGAGCCGGCGATGGTCAGGGCGAGATCGAACTCGCGGTGCTCCATGTCGTCGATGTCGAGCGCCAGGGTCAGCCGGCGGCCGTCGACATCGCGCACCAGGGCGACGTGCTCGTTGCCGTTGACCACGATCTCGTCGTGGACGCCCGGGCCGAGCGCGCGCAGTTCCGGCGGCGGCGGGCGGGTGGCGTCGTCGTACAGGTTCAAGGCCGAGGTGTCGGTCCAGCGGTAATCCGGATCCAGGCGGCTGCGCTCGATGAAATGGTCGAGCTCGGTGTCCATCAACGAGGTCCACACCAGGTGCTCGGCGTGTTCGTTGACGATCACGCCCTGCACGACCACCGCGATCGACAGCAGCGCGGTGTAGCCGAACAGGCCGAACAGGATGCGGTTGCGCAGGCTCGAGCGCGGGTTGCGCGCGCTGGGCGTGTCGGCGGTTGCGGTGCTCGCGGTGGAATCAGCCGGCGTCGTCATCGCTCGCATGGTCCGCGGCCGGCGGGATCGCGAGCCGGTAGCCCACGCGCGGCAAGGTCTGGATCAGTTTGATCGGGTAGGGGCCGTCGACCGCGCGGCGCAATTCGTAGATATGCGAACGCAGCATGTCGCCGTCGGGCGGGCTGTCGCCCCACAAGGCGTGTTCCAGGCGCTCGCGGGTGACCGCGCCGGGGCTGGACTGCAGCAACACTTCCAGCAGCTTGCGGCAGGCCGGGTACAGGTGCAGGGCGCGGCCGCCGCGGCTGACTTCCAGGGTGGTCAGGTCGAGCTTGAGGTCGGCGACCTGCAGCACCCGGCTGCGGCCGCGGCCGGCGGCGCGCGCGGCCAGCGCTTCCAGCCGCACTTCCAGCTCGGGCAGGGCGAAGGGCTTGGTCAGGTAGTCGTCGGCGCCGGCGCGGAAGCCGGCGATCTTGTCGGGCAGTTCGTCGCGCGCGGTCAGCATCAACACCGGGACGTCGGAGCCGGCTTCCTCGCGCAGGCTGCGCAGCACTTCGCGCCCGTCCAGGCGCGGCAGCATCCAGTCCAGCACGATCGCGTCGTAGCGCTGGGTCACCGCCAGGTGCAGGCCGGTCGGGCCGTCGGGCGCGGCGTCGAGGGTGTAACCGCGCGCTTCGAAATAATCGAAGAGATTGGCCACCAGGCTGCGGTTGTCTTCCACCACCAACAGGCGCATGCGCCGAGTTCTCCTGCCGCGGGAGCGGCGATTGCGATAGTGCCCCATCTGCGGGGCCGCCGGGGCGCCCACATCGGAACAGTCAGGGAACGGTCCGGGCCGGATGTGGCGTCAAACCAAACTGCCAGCTTGCGATCGCAGCCGTCGGAGCCTTGTCGGAAATTGGCGTGAGTTCAGCCTGGCGAGGCCGATCGCCGCCCACAGCTGAACGAACAGCCTCGTTTTTTGAGCGTGCGGGACGGTTTTAACGAAGCGACAACCCGGCTCCGACCGCTCTCCGACAGCGCGGTTTCGATCATCACGGCATCCGGTTCCACGACGTCCGTGTGTTGCACCGGCCCCCTCGCCGCTTCGAGCCCGCTGCTGTCGATGAACCGTCTCGCTTCCTGGCCCCGCTCGACGGCGGCCACTTCGCCTGCCTTGCCCGGCTTCGCGCCGAGTCTGTCGCCCCGTGTATTCCTGCTTCGCCATGCGTTGTGGCCGCTGCTGGCATGGCTGGCGCTGTCGCTGCTGAGCATGGGCCTAGGCGGCGACTTCTGGCTCGCCGACCGCTTCTACGCCTGGCAGGGCGGGCAGTGGAGCCTGCAGAACGCGTTTCTGACCGAGCACGTGATCCATCGCTTCGGCCGCGACGCCAGCACCGCGGCGTGGATCGGCGTGTTCGCGTTCTGGCTGTTCGCCCGCAGCCGTCCGGCGCTGGCGCCATGGCGCCGGCCGCTCGCCTATCTGCTGCTGTCGACCCTGATCGCGATCGTGCTGGCCTCGGGCCTGAAGTCGCTGACCAATATGGACTGCCCCTGGGACCTGACCCGCTACGGCGGCAGCCGCGAGTTCTTCGGCTTGTTCGACGCGCGGCCGGCCGCGCTCAAGCGCGGCGTGTGCTTCCCCGCCGGCCACGCCAGCGCGGGCTATGCCTGGGTCGCCTTGTATTTCTTCTTCCTGATGGTGCGGCCGCGTCTGCGTTGGGCCGGGCTCGCGACCGGGCTGGGGATCGGCCTGCTGTTCGGGTTCTCGCAGCAGTTGCGCGGCGCGCATTTCCTTTCGCATGACGTGTGGACCCTGGCGATCAGCTGGTTCGTCGCGCTCGCGCTGTATCTGGCGATGGCCCGGCGCGAGGCGCCGGCGGCCGTGCGCGATGCGGTGCCGCTGCTGGGAGGCGCCGGACGATGAACGTCATGGCACGCCCCCAGGTGCGTTGGCCGGCCTGGCTGTCGTATCGGCCCGAACTCGGCGTCGACTTGCTGGTATTGCTGGCCAGCGTGTACTTCGCGGTGTTCGCCAACAACGCGTTCTGGCGCGCGGTCTCGGCGACCGGCGTATTGAGCAGCGCGCACGGCGTCTGGGTCGCGGTCTGCGTGTTCGTGGCGGTGGTGGCGATCACCTTCCTGCTGCTGGGCGTGTTGCTCAATCGATGGACCGCGAAGCCGCTGCTGACGGTGTTGCTGCTGGTCACCGCGGGCGCCGCCTATTTCATGAGCAATTACGGCGTCTACATGGACACCGGCATGATCCGCAACGTGCTGCAGTCCGACACCAAGGAATCGCGCGAGCTGATCACCGGCGGCATGCTGGTGTCGGTGCTGCTGTACGGCCTGCTGCCGGCGGTGCTGCTGTGGCGGGTCAGGCTGAAGACGCGCGCCCTGGGCCGCGCGGTGCTGATCCGCGTGGGCCTGCTGCTCGCCTCGCTGGTGATCGCCGGGCTGGCCCTGCTGGGTTCGTATCAGGACATCTCGGCACTGCTGCGCAACCACAAGGAAATCCGTCATCTGGTCACGCCGGCCAATTACCTGGTCTCGCTGGCCCGGGTCGCGCTGGACGATTCGGCCTCGCGCGTGCGCGGACGCACGCCGATCGGCACCGATGCGCGCGTCGCCGCGCGGCCGGCGGGCAGCAAGCCGCGCCTGCTGGTGATCGTGGTCGGCGAAACCGTGCGCGCGCAGAACTGGGGCTTGAACGGCTATGCGCGCCAGACCACGCCGGAACTGGCGCGGATCGGTCCGATCAATTTCCCCGACATGACCGCGTGCGGCAGTAGCACCGAGGTGTCGGTGCCGTGCATGTTCTCGCCGTACGGCCGCGAGAACTACGACAAGGACCGCATCCAGGGTTCGGAATCGCTGCTCAACGTGCTTGAGTACGCCGGCATCCAGACCTTGTGGCGCGACAACCAGACCGGCTGCAAGAACGTGTGCAAGGGCCTGGCGTTCGAATCGTTCGAACACGGCACCGATCCGAAGTTCTGCACCGCCGAGGGTTGCTTCGACGAAGTCATGCTGCAGGGCCTGCGCGAGCGCATCGACGCCAAGCCCGGCGACGCGGTGGTGATCCTGCATCAGCTCGGCAACCATGGCCCGAGCTATTACCTGCGTTATCCGCCGCGCCTGCGCCGCTACACCCCGACCTGCGAGACCAGCGAACTGGGGCAGTGCAGCCAGGAACAGATCGTCAACGCCTACGACAACGCGGTGCTGGCCACCGACGAATTCCTCGCCCGCACGATCCGTTATCTGGCCCAGGACAACTCGCGCGACACCGCGATGATCTATCTGTCCGATCACGGCGAATCGCTGGGCGAGAACGGCCTGTACCTGCACGGCGTGCCGTACGCGATCGCGCCCAAGACCCAGACCCGGGTGCCGATGGCGATATGGTTCTCGCCGGGCTTCAGCGCCGCGCGCGGGTTGGATCTGCAGTGTCTGCGCAACGAAGCGGCCAAGCCGGCGAGCCAGGACAACCTGTTCCACTCGGTGCTGGGCCTGATGCAGGTCAATACCCGGGTGTATGAGAAGCGCAAGGATCTGTTTGCGCCGTGCCAGCGCGGCGCGGTGGCGCAAGGGTGATTCGCCGAGCTTGCATCAAGTGCGTTATTCGAGATTTGCACTGGGTTTTGTTCGATCCGGTGCGATGATCTGAGAGAAAAGCATCGGGGCTGAAGCCCCTCCCACAAGAGACCTCGCGGCTTTCGTGGTTGGCGTGTGCGACCAGTTGTCGCTTCTACGTCAGACTCTCACGCGAGTCCGTGCAGCACGAAGTCTTTTGTGGGAGGGGCTTGAGCCCCGACGCTTTCCGCTGCGGCGCGATGATCTTGAACAGCAGTGCCGGAACCGAACCCTCGCCTCAACTCGCGCCCCACCAGCGCCGATGCAGCACGCGCCGATGGCTGAAACGCAGCCAGCGCCGCACCTGACTTTCGTTGGATCGCTGCGGATACGGCCACGCCGCGGCCGGCGTGGTCGGCGAGACCCAGTCCTGTTGCCGCCACAACGCGTCGACACAGGCGAAATAGCCGTGGTTGACCAGCACCTCGAACTCCGGGTCGAGGAAGCGATCCAGATCGGTGCGGATCTGCCCGATCACATCGCGCACCAGCGCCGGGCTGTAACCGTCGGCGCCTTCGTCGCGGTCGCCGGTCAGGCCCCAATACACGCCGATCATCGCGCCGCTTCCGGCCTGGCCGAAGAACAGCCGCTTGCGCAGCGCTTCGGCCTGGTTGCTCATCACCTGGGTGTAGCGCATCAGCTTTTGCAGCCACCAGCGCTTGGTTTCGAACACGAACGGGCCGCCCGCGTCGGACACCAGCACTTCGCGATAACGACGCAGGCTCGGCTCGGTGGCGAGGTTGTCATACACGCCGCCGTCGCTGAGTTCGATGCGCGAGCGCAGCAGCGGCGCATCGTCGCCTTGGTAATTGCCGCGCTGATAGTCGCCGGGCGCGGCTTCGAAGCGTACCGGGCCGAACACCGGCGGGAACGACGAGGACGCGGCGACCGCGGCGCTCAGGCGCGTGCGCCGCGCACCGTCGCGCAGGTAGCCGGCGAGGTAGTCGCCGACCCGGCGGCGCGAGAATTCCCAGTTCACCCCGAAGGTCAGGTCGGTGGCGCAGAACACGAACGCCGGCGCGTCGGGCAGATCGTCGAGCGTGCGTTCGCCGAGCGCACAGATGTAGCCGCGTTCGAGCAGGGCGATGCGGTGCGAGGGCGCGAGCCAGTTGTGGGCGAGGGTGGCGAGCACCGGCCAGGTGCGCAGGTCGCGCGCGGCCACCGCGCGGAACGGCTCGACCACGATCGCGCGGAAATCGATGCGATCGCTCCAGGCGGCGAAGGATTCGTCGCTGGAGGTGCGCGTGTCGAGGTAACGGCAGGCCAGCCAGGCCGAGACGATGCTGCCGCCGGACACCGAGCTGAATAACGTGGTGCCGGCGAGCAGGCCGGTTTCGTGCAGCCGCAGCAGCGAGCCCAGGTGGAACAGCGCGGCGCGGTAGCCGCCGCCGGACAGGCACAGCGCGCGGCCTTCGCGTTCGGTCGCGCGGGTGGTGTCGGCGGCCAGTTCGGCGCGCAGCGCCTCGCGGCGGATGCGCAGGCGTTCGAGTTCGACATCGGTGCTTTTCATCGCAGACGCCTCGCGGTTTGCGGCGCGGTGGGGGAGCGCGCTGGCAGCCGGTTATTGTCCGCCAGGGGTGTCGCTGAGGCTGCGATTTCGATGCGTCTTTCCCTCACCCCAACCCCTCTCAGCCCTGCACTCCCTTCGGTCGCCGCAAGCGGGAGAGGGGCTAAAGGGAGTGCGGCGATGTCCCGATTCTCCCTGTAGGAGCGGCGCGAGCCGCGACCGCGTCACACGGCTTGCCGTCGCGCACGGCCAGCGCCGGACGGAATTCGGATTCGTCATTGAAGCGGCGTCGTCAGCCTGGTTTCGCGGTCGCGGCTTGCGCCGCTCCTACAGGAGGCATGACGGGCAAGACGATGTGCTTGCCGCGCTGCGGCCTCTGTCGTGCAAGACAGAGGCCGCAGCGCTCGCGCCCAGGCCGGCGCGGTCGCTCAGGCCACCTGCACCAGCGGCTCGCTGGTTGGCGCGGTTGCCGGCGTCGCCGCCTCGTGGCCGCCGCGCAATGGCGGCAGCAGGCCCCACTCCCCCAAGGTTCGCACCGCGGTCGCGTTGCCGTTCTCGGCGCGGATTTTTTCGCCCAATACGTGCGCGGCGTCGACGCGCTGAGGTTCCAGCGCCTGCGCGATGGCCTGCGCCATCTGCGCCGCGTCGACCGTGCGACGGTCCAGCGCCGGCGGCGCCACGCCCAGTTCGTTCATGCGTCGCGCCCAGAACGGCTGATCGCCGAAGAACGGCACGAACACCGACGGGATGCCGGCGCGCGCGGCGGCCACCGTGGTGCCGGCGCCGCCGTGATGCATCGCCATCGCCATGCGCGGGAACAGCCAGTCGTGCGGCGCGGCTTCGATCACGTAGATCTGATCGTCCATGCGTCCCGGCTCGCGACGCAGACCGCCCCAGCCGGTCGCCAGCACCGCGCGGCGGCCGCTCAGGCGCACCGCGTCGACCACGATGTCGGTGAAGGCTTCGGCGTTGTTGGCCAGCATGCTGCCGAAGCCGATGTAGATGGGTTTCTCGCCTTCGGCCAGAAAGTCGGTCAGCGACTGCGGCGGTTGCCATTCGCCGGCCTGATCGAGGAACCAGCTGCCGGTGACGCAGACCTGTTCGGGCCAGTCGTCTGGCCGCGGCAGGATGTGCCGGCTGTAGCCGTACAACACCCGCATGCGCTCGGGGTCCTTGTCGAAGTACGGGCCGTACCACGGATACAGCGGCAGCCCGAGCTGCGGGCGGATCGCGCCGTTGACCGCCGGCTTGAGCGTGTACCAGGCCAGCAGCTTCATCACCGAGAACAGCCCCATGTTGAGCCAGCCGGGGAATTCGCGCTTGGACCAGAACGACAGCGGCGAGAGTTTGCGCGACGGCGTGAACGGCTGCAGATGCGCTTGCAGGAACGGTACGTTCTCCGCTTCGCCCAGCGCCTTGGCGAGTTGGGTGACGATGCCGGTGCCGATCAGCAGCGCCGCGCCCTTGCACACCGGGCGCGCTTCCTTGGCCCAGGTCGCCGCCCACTCGGCGAATTTCGCCCGAGTGTGCTTGACCAGGAACCAGGGATTGAGCGCCTTGTCGACGGTCTCGGGGTTGTTGGTCAGCAGATCGCTGAAGTCGGCGCTGATCGCGCAGAACTCCAGCCCGGCCTCGCGCACCAGCGGGGCGAAGTTCGCGCTGGTGACGATGCGCACCGGATAACCGGCGCGGTGCAGCGCCTGGCCCAGGCCGATGCACGGGCGCGCGTCGCCCTGGGTGCCAACGGTGAAGATCACGATCGCGCCGGGTTGGACCGGGCCGTCGACGCTGTGGTCGTTGGCGGCCGGGCCGACGGCGGGCATGGCTAAGGTCGGTGCGGACACAGTCGTCTCCTTACGAGTAAGCGGCGATCGCGCGCGGCGCGGCGCCGGGCAGGGCGTTCGGCAACGGCGGCTCCAGGCGTTGCGGCTCGGCCTGCGGCGGTTGCAGGCGCTCGCGCAGCAGGCGGGCGATCTGCGCGGCGGCGCGCGGCTCGAGCATGCTCTGGTGATGGCAGTCGATGTCGTGCACGTCGATGCGTCCGCCGACGAAGGGCTGCCAGGCTTTCGGGTGGTAGTGCAGCAGGCCGTCGAGGTCGACGTGCTCCTTCAGGCGCGCGTTGAAGAACACCACGTCGGCGTCGATCGCGGTGGGCCGGTAGCGTCGCGCGAGCATCAGGTTGTTGCGGGTCACCGCGGCGACGTTCTCGATCAGCCGCGTATCGGCCTTCATGATTTCCTGCACCAGCGGAATCGAGAACACCTCGTACTCCTGGCACAGCAGATCGGCCAGGCTGCGCATGTCCTGCGGCGGGTTCTCGCGCGCGCGCTGGTGGAAGCCGAGGAACTTGAGCACGGCCAGCGCCTGTTGCGCCTCGTTGGCCTCGGCGTTGTCGGCGACGAAGGGATACGAATCCATCATCGCCAGCAGCTCGACCCGCTCGCCGTTCGCCTGCAACTGCGCGGCGATGGCGTGGCCGATCAGCCCGCCCAGCGACCAGCCGAGCAGGCGGTACGGCCCGTACGGCTGCACCTTGCGCATCTGCGCGATGTAGTCGGCGGCGATCTCCTCGATGCTGCCGGGCAACGCGCCGCCGCCGCGCAGTCCGCGCGACTGCAACGCGTACACCGGCATGTCGTCGAGGTGGCGCAGCATGCCGGCGTACGACCAGCTGAAGCCGGTGACCGGATGGATGCAGAACAGCGGCCGGTCGCGTTCGGACGGACGCAGCGACAGCAGGCCGGCGAGCGGGTCGTTCTCGCCGCCGTTGCGTTCCAGATGCGCGGCCAGTCCGGCGATGGTGGAGCCTTCGAACAAGGCGCCCAGCGACAGCTCGCTGCCGAAGTGGCGCGGGAACGCGGCGACCAGTTCGGCGGCGCTGAGCGAATCGCCGCCGAGTTCGAAGAAGTTGTCGTGGATGCCGACCTGCTCCAGGCCGAAGATCTGCTGCCAGATCAACGCGAGCTTGTGCTCGGTCTCGCTGCGCGGCGCCACGTAGCGCGCGCTGCGGCTGCGTTCGGGCGGCGCCAGCGCCTTGCGGTCGAGCTTGCCGCTCGCGCTCAGCGGCAGTGCGGCCAGTTCGCTGTACACGCTCGGCACCATGTAGTCGGGCAGTTTCAGCGCCAGGCGGCGGCGCAGCGCGTCGCTGTCGAGCCGCGCGCCGGGCGCGGGCACCACATACGCGGCGAGCAGGGCGTGACCGGCCGCGTCGGTATGCAGCGCGACCGCGGCTTCGGCGACGCTCGCGTCGGCGCCGAGCAGGGTTTCGATCTCGCCCAGTTCGACCCGGTGGCCGCGGATCTTGACCTGCTGGTCGGCGCGACCGAGGTATTCGATCACCCCGTCGTCGCGCCAGCGCGCCAGGTCGCCGGTGCGGTACATGCGCGCGCCGTCGCCGGCGAAGGGATCGTCGAGGAAACGTTCGGCGGTCAGATCGTCGCGGTTGAGATAGCCCTGGGCCACGCAGGCACCGCCGATGTACAACTCGCCGACGCTGCCGGTCGGCACCGGCTGCCACTGCGAATCGAGCACGTAGGCGCGGGTGTTCAACAGCGGCCGGCCGATCGGCGGCGCGGCGCCGTCGGCGACGTCGAGTGCGCTCAGTTCGATCGCGCTGGCCCACACCGTGGTTTCGGTCGGTCCGTACAGATTGGTGACCCGTGCGGCCGCGGCGATCAGGCGCTGGGCCAGTTCCGGCGGCAACGCTTCGCCGGTCGACAGCGCATGCACGCCGTCCAGGCGCACGTCGGGATTGGCCAGCAGCATGCGCCACAGCGACGGCGTGGCCTGGACGAAATTGAGCGCGTGCTCCGAAATCAGGCGGCCGAGCGCGAGCGGATTGCGGATCACCTCGGCGGTGGTCAGCACGATCCGCGCGCCGACGCTGAGCGGCAGGAACAGCTCGAAACAGGCGATATCGAAAGCGACCGTGGTCTGGGCCAGGAAGCGGTCGGCCGAGGTCGGCGCGAATAGACGCTGAGTCGCGAGCAGGAAGTTGCTCAAGTTGCCCTGACTGACGCGCACACCCTTGGGCCGTCCGGTCGAGCCGGAGGTGTAGATCAGATAGGCGTCGGCCTCGGCGCGGGTGGGCGGCAGCGGCACCGCGGCATCGGCGTCGTAGCGCTCGTCCTGTTCGTGCGCGAACAGCAACGGCACGCCGTGCGCGCCGAACGCGTCGGCGAAATTCGCCGTGGTCAGCAGCAGGCTCGGCGCGGCATCGTCCAGGGTCATCGCGATGCGTTCGATCGGCGCTTCCGGGTCCAGCGGCAGGTAGGCCGCGCCGGCCTTCCACACCGCCAGCAGCGCGGCGATCAGGATTTCGTCGCGCGGCAGCGCGATCGCGACGATCGCGCCGGGTTGCACGCCGCGCGCGATCAGGCGCTGGGCCAGGCGCGTGCTGCCTTCGTCGAGTTCGCGATAGCTCAGGCTGGTGTCGCCGCTGATGACCGCGACCGCATCGGGCGTGCGCGCGGCCTGCTGCTGGAACTGCGCCAGCGCGCTGGCTTCCGGCAACGGCGCGTCGGTGTCGTTCCAGCCCAGCAGCAGACGTTCGCGTTCGTCCTGGCCGAGGATGTCGATCGCCCCTAGCGTGGCGTCGGGATGTTCCAGCACCGCGTCGATCAGGCGCATCAGCCGGCGCAGGTGTTCGTCGAGTTCGGCCGCCGGATACAACGTCGGATTGGCGTCGAAATCGAAGCTCAGCCCGTTGCCGTCGAGGCGGTCGAACACGAACACGGTCAGGTCTTCGGCGGTGCCGTTGTGCAGGTTGCGGCCGCTGGCGCGATGGCCGCCGAAGCTGCCGTAGTCGTAGGGTTCGATGTTGATGCCGAGCCAGGCCATGTGCTGGTCGGTGTTGACCAGGCCCAGGTCGCGGCGCAGGTCTTCGTAACGGTACTGCTGATGACGCAGCGCCGACTTGACCACGCGCGAGACCTGTCCGAACAGCTCGCTCATGCCCATGTCCGGACGCATCGCCAGGCGGATCGCGACCACGTTGGCGACCATGCCCGGAGTGTTGCGCAGCGCGTGATTGACGCGCCCGGTCACCGGCATGCCGAACACCAGGTCGTTGGCGCCGCTGGCGCGGTGGTAATACGCCGCGATCAGCGAGATCAACACCTGCGGCAAACTGACGCCGCAGTCGCGCGCGATCTGCGAAAGCCGTTCGCGCGCATGCTCCGGCACGTGTCCGCTGACCCGGCGCAGGCCGCCGTTGTTGCGCACGCGCCGACGCGCGAGCGTCACCGCTTCGGGCAGGTCGGCGAGTTGTTCCAGCCAATACTCGCGGTCGCGGCGGCAGCGCTCGGACTGGCGATAGCCGGCCTCGGCTTCGACCAGCGAGGCCAGCGTGCCGTAGCTGCAAGGCTCGGGTTCGCGGCCGTCGAGGTAGGCGCAATACAGTTCGTTGATCCGCTTGGCCGACATGCCGCCGCTGAACCCGTCGTAGACGGTGTGATGCGCGCGCTGATACCAGCAGAACAGGTCGTCGGCGAATTTGAACAGCGCGCCGACCCACAGCGGATCGTGGACCAGATCGACCGGCTTGACGATTTCCGCCTGCATCCAGCGCTCGGCCGCGGCGCGCGGATCGGCTTCCTGGCTCACGTCCAGGTAAGGGAAATCGAATTCGTAGTGCTCGCGCACGATCTGATAAGGCAGTCCGCCTTGCTCGACGATGCGCACCCGGGTGGCCTCGGCCTCCTGGGTGAATTGACGCAGCGCGCGCAGGAACAAGGCCGGTTCGATCGGCCCGTGGATCTCCACCGCTTCGGCGATGTTCAACGTGGCTTCGACCGAAGCGAGTTTGTGCCCGACCCACAGGCCGCGCTGGGCGGTGGTGAGGGGCAGGCCGGGGGAATGGAGTTCGTTCATTGCGCTTCCTCTGAGCGACCGTGGGGCCGCACGCCACCGGCGGCCGGCGGACACTGTCCGACGGCACGTGTGTTCGACGCGCGCGAGCCTACGGCCAACTCGTTCTTACGAGTGGCCCCCTCTCCATGTGTCTTGCGATTCAAATACCGCCATGGCCGCGGCGCAGCGCGCCTGGGCATGGCCCTGTCCGTATGCATCCAGCGCGCTTGCGCGCGAACGGCGGGCCTGAGTTCTTATTGGTGTGCTGACGGTCCTGCGTGGTGCGTGCTCGGGGGCGGTGCATCTTCAGAGCGCGGCGTGCAAAAAAGCGGCTCGCTTCCAAAGCGGTGATTTGCAACTGGCTTATCGGCAGTGCCGTACGCCACCTGCGGAATCAATATCCCCGAGCGCTCAGGCCGTGTCCATCGAGATCGGTGAGAGCCGGATCACAAGTCGAGTATTTACGAAGCGTGCGGTGAGAGCCGGATCACAAGACGGATATGTGAAGCTTTTTATACAGCCATCGACTGCGTCGCGGATAATCCGGACAAGCCGTCGTGCGTCGCGTTTTTCCCTGAAAAATCGCGGGTTTCTTCGTGCGCTCGCAAGCACGTTAGAGTTCACGGAATGGTTGTGATGATTTCGGATTTGTTTCCGGCGAACGCCAATCGGTTTTCTCGCGCGCGAATGGATTTGTCTCATGCGAATATCGATCGCCGTCGCAAACGTCGGTGAGCAATGGTGAAAATTTATCGGCGCGGGAAAATCGGTTCGCGATCGATCGGCGATTGCGGGCGCGTGCGCCGACGGCGAGTACGACAGATGCGACCCGTCCAGGCCGGTCGGACACAACACTGTTGAATCGGCTATGATGAGAACCATTCTCATTTGAAGGCTGCTCCGATGACGACGTCCCGGTCGTCCGCGCTCGCCGTTTCGCCGCCGCCTGCCGCGCCACCCGCCGCGGCCGCGTTGATGGACGCCGCCGAGCGCTTGTTCATCGAACGCGGGGTCGAGCGCGTCGGCCTGGCCGAAATCGCTGCCGCCGCCGGCCTGCCGCCGCGCACCGCGCGCGAGCACTACGCCACCCGCGAGCAATTGCTGCAGGCCATGCAGGATCGCTTCGTGAGCGATTACTGCGCGCACCTCGACGCGGCGATGGCGCGCTGCCCGCCGGGCGACTGGGGCGCGCGCCTGCGTACCTTTGTGCGCACCGGCGTCGACGGTTACCTGGATCACGTCGCCTTGCACGACGTGGTCTTTCACGACCAGCGCAGCCACGACCGCCACGCCTGGCAAGAAAACCCGGTGATCGAGCGGCTGGTCGAACTGCTCGAAGGCGGGATCGCCGCGCGCGTGTGGGTCGCGCCGGACCCGCGCCTGACCGCGGTGATCTTCTTCACCGCGCTGCACAGCGCGGTCGACCGGGTGATCGCCAGCGGCGAACCGGCCGACCGGCAGCGCCTGAGCCAGACCTTGATCGGTTATTTCGAACGCTCGGTGCAGTGGTGGACGCGGTTTTGAACCGCCTCGCGCATCTTCGCGTCGGTTGGCCCGGCTGAGGCGGCGACCAACCGCGTCGCGCGCCGCTCAGGCCGCGCGGGTCTGCGCGAGCAGATCGGCGATGGTCTCGCGCAGGGACGGATCCAGCGCTTCGAAGAAATCGCCGCCGATCAGCGAGCGCGCCTCGCGCAGTGCGTCCAGCGCCGCGTCGACCTGGCCGCTGCGCAGCAAGGCCTGGCCGAGCAGCAAGGTCGCCAGCGGCGCCTGCTGTTGCAGGCACCACGCCCGCGCCTCGCGCGCGGCGTGGATGCAGGCCGCGTCGTTGCCCAGTTGGAAATAGGCCTCGGCGACGCCGCTGCGCAACCAGAAGCGGATTTCGTCCTGCGGCAGGCCGGCGTCGGCCAGCGCGATCGCGCGCGCCCAGTGCTGGGCGGCCTGGCGGGGTTGTTCGCTGGCGAGGTAGCCGATCGCCTGATTGGCCAGGTCCAGCACCTGCGATTCGACATCGTCGAACAGCAACTCGGTGGCGCTGCCGTCGTGGCGGGCGTCGTCGGGGAACGCATTCATATCCATATGCATGAGAAGTCCTTTGGGGTTCCTTCCTGGAAGCCGGTAGGGCGGTAGTGGGAGCTTGCGTAACAAATAACGCCGCTTGCGCCGAAAAAGGGTCATTGAATGTGGAAGGAGTGCTCCAGCTCGTCCAGGTCCTCGGCCTCGCCGCGGTTGCGGCCGGCCCACAGGCCGGGCTGATGGCGCGGCAAGCGCGCGACGAAACGCGCGCCGCCCAGGCTCGAGCCGTCGACCTCGATCTCGCCGCCGTGGCGTTCGATCACCTGGCGCACGATGCTCAGGCCCAGGCCGAAGCCGCCGGTGGCGCGGTCGCGGCTACGGTCCAGGCGGTAGAACGGTTCGAACACCCGGCGCCGGTCCTCGACCGGAATGCCCACGCCGTCGTCCTCGACGATCAGCCGCCAGGCCGCGCCGTCGCCCTGCGCGCTGACCCGGATCGTGCTGTCGGCATAGCGCAGCGCGTTGCGCATCAGGTTGGAGAAGGCGCGGCTCAGGCTGCGCGGCTCCACCGCGATCTGCTCCAGGCCCGGCGCGATCGCCCATTCGATCGTGGTCGCGCGAATCCGCAGTTCCTCGGCCGAGACGCCGGTGGAGGCGCGCAGCAGCGTGCCCAGGTCGACCTGCTCCAGGGTCGGCAGCGGGCCGTTGCGCTCCATCATGCCCAGGGTCAGCAGTTCGCCGACCAGCAGGTCGAGTTCCTCCACATCGCAGCGCAGCGCATGCACGCGGGCGCGCGCGACCCGGTCGTCGAGGGTATCGGCCAGATTGGCCAGGCCGAATTCCAGCCGCATGATCGGCGTGCGCAGCTCGTGCGAGGCGGCGTTGACCATGTCGCGCTGCGACTGGATCAGCCGGCCGATCTGGTCGGCCATGTTGTTGAAGTACATGCACAGATGGTGGATCGAGGAACCGCCGCGCAATCGCGCGCGCGCGCTCAGGTCGCCGTCGCCGAAGCGCGCGGCCGCGTCGCGCAGGCGCTCCAGGTCGCGCCAGTGCGGCTGCAGCCAGATCATCAGTCCCAGCAGCACCATCGTGAACACGGTGAAGTAGGCGATGTAGCGGATCGGGAAATCGCCTTCGTCGTAACCGATCTGGATCACTTCGCCGCCGCGCAGGCGCAGATAGACGTGGTGGTGCTCGCTGTTGCCGTGATCGCTGGCGGTATCAGAGCGGCGCAGGTCGTCGCGCACCTGCGCCGACAATGCGCTCAATCCCGATGCCGGCAGCAAGCGGTAGCGATCGGCGGTGACGCGGTTGAGCGCGGCGACGCGGGCGCGCAGTTGCTCGCCGCTCGCGCCGGCCAGACGCTCGCGCAACAGGGCCAGTTCGCCGACGAATTCTTGCCGCGCCGATTCGCCGTACTGATCCGGGAACACATACGGAAACACCTGCTGCACCAACAGGAACGAGCACAGCAGCAAGCCGGCCACGGTCAGGTACAGCCGCACCAGCATCTGCAGCATTCAGTCCTCCCAGGCGATCGGGCTGAACAAGTAGCCGCGGCCCCACACCGTCTTGATCTTGCGCGGCTCGTGCGCATCGTCGGCGAAGTGCCGGCGCAGCCGCGAGATGCTGACATCGACGGTGCGATCGACCCCGTCGAAGCCGATACCGCGCCAGCGCCGCAGCAGTTCGTCGCGGCTGAGCACGCGGCCGGCGGCCTGGGCGAGGATCACGAACAGGTTGTAGTCGGCGGTCTTCAGGTCGATCTCCTCGCCGCGCCAATACACCTGGCGCGCGCTCATGTCGATCTGCAACCCGCCGTAGCTCAACAGCGACGGCATCGCGGCCTGCGGCTGCGCCTGGCTGCGGCGCAGGATCGCGCGCAGCCGCGCCAGCAGCAGCCGCGGTTCCACCGGCTTGAGCACGTAATCGTCGGCGCCGACTTCCAGCCCGGTCACCTGATCGAACAGATCCGCGCGCGCGGTCAGCATCACGATCGGCAAATCCGATTGCTTGCGGATCTGGCGGCAGACATCGAAGCCGTCCATGCCCGGCAACATCAGGTCGAGCACGATCACGTCGGGCGGATCGGCCTCGATCGCGGTCAAGGCCTGGTCGCCGCGCAGCACCACGCGGGTCTGAAAGTCGTAGCGTTGCAGGTATTCGGAGATCAACCCGGCCAGACGGGCGTCGTCCTCGATCAGCAGGACTTTGTTCATGGCCACCTCATGCGAGCCGGCATGGTAGCGCCGGCCGATGCGGTCGGTCGGGGCAATACAAACAAACACATCCGACGTAAATCTCCGCGTCAGGCGGCATGCAAGCGGACGGGCGATCGCGCGAGCGGGGACGGCGGACGATGCGTCGAGGGGACGAGCCGCGCGGCTCGCCATCGTATCGGTGACGCGGCGATGGGGGCATCCAGTATCGGTCTGGCGGGGGAGTTGATAGTGGTGATGCCGAGAGCGGCGTATCGGTTGCAATCTCGGCCTGCGAGCGTTTGCGCGAGTCCGAAGCGAACGAAGGCCCGCGCATTGTATGCGCGGTGACGCTTGCATTGAGGCGATGCCGGCGATCTGGCGCGGTGCAGTGGCGATCGATGACAAACGTCATGCGGTCGGCGCGCGATCGAGCGGCGTTCCGGCATTTCGGCGTTCGCGCGCGTGTCGGTCGATTGCGTTGGAATGGCCGCGGATGGAACCGATCGGCACCTCGACCGGATGTGCGCTTGGAACACAGCGCGACATCCATCGCGGATGGTTCTGAAATGGCGACCGCGAGGCGGTCGGGGCCTGCGCGCCAGGCGCGCCGGGCCGCGCTCGTTCCGTCCATGGCCGGCATACTATTGAGCCGCGGCGCCATCAATCGGCCGGTCTGCGGAGCGAGCCCGAGGAGGGATCTGGCAGCGGAGGATTCTCAGGCCGCCCAGGTCCGACCCTTTATCGGCAATGCCGGATTGCCAAGGACGTGGCTTGCATGAAGCATCAGAAAATCGATCGGCTTGGGCGCTTACCTGCTCCAGGTCGATCTGTCCCTACATCGGGCATTCGGCCGTCCGCGTCACGTACTGACGGACTATCTGCGCGATCACAGCGCGGTGCCCGGCGAAGTGTGCGTTTTTTCTGGAGCGGCGTCCGCTTGGATGCGGGCGATCGACTCAGCTCGGTTCCGCGGCTGGTGTGGCTGAGGTTGATGAATCGGTTTCGGCGCGATCGGATCGTCAGCGCCTGGTTGTTTGCGCTGGCGAACGACATATGCGCGAGATCGCGAACTACCTCGACGACGGGCAGGCACGCATAGGCGGGAAGGCCAGTGAGCCGCGCATGACGGTCGCCCATCTCGACGAGGAACTGCGGTGTACGCTTGGATCTGCGAATTCTCGCACCTGCGACCGTGTGGAGCGCTTCAATCAATGCGACCACAAGCAGCATCGGTCGATCGACGAGATCGCAGGCAGGAAGTGGCCGCTCTGATCGTTCGCGCAGGTTCGGCGTCGACATCGCGCGGAGCAATCCGGCGAATATAAACAGGCAACTTGACGGTTGCATTTAGGCCGTGGCAGCATGCCGGCACGAAATGCACCCAGGAGGTTGCCTGTCATGAACGCATCATCTACCGACCGTATCGAACGCCAGATCCTGCTCAAGGCCCCGCGCGCCAAGGTCTGGCACGCGTTGACCGACGCCGAGTCCTTCGGCCAGTGGTTCGGCGTGAAGTTCGAGGGCCAGCGCTTTGTCCCCGGGGAAGTCACCCAGGGATACATCACCTATCCGGGCTACGAGCATCTGCTGATGCGGGTGGTCGTGCGCGAACTGCAGCCGCAGCGGCTGTTCTCGTTCAACTGGCATCCGTATGCGGTCGATCCGGCGGTCGACTACTCCAAGGAGGAGCCGACGCTGGTGGAGTTCACGCTCGAAGAGGTCGAGGGCGGGACGCTGCTTCGCACGGTCGAGTCCGGCTTCGACAAGGTGCCGGCGGCGCGGCGCGAGGAAGCGTTCCGGATGAATTCCGGCGGCTGGGACGAGCAGATCAAGAACATCGAACGCTATGTCAGCTAAGCCGGCGGCGTTGAAGGCGCCCGCGCTGCGCAAGTCGGCGCGGGTGTTCGGTGCGCTCGGCGACGAGACGCGGCTCCGCTTGCTGGTGGCCTTGTGCGCGGGCGGGGCGTTTTCGATCGCGCAGTTGACCGCGACCACGCAGATCAGCCGGCAGGCGGTGACCAAGCATCTGCAGGTGTTGGCTGAAGTGGGACTGGCACGCGACCTGAAGGTCGGGCGCGAACGTCTGTGGGAGTTCGAGCCCGCGCAGATCGATGAGGCGCGACGTTCGCTGGAGAGCATCGCCGGGCAGTGGGAGCAGGCGCTGTTGCGGTTGCAGGCGTTCGTCGAGGGTTGATCGCAGCCAATCCCGATCGCGCGTGCAACCGCGGGATCTCGTGGGAGGGGCTTGAGCCCCGACGTTTCTCGATCCGTAATGGTGGATGCTGCGATCTGAGTGAAAGGCGTCGGGGCTGAAGCCCCTCCCACAAAAAAACTCGAAACCTGCGCAGTCGTTGGTGGTTGCGATGCTCCGGATTCGGATCGAACGTCCCAAACTCTAATCGATTCCCGATTCCCGATTCCCGATTCCCGATTCCCGCCGACCTACCGATCGGTCAGATCCAGCACCGTCCGCCGATGCTCGCGGCAATACCGCTCGTACTCCGCGCGCTGGGTCGTGGCGTTGGCACGCGCACGCACGCTGCCGCCCGGGCCGAGAAATTCGACCGTGCCCATCACCACCACCAGCGCGATCATCGGCTCGTTGCCGACGATCTTCCACCAGTCGACATTGCCGGACGGTTCGAACACGTAGTCGCCAGGGCCGATCAGTTCGCCGGTGCATAGCTGGCGGGTGCCGCTGAGGTTGTAGGCGTGGATCTCACCGGTGTGCCGGTGCAGCGGCATGGTCACGCCGGGGTCCATGCGCAGCAGTTCGACGAAGCCGCGGTCCTCGGCGAAGAAGCGCAGCGGCTTGGCGTACTTGCCGCGGGTAGCCGAGGGAATCCACGGCAGGTCGGCGCTGGCGCTGATGCGCGCCGGCAGGTACTGATGCAATGTGTCCGGACCAAGCGTCATGGCAATAGCTCCAGCAAAAAAGTCGAAAACTCAGAAGGGACCGAAGAACCCCATAAACGACGCGGCATCCATCAAGCGTGCCGCGGTCGCTCAGGCAACATTCGATCGAACGCCCACCGCTCAAGCCGCAATCGCGGCAAAGTAACGTTCGAACGACGCACCCACCGCCTCGCGTCCGCCGCCGACGATGTTGCGTCCCCAGGTGTACCCGTACACATCCTCGAACCCGTAGCGCGACACGCGCTGTTGCATCGCCTGCACGTCGCTCGGCTTCATCGGGATGTAGTTCGGGTAGCTGTACATGAAGGTCACATGGCGGCGGTCGGACACGACCTGCAGCGCGTCGCCGGGGAACAGCGCATCGCCGCGTTCGCCGCCGCGACGCCAGTGCAGCGCGGTGCTGCCGGTGAAATGGCCGCCGCAGCGGATCAGGGTGACGTCGGGCGACAGCGGCAGTTCGTCGCCGCTCCAGTAGCGGATCAGCGGCGAATCGCGCTGCACCCATTCGCGGTCGGCCTCGTGCAGATAGATCGGCACGCCGCCGAGCGCCTGGCTCCATTCGACCATGGAGGCGTAGAAGTGCGGGTGCGAGATCGCGATCAGGTCGACGCCGCCGCGCGCCTTCAATTCGGCCACGGCGTCCTCGGTGACCAGGGTCAGGCACTCCCACAGGATGTTGCCGGCGTCGGTCTGCAGATAGATCGCGCGTTGATTGATGGCGAAGTCCGGGCTCAGGCCGATGCCGAGCACGCCGGCGTCGTCTTCGAAACGCAGGCTGTAGCGTTCCGCCATCGCCTCAAGGGTGGTCCAGCGCTGGCCGTTCCAGCCGACGTACTGGCGTTCGTCTTCGCAGATCGGGCAGCGCTCGGGCGGCGCGGAGGATTCGGCGAATTGGGTGCCGCAGGTTTCGCAGATCGGATGCATGGCGGGCCTCGTGGAGGTGGCGATGTGGTTTCTGGTTCGAGCGGGCAAAGCGTTGCCATGACGGCCTGGGCCGTCTTGCGTTCGATTCGTTGTTTCGATTCCGGCATTCCCGCAGATACGAACGGGCGGGAATGCGATGTGTCGCTATTGACGCGGTGGAGCGGTGCCGGTGTCCGAACCGCGTTGTCGCCTGCGTTGAAGTCGCCGCTTACTTCTGCGCGCCTTGCCCGAACAAGACCTTGCGTTCGGCGTCGCTGAAGTTCGCCGTCTTCGCATACGGATCGTCGACGCCCTGGTACGCGCGCTGCGTCGCCGGCCGCGCGCGGATGCGTTCGAACCAGGCCTGCAGGTTCGGCGTGTCGGCGAGGGTCTGGCCCAGCCCGGCGTGCGGCACGATCCACGGATAGCAGGCGACATCGGCGATGGAGTAGGTCTCGCCAGCGATGAAGTCGCGTCCCTGCAATTGCCGGTCAAGCACGCCGAACAGACGCTTCACCTCGCGGGTATAGCGCTCGATCGCATACGGCACCGCTTCGGGCGCGTGGGCGCGGAAGTGCCCGGCCTGGCCGGCCATCGGGCCGAGCCCGGCCATCTGCCAGAACAGCCACTGAGTGGCCTGCAGCTGCGCGCGTTCCTCGCGCGGCCACAGCAGGCCGGTCTTGCGTGCGAGGTAGAGCAAGATCGCGCCGGATTCGAACACCGCCAGCGGCTCGCCGCCGTCGGCGGGGGCGTGGTCGACGATCGCCGGGATCTTGTTGTTCGGCGAAATCGCCAGGAAGTCCGGCTGGAACTGCTCGCCGGCCGACAGCTTGACCGGCACCACGCGGTGGGCCAGGCCGGTCTCTTCCAGGTACAAGCGCAGCTTGAGGCCGTTGGGCGTGGCGGCGAAATACAGGTCGATCATGGGGGCGCTCCGTGCGGCGGGGGCCGCTTTCATGGGGTCAGCTTAGGGGTAAGCTGGTGCCTTGGTTGGTCCAGCCTGGGGAGATTTGATGGAACCAGTTTTCCAGTTTCCGCTGGCCTTGCCGGACCGCGGCCAGGGCACCCTGACCCAGGCGCTGCACCAGCAACTGCGCGCGGCGATCCTCGACGGCCGGCTGGCCGCGGGTTCGGCCTTGCCGGCCACGCGCCAGGTCGCCAGCGCGCTCGGGATCGCGCGCAACACGGTGGTGACCGCGTACGACCTGCTGATCGCCGAGGGCTACGTGACCCCGCGCGCCGGCGCCAAGGCGGTGATCGCCGACGTCGCCGGACGCCGCGACCGGCGCGGGCCGCGCTCGCTGGCGGCCGGCATCGAAGACCCGCGGCTCAATCCGTTGTGGCGTACGCCGTTCCTGCGCCCCGGCCCGCCGCGGCAACTGCCCGAGCGCTGCTTCCGCCTGGGCATTCCCGATCACCGCCATTTCCCCCACGACGTGTGGCGGCGTTTGTCGGCGCAATCGCTGCGCAGCTGGTCGAAGAGCCGTTTCAGCTATCCGCCGTCGGAAGGCATCGCGCCATTGCGCGAGGCCATTGCCCAGCACGTCGCGTTCGCGCGCGCGGTGGCGTGCGTGGCCGACGATGTGATCGTGACCTCCGGCGCGCAGCAGGCGTTCGATCTGCTCGCGCGTTTGCTGGTGACGCCGGGCGTCACCAAAGTCGCGGTCGAGGAGCCCGGTTATCCGCCGGTGCGCGCCGCGTTCGCCGCGGCCGGTGCGCGCCTGGTGCCGATGCCGGTCGACGACGAGGGCCTGTGCGTGGAGCAACTGCCCGAGGACGTGCGGGTGATCAGCGTGACCCCGTCGCATCAGTCGCCGACCGGCGTGGCCTTGTCGTTGTCGCGGCGGCGCGCCTTGCTCGACTTCGCACGGCGACGCAACGCGATCGTGATCGAGGACGATTACGACGGCGAGTTCCGCTTCGGCGGCCGTCCGCTGGATGCCTTGCAGACGCTGGATCGCGATGCGCTGGTGTTCTACGTCGGCACGTTTTCCAAGAGCCTGTTCCCGGCGCTGCGCAAGGGCTTCGTCGTCGCGCCGGCGTGGGCGCGCGATGCGCTTATCTCGGTCAAGCACTGCGCCGATTCGCATTGCGACACCGTCAGCCAGTCGGTGCTCGCCGCGTTCATCCGCGACGGCCATCTGGCCCGGCATGTGCGGCGCATGCGCGCGATCTACGGCGAGCGGCGCGATGCCTTGCTGGTGGGATTGCGCGACGAACTCGATCCGTGGATGCAGCCGATTCCGTCCGAGGCCGGCCTGCACCTGGCCGCGCGCATCCGCGATCCGGCGCTCGCGCCGGCGGTCCTGGCGCGTGCGCTGCCGCTGTTGCCGGGCGCGGAGTCGATCGACGATTACGCGATCGCGCCGTTGTCGCGGCCGGCGATCACCTTCGGCTATGGGGTGATCGATGCCGAGGAGATCGGCGTGGCGCTGCGGCGGGTGCGGCGGGCGCTGGAGTCGCTGTAGCCCGTCTATTTGTCGCGGTGAGCGTGTCGCGATTAGTCTGCGCGAGCAGGCACTGGAAGGAAGCTGCGGCAGCGCATCCGGCGCAGATCGGTGCGGCGCTCGCTGCACACGCGCGGATTGGGGTCGAGCACGTAGCCGCCGTGGTCGTCGTGGAGGTACACCACCCAATGCCAGTTGCCGTCGCGCGGGTTGGGGTTGATGCCGAGAATGCCGTCGCTGTCGAGCGCATCGGCGCGTTCGAGCATGCGCTCGCGGCCGGGACGCGCGCCGAGCAGGCGCAGCATCCGCGCCAGTTCGTTGGCGCTGGTGTAGTAGGCCTTGCGTCTGTGACGAGCGTTGCCGCCGCTGGCTTCGCCCGACGTTTTCGGCACGATGCCGAGCTGGCGCGCGAGCGAACGCGCTTGCGCATAGCCGATATGGCCCAGCATGGCCA
The DNA here is from genome assembly GCF_018732085.1 of Lysobacter capsici. Lineage (NCBI taxonomy): Bacteria > Pseudomonadati > Pseudomonadota > Gammaproteobacteria > Lysobacterales > Lysobacteraceae > Lysobacter > Lysobacter capsici. Next base: position 5,653,288 of record NZ_CP076103.1, on the reverse strand, counting down.
CGCAGGCCAGGCCGCAACCGGTGCTGTCGAGCTGGGTCTTGCGGTGGATCATCGATCGGTACGCGATGGCGGCGGTTTAGACGCCGTCAGTGTAGTCGCGCTTCGCCGCGGCCGGACTCAGCAGGCCGCGTCGGCGGTTCGCGGCCGCGCGTCGCGCAGACGCCGGCGGGTGCGGATGAAATCGACCGCGAGCAGGCTCAACGGGCGAGTACGCGCATCGATGCCGAACGCGGCCAGCAGCAGCGCGCGCTCATCGTGGCTCAAGCCGCCGCCCAGGCCTGGGTCGGCGCCGCCATGCGACGGCATCCGGATGGCCGCGTCGTCGCGCGAGCCACGCAACGCGCGCAACAGCCCCAGTTCGCGCTCGCCGCAGCGGGCGAGTCCGTCCTGGCTCAGGCCAGTTTCGATGCCTTCGGCGTCGGTCAGGGCGGCCTGGGGCAGGCGGGCTTGGATCGCAGAGTTCTCGTTCATGCCGATATCCTTATCGCAAGATCGTGTCGATCCGATGAAAGCCGCTTGCGCAAGCGGCTCACCGGTGGCGCCGACTCAGAGCAGCCGGCCCACCCACACGCCCGCGCCGACCACCACCAAGGCCAGCGCCGACACCGCGCCGAGCAGGATCTTCTCCTGCTGCCGCGAGCGCTTGAGCGCGTCGCCGTACGGCATGGTGGTGTGGGCGATCATGGTGTACAGCGGCAGCCAGGTCTTGGGCAGCAGCCGGTTGAGCGCGGCGTCGACGCGCTTGCGCGCGAGGAACCAGAACGACTGCACCTTCTGCTTGAGCTCGATGAAATTGGCCTTCGACAGTTCGGCCAGGGTGTCGGTATGCGGCCGCCGCGACTGCTCATAGGCGATAAAGGCGGCGCGGCGGTCGCGCGGGTGCGCGGCGAACGCGGCCATCAGCGCCGAGCAATCCTCGAACGCCGAGTTCATGCCCTGGCCGTAGAACGGATACACCGCGTGGCAGGCGTCGCCGACCAGCACGATCCACTCGTCCATGCTCCACGGCGCGGTGCGGGTGGTGATCAGCGAGCCGGTCGGGTGGCTGACCCAGTCGTCGACCAGGTTGGGCAGCAGCGGGATCAAGTCCGGGAAATACTTGCCGAACAGCGCGCGCACCTCATCCGGCGTACGCGTGGTGGCAAAACTGTCCGGCCCTTCATGCGGCAGGAACAAGGTCAGCGTGTGCGACCCATCACGGTTGGGATGGGACACGAAGAAGCAATGCACGCGCGGCCACACGTGCAGCGCTTCGAGTTCGATCTGCGAACCGCCGCCGGGCAGCGCCGCCAGGCTCAGTTCCTTGTAGCCCCACTCCAGGTATTCCTGGTGATAGTCGGCGCGTTCGCCGCGCTGCATTTCCTGGCGCGCGCGCGAGAACGCGCCGTCCGCGCCGACCACCCAGGCCGGCTGCGCGCGCACTTTCTCGCCGTCGTGATCGAATTCCAGCTCGCGCCGGGCCTTGTCGATCCGGTCCAGGCGATGGTTGAAATGCAATCGCACCTGCGGATGGCGCTGGGCGTGATCGAGCAGCAGCCGGTTGAGTTCGTTGCGGTCGATCGAATGCAGCACTTCGCCGCGGTCCTTGCCGTAGGGCTGGAAGCGGGTGCTGCCGTCGGGCGCATGGATCACCCGGCCGCCCATCACCACCGACAGCGGCATCACCTGGTCGATCAGGCCGACCTCGGTCAGCGCCTGGATGCCACGCTTGGACAGGCCCAGGTTGATCGAGCGCCCGCCCTCGCTCAGGCCGACGCGCGGGTCCGGGCGCCGTTCGTACACGTCCACGCCCACGCCCTGGCGCGCCAGCGACAAGGCCAGCAGCGAACCGGCCAGGCCGCCGCCGACGATCGCCACGCGTCCGCCGGCGTTGATGTCTTGCTCAGTCATCGAAGTCAGTATCCGTACATTCGAAGGTGTCGGCGGCGCCTCAGGCGCGCACCGGTTTGTCGGCTTTGTCGGCCTTGTCGGCCGTCTTGTCGGCCTTGGCCCGCTTCAGCGCGCGCACTTCCAGTTCCGCATCGACCAGCGCGGTGAGCGCCTGCTCGAAGTAGTTGCGCCGCACCGTGGGGCCGAGCCGGCGCAGGTAGGAACGCAGGTACTGGCCGCGCACCTGCGGCGTGTCCAGCGAGCGGCGCAGGAACGGCAGGTCGGTTTCGACCATGTGCCGGATCGCGAGCATCGGCACCGGGCTGCGCAGCGGACGGAAGTCCGGATTGCGCAGCCCGGGGCTTTCGTTGGTCGCGTGGAACTCGCCGAGCATCAGGCCCAGGTCGACGAAGCTCGGCTTCAACTGCTGCTGCACTTCGTCGATGAACGCCGCCGCTTCGTCGCCCAGGTGCGGGAACACGATCAACACGGTTTTGTTGATCGCCACCTGGCCGGTGCGCGGTTCGATTTCGGCGAACAGGTCGCGGTATTCGCCGATCAATTGGGTAATCCTGTCGACGCTGACATCGCGGTCGTGGATTTCCGCCAGCCAGATCGTGTCGAGCGCGAGCGCGGTCGGCGTGAACGGACACACCGGTCCCGGCCGGCCCACGTCCGGGTGCGGACGGGCGAGGAAGGTGCGGATCCACGCCACGGTCTGCGGCAGCGGCGCGCTGGGGTCCTGTTCGCGTTCGACCACGGAGGCCTGCAGCAGTTTGCCGCGCACCGCGGCGATCGGGCTCTCGACGAAGGCCTGTCCCTGCATCAGCAGGCGGTCGGAGTCGATGACCGAAGTCGAGTCGTTGTCTGGGGTCATTGCCATTTCATCCCTGCATCACTTGGCTTAGCTCAGACCGCGCCGCACGGTGTGTGCGTGCGCGAGTCCGTCCATAACTCGCCGGCATCGGCGAGGCACTGCGTTTGGATCCTTACCCGCGTTCGCCGCCGGCGAACGCATCGTCGAGCGGCGGTGTACAGCGTCGGTCGCGATGGTCGCGTACCGCGCGATACGGCCCTGGGTCGATGGCTGGGTCTTGCATGAACGACTCCTTGTTGATGCCTGAGCGACTCAGGCCACGCATTTGATGGGGGTTTCGTCGATCTCGCCTTGCTCGGCCGCGACCGGCGCGTCGGGCAACTGCTGTTCGACTTCGCGAATGGAACGCACCGACCAGGCGACCGCGGCGATCGCCACCATCGACAACCCCAGTACGATGAACATCAGGCTCAGGCCACGGCCGGGGCCGGTGCCGATCAACAGGCCGATCGATCCGGCGAGCGCGCCGTCGACCGCCATCAACGGTTCGAACACGTGCTCGGCCAACGGTCCGGCCAGGCAGAACGCCAGCGGCATTGCCGCTTCGGCGAGCACGCGCTGGATCGCGAAGCAGCGGCCCTGCAGATCGGCCGGCACCTTGCTCTGCCACAGCGTGGCGTTGCTGGCGTTGATGATCGGAACGCTGAGGAAGAACAGGAACCCGGCCACCACCACCAGCGCGAACGACGGACGCAGCCCGTGCGCGGCGAGGAACAGGCCGGCCAGCATCGAAAATCCGAGCACGCCGACCACGCGCCGGCGCGGCCCGCCCCAGGTCGTCATCGCCACGCCGCCGATCAACAGGCCGACGCCGCCGATCGCCATCTGCATGCCGAGCAGCGCCGGATCGGCCAACGACAGGATCAGCGGGGTGATCGCGATGCTGGCGATGCCGAACATGAAATTGCTCAGGCCGAACACGATCAACAGGCCGAACAGGCCGCGACGATCGCGCACGTAGGCGAAGCCGGTCGCCGCTTCGTGCCACAGGCCGCGCTCGTCGTCTTCCAAGGTACGTTGCGGCCGCGGTATCCGCGCCCATACCAGCGCCAGCAGGCCGGTCACGAAGGTGAGCGCGTCGACGATCAGCACGCCCTGCATCGAGATCGTGCTGACCAGGATGCCCGCCAGCAGCGGACCGCCGACCTGGGCGATCGCGAAACCGGTCTGGACCAGGCCGTTGACCCGGGTCAGCTGATCGGAGGTGGCCAGCAGCGGAATGCTCGCCGCATAAGCCGGTTGCAGGAACGCGTTGGCCAGCGCGGTGATGCCGACGCCGGCGTAGATATGCCACATCGCCAGATGACCGCTCGCGAGCAGGCCGGCCATCGCGAGCATGGTGGTGGCCGAGATCGCTTCGCACGCGATCATGGTGCGGCGCCGGTCCCAGCGGTCCACCAAGGCGCCGGCGATCGGCGAGATCAGCAGCGACGGCACCGCCATCGCCACGAACACCATCGCAAAGCGCGTGGTCGAGCCGGTGCTCTGCAACACCCACACGCCCAGCGCGAACGCGGTCAGGCGCGAGCCGACGCCCGAGACCAGCTGGCCGAACCAGATCAGCAGGAAGTTGCGCAGGCCGGCCCACGGATTCATGCGCTCACCTCGGCGGCGACCGGGAAGAAATCGCGTGATTGCAGGAAACGCACGTACAAGCGCAACAGCGCGGCGTCGGCCGGCGGACAGATCAGCCCGAGCGGCTCGACCGCGCGCGTGGTCGCGCTGCAATCGAAGCTGGGTTCGCGCGGATCGGGATGGGCCGGGAACAAACCGGCGAACGGCGCCAATGCGTTTTCGCGCGACACCGAGGCCTGCGCGAGCAGTTCGCGCCGCCACTGCTGATAGTCGATTTCCTCCAGCGCCAATCCGGCTTCGCGCAGGGTCGCCACGGCGGTCGGGATCGGCAGGCGGCGGCGGTTGTAGAAATGGAAGTTGCCGTTGGCCTCGCCCGCGCCGAGCGCGATGCGCACGATCGAGCGGCCGACGTAGTCCACCGGCGCCATGTCGAAGGCTTCGTTGGGCAGATGCGGCGCGCGGCCCATCTGCACGCAGCCCTTGAGCCAGGCGTTGAAGTAATCGCCCAGGTTGCTGGCGCCGGTGTGGCTGTCGCCGGTGATGCGCGCCGGCCGATAGATCGCCACCGGCAGGCCGCGTTCGCGCGCGACCAGCGCCAGTTGCTCGCCGACCCACTTGCTCTGGTTGTAGCCGCCGTATTGTTCGTCGGCGCTCGGCGGCGGATCGGATTCGAACACGGTGCGGTCGAGATTCGACGCGGTCAGGCACACGCCGAGGGTGGAGACCAGATGCACCGGCTTGAGCCGGTGCAAGGTCGCCAGCCGCAGCACTTCGCGGGTGCCGCCGACATTGGCCGCTTCCAGGTGCTGATACGGCGCGAGGAAATTGACCTGGCCGCCGTTGTGGAAGATCACCTCGGCGCGCTGCGCGAGCGCATCGAACGCGGCTTCGTCCAGGCCCATGCGCGGCAATGCGAGATCGCCGAGCACGATCGCCAGGCGCGCTTCGTCGCCGGCGCGCCACAGGCCGTAGCCGTGCAGGTTGGCGCGAATGCGGGCCAGCCCTTCGCCGGTGTCGGCAGCGCGCACGAGGCACACGACTTCGGCGCTGGTCACGTCGAGCAGCTCGCGCACCATGTAGGCGCCGAGGAAACCGGTGGCGCCGGTGATGAAGGCCGAGCGCGGGTTGGCGCGCGAGGCCGCCGGCAATGCGGCGTTGCGCGGATGGATATCGTCGGCGAGTTGCACCTGCGCGGCCAGATCGAATTCGTCGACCGCTTCGCCCGACAGCAGTTCGTCGATGCGGCGCGCCTGCGCGGCCAGGGTCGGCGCGGCGAACACCGAGGCCAGCGGCAGCTCCACGCCGAGCGCGGCATGCAGCTTGAACACCAGCGGCAGGGTCATCAGCGAATCGCCGCCGATCGAGAAGAAATCGTCGTCGGCGCTGATCTCGTCGCGGCCGAGCACCTCGCGCCAGACCGCGAGTACGGCGCGCTCGGTGTCGGTCTGCGCTTCGATCATGGTGCGTTCGACCAGCAACTCGGCGCTCGGTTCGGGCAGCGCCTTGCGATCGACCTTGCCGTTGCGGTTGAGCGGCATCGCCGGCAGACGCACGTAGGCCGACGGCAGCAACGCTTCGGGCAGGCTGCGGGCGAGATGCTCGCGCCACTGGTTCGGGCCGCTGGCTTCGTCGGCGACAACGTAAGCGACCAGGCGCTTGTCGCCGGGCCGGTCTTCGCGCAGCAGCACCACCGCGGCCTCGACCTGCGCATGCGACTCCAGCGCGGTTTCGATCTCGCCCAGTTCGATGCGGAAGCCGCGCAGCTTGATCTGGTGATCGCGGCGGCCGAGGAATTGCAGGCTGTCGTCGCTGTTCCAGCGGGCCAGATCGCCGGTGCGGTACAGCCGGCCACCGGTCGCGAAAGGATCGGGCGGAAAACTCGCCGCGCTGAGTTCGGCTTGATTGAGATAGCCGCGCGCCACGCCGAGACCGCCGATGCAGAGCTCGCCGACCACGCCGCGCGGCGCCAACGCGCCGTGCGGATCGAGCACGTACAGGCGCACGCCCGGCAACGGACGACCGATCGGCAGCTCGCGCGTCACGTACTCGCTGGCATCGGTCGTGCTGAGCATGGCCGCGCACACCGAGGTCTCGGTCGGGCCGTAGTGATTGCTCAGCGCGACCCGGCCGTCGGTGATCTGGGCGAAGCGGCGCACCTGTTCGACCGCGACGCTCTCGCCGCCGATCATCATCAGGCGCAGATGCGGCAACAGCGGCTCGCTGCGCACGATCGTCGACCAACCTTCGCTCCAGCGACGCCACAGCGCGGCCGGCGCGTCGATCGCGCTGATCCGGTGCTCGCGGCAGAACGCTTCGAGTTCGAACGGGCCCAGCTCAGTCGGATTGGGATGCAGCACCAGCGCCGAACCGCTCGCCAAGGCCGGGAACACATCGCCGACCGAGGCGTCGAACACCAGCGGCGGGATCATCAACAGGTGCTGGTCCTTGAAATCGTGCCGTGCCATGAAGCCACGGGTCAGATTCGCCGCGCCGCGGTGTTCGATCACCACGCCCTTGGGCTGGCCGGTCGAACCGGAGGTGTAGATGACGTAGGCGGCGTGCTCAGGCGCGAACTCGACCGCGGGCGCGCTCGCCGACTCGGCGGCTTCGTCGCTGACCAGTACCGGCACGCGCAGGTTCAAGGCATCGGCGCGCGCGCGCCATTGCGGCGGCGCCACCAGCGCCAGCGCGGCGGCGTCGTCGAGCAGGAAATGCAGGCGTTCGTCCGGATGCGCCGGGTCCAGCGGCAGATAGGCCGCGCCGGCGGCGAGCACGCCGAGCACCGCGACCAGCGCTTCGATCGAGCGATCGGTCAACACGCCGACCCGCGATTCCACGCCGACGCCGAGCGCCTGCAACGCAAGGCCCAGGCCGTTGGCGCGTTGCAGCAGCTCGCGATAGGTCAGTTCGCGGCCCGGTTCGATCAAGGCGATCGCATCGGGCGTGCGCAGCGCTTGCTGCGCGAACATCGCGTACAGGTGCTCGTTTGCAGCGTCGAGTTCGTTATCGAGTTCGGCGTCGCCGCCATGTCCCAGGCGCAGCAGTTCGTTGCGATCGGCGGCGTCCAGCAGCGCGAGCTGCGACAGCGGTCGATCGGGATGCGCGACCGCGTCGCCGAGCAAGTGTTCGAACTGGCGCAGCAGGCGCTGCGCGGTGCCGGCGTCGAACAGGTCGATGTCGTAGTCGAGCACGCCGTTGATGCCGTCGGAACCGGCGGCCAGCGACAAGGTCAGTTCGAAGCGCGCGGCCTGGGTCTGCGGATTGATCCAGTCCAGCTCCAGGCCCGGCAGCGTCAGCGGCGCGCCGACCGCGTTCTGCAATACGAACATGGTCTGGAACAGCGGCGTGCGGCCGGGCACGCGCTCGATCCGCAATTGGTCGACCACGCGTTCCAGCGGCGCCTGCACGTGTTCGAACGCATCCAGGCAGTGCGAACGCGTGCGCGCCAGCAACTGGCGGAACGAGGGATCGCCGCTCAGATCACCGCGCAGCGCCACGGTGTTGACGAACAGGCCGATCAACGGTGTCGATTCGGCCAGGCCGCGGTTGGCGACCGGCGAACCGACCACGATGTCGTCCTGGCCGCTGTGACGCGCGAGCAGGGTCTGGAACGCGGCCAGCAAGGCCATGAATAGAGTCGCGCCTTCGCGGCGCGCCAGCTCGGCCACGCCGTCGGCCAATGCCTTGGGCAGTTGCAGCGATTGCCGGCGTCCGCGTCCGAGCGCGGTCGCCGAACGCGGCTGGTCGGTCGGCAGATCGAGCAGGCCGGCGTGGCCGGCCAGCGCGTCGCGCCAGAAGGTCATGTGCGCGGCGAGGCGTTGTTCCTGCGCCGGCTCGCGCTGCCACAGCACGCAGTCGCCGAACTGCACCGCCAGTTGCGGCAGCGCCGCGTCGAGCGCATCGGGCGACGCGCCGTCGAGGCCGGCCGCGTACAGGCGGCCGAGTTCGTCGTAGATCACCCCGATCGACCACGCGTCGGAGACGATGTGATGCAGCACGACCATCAGCACGTGGTCGTGCGCGTCGACCCGCAGCAGGCTCGCGCGCATCAGCGGCGGCTTGCCCAGGTCGAACGGGCGCTCGGTCTCGGCATCGACCAGGCGCTGGATTTCCTGCTCGCGCAGTTCCGGCGCCAGTCCGCTCAGGTCGATCATCGGAATGTCGAAGGCCACCTCGTCGAACACGGTCTGGCGCGGTTCGCCGGCGACTTCGCTGAAGCCGGTGCGCAAGGTGTCGTGACGATGCACGATCCGCGCGAACGCGTTGCGCAACGCGGCGACATCGAGCGCGCCGCGCAGGCGCAGGTGATCGCAGACGTGATACGCGCCGGTGCCCGGCTGGAACCGTTCGAAGAACCACATCCGCTGCTGCGCTGGCGACAACGGCAACGGCGTGCCGGCGACGCTGCGACGCGTCACCGCGTCGGGTTTCGGCGCGGCCGCGGCGTTGCGCGCGGCGAGCTGGCGCAACAGCAGTTCGCGCTGTTGCGGGCTCAGTCGCGCCAGGCGCTCGGCCGCCGCGTCGGAAACGGCGGTGTCGGCGGCGGAGTCGGCGGGGTTGGAAGAAGACGGGTTCATGCGGTGCGGTTCGTCCTTGAAGGTGCGATCAAGCGCCGGCGTCGGCGAGCAGGGCCTGGATTTCGTCGTCGGACAAACCTTCGAGCTGATCGAGCATGCCGAGCAGATCGTCGGCATCGACGCTGTCGACCCGCTGTTGCATCAGCCACTGCGCGAAGCCGGCCACGGTCGGCGCTTCGAACAAGGCGCGCAGCGGGGTTTCGCCGCCGAAGGCCTTGTTGATGCGGGTGACCAGCTGGGTCGCGAGCAGCGAGTGGCCGCCGAGTTCGAAGAAATCGCCGTCGATGCTGACGCGTTCCAGGCCCAGCACTTCCGCCCACAGACCGGCGAGCGTGGCCTCTTCGCCGTTGCGCGGCGCGAGGTAGCGATCGGCGTCGAGGGCGCCGGCTTCCGGCGCCGGCAGGGCGAGGCGATCGACCTTGCCGTTCGGCGTCAGCGGCAGTTGCTCCAGCACGACCCAGGCCGAAGGCAGCATGTAGTCGGGTAAGCGCTGGCGCGCGGCGTTGCGCGCGGCGGCGGTGTCGAACGCGTCGCCGCCGCGCGGCACGATGTAGGCCACCAGGCGCTTGTCGCCGGGACGGTCTTCGCGGCAGATCACCACCGCCTGCAGCACGTCGGCTTGTTCGGCCAGCACCGATTCGATTTCGCCCAGTTCGATGCGGAAGCCGCGCAGCTTGACCTGATGATCGATGCGGCCGAGCACTTCCAGGCGACCGTCGCGGCGCCAGCGGGCGAGATCGCCGGTGCGGTACAGGCGCGCGTCTGCGTCCGCGCCGAACGGATCGGCGATGAACTTTTCGTCGGTCAGTTCGGGCCGGTCGAGGTAACCGCGGGCGACGCCGAGGCCGCCGATCAGCAATTCGCCGGGCACGCCGGCCGGAACCGGCTGCATCTGGCGATCGACGATGTAGACCTGGGTGTTGGCGATGGGCTTGCCGATGCTGATCGCCTCTTCGCCGGCGCGCACGCGTTCGACCGTCGACCACACCGTGGTTTCGGTCGGGCCGTACAGGTTCCACAGTTCGCCGCAGCACGCCAGCAAGCGATCGGCAAGTTCGCGCGGCAGCGCTTCGCCGCCGCACAGCAGGCGCAGGTGCGGCGCGCCGCGCCAGCCGGCGTCGAGCAGCATGCGCCAAGTGGCCGGCGTGGCCTGCATGACGGTGCTGGCCGAGCGTTCGATCAGGCGCGCCAGGGCGGCGCCGTCGCCGACGGTGTCGCGATCGGCGAGGACCACGCGCGCGCCGACGGTGAGCGGCAGCATCAGTTCGAGCAGGGCGATGTCGAACGACAGCGTGGTCACCGCGCAGACCGCGTCGCCGGTGCTCAGGCCGGGTTCGCGCGCCATCGAGGTCAGGAAGTTCGCTGCGGCGCGATGCGGAATCTGCACGCCCTTGGGGCGGCCGGTCGAGCCCGAAGTGAAGATCACATAGGCGATGTCGTCAGGTCCGACGCCCGCGGCGGTGCGTTCGCCCGCGAGCGCGGCGAGCGCGTCCTCGAGGGCGAGGGTCGGGCTTGTCGATGCGGGCAATTGCGCGAGCAGGGCGCGTTCGCCCAGGACCACGCGCGGCGCGGCGTCCTCGAGCATGAAGCGCAGCCGTTCGCTTGGATAACTCGGGTCCATCGGCACGTAGGCCGCGCCGGCCTTGAGCGCGCCGAGCATCGCCGCGAGCATGCGCGGGCTGCGTTCGACGAACAGGCCGATCCTGTCGCCGCGCGCGGTGCCGCGCGCGATGAGCGCGCGGGCGATGGCGTCGGCCTGGGCGTCGAGTTCGGCGTAGCTCACGCGCACGCCGTGCTGCTCGACCGCGATCGCGTCGGGCGTGCGCGCGGCCTGGGCTTCGAACAGCGCATGCAGGGTCGGCTCGGCCGGCAGCTCGCGCGCGGTGTCGTTCCAGTCGCGCAGCAGTTGCCGGCGTTCGTCGTCGCCGAGGATGTCCAGTTCGCTCAGGCGCTTGGTCGGATCGGCGACCACCGCGCGCAGCAATTGGATCAGATGGCGCGAGAACGCGGCCACCGTGGCTTCGTCGAACAGATCGGTCGCGTACTCGAAGAACAGCTGCAACGCGCCGAAGTGTTCGCTGGCGAACAGCGACAGGTCGTTGCGCGCGGTGCCCTGGTTGATCGCGTCGAAGGTCACCGGGCTCATGTCGAGGCCGGACACGCGGTTGGATTCGCCGGGGAAATTCTGGAAGAACAGCATCACCTGGAACAACGGCGAATGGCTCAGCGCCCGGTCCAGATCCAGTTCTTCCATCAGCCGTTCGATCGGCAGGTCCTGGTTGGACTGGGCGTTGAGGGTGTTGTCGCGCACCCGCGCGAGCAGCTCGCGGAAGGTCGGATCGCCGGACAGGTCGTTGCGCACCGCCAGGGTGTTGACGAAGAAACCGACCAGCGCTTCGAGTTCCTGGCGATTGCGGTTGGCGATGCCGACGCCGACGATCTGGTCGGACTGGCCCGAATAACGCATCAGCAGCGTGTTGAACGCGGCCAGCACGGTCATGAACGCGGTCGCGCCTTCCTGTCGGCTCAGCCGCTTCACGTCCTCGTACAACTCGACCGGCACCGCGTCGCGGAACACCCGGCCGCGATGGCTCTGCAGCGCCGGACGCGAGCGGTCGCCCGGCAATTCCAGCACCGGCAGGCGCCCGGACAGCTGCTGCTTCCAGTAATCGAGCTGCTTGGCCAGGGTCTGGTTTTCGAACAGATCGCGCTGCCACAGCGCGTAATCGACGTACTGCACCGTCGGCTCGGCCAGCGGCGAAGGACGCTCGTCGCGGTAGGCCGCGTACAGCTGCTGCAATTCGTCCAGCACGATGCCGAGCGACCAACCGTCGACGGCGATGTGGTGGGCGTTGACGGTCAACAGATGGCGCTCGTCCTCGATCCGGCTCAGGCAAGCGCTCAACAGCGGGCCGTTGTGGATGTCGAACGAGCGCGCCGCCTCGGCGCGCGCGAGTTCGAACGCCGCCGCTTCGCGCGCCGGTTCGTCCAGATGGCGCAGGTCCTGCTGCGCCATCTGCACCGTCGACGGCGGCAGCACCACCTGGAACGGGCCGTCGTCGTCGGCGCGGGCGACCGAGCGCAGGCTTTCGTGACGGCGCACGATCTCGTCGAGCGCGCGCTGGATCAGCGCGGCGTCGAGCGGGCCGCGCAGCCACAGGGTCAGCGGCACGTTGTAGACCGCCGAGCCCGGGTCGAGCTGATCGAGTATCCACAGACGCTGCTGGGCGAACGACAACGGCAGACGCGCCGGCCGCTGCCGGCGAACGATGTCCTGCTTGTGGGCCGCATTTTGCTTGCGGCCCAGTTGCTGCAACAGCAGCGCGCGTTTTTCCGGCGACAGGCCGGCCAGACGTGCGTCGAGCTCACTCATGATGAAGCTCCGGGCTGCGAGGCCGCATTCAACTGCGCGCTCGCTTCTTCGTCGCTGAGGTTTTCCAGGCTGGCGAGCAGGGCTTCCAGATCGTCGGGCTGGAACTGCGCGCGCGCATCGGCGACGCACACGGCCAGCTGTTCCAGGGTCGGCGCCGCGAACAGGGTGCGCAGCGGCAGTTCGACGCCGTAGGCCTGATCGATGCGCGACAACAGCCGGGTCGCCAGCAGCGAATGGCCGCCCAGGTCAAAGAAATTCGCCCGCACATCGACGCTGCGCAGATTGAGCAACTGCTGCCACAGCTCGACCAGCATTTCCTCCTCGGGCGTGCGCGGCGCGAGCACGTCGGCCTCGCCGTCCTGCGCGCCGGTCGCGGTTTCCGGCGCCGGCAACGCGCGCCGGTCGACCTTGCCGTTCGGCGTGAGCGGGAATTGCTCCAGCACCACGAACGCGCTGGGCACCATGTAGTCGGGCAGGGCGGCGCGCAGGTGATCGCGCAACGCGGTCAACGCAGGCGCCGCGCCTTCGGCGGTCACGTAGGCGACCAGGCGCTTGTCGCCGGGGGTGTCTTCGCGGCAATGCACGACCGCCTGGGTGACGCCGTCGTACTGCGCCAGCACCGATTCGATTTCGCCCAGTTCGATGCGGAAACCGCGCAGCTTGATCTGGTGATCGATGCGGCCGATCACCTCGATCGTGCCGTCGCGGCGCCACAGCGCGAGATCGCCGGTGCGGTACAGGCGCGCGCCGGGAACGGCGCTGAACGGATCGGGGATGAACTTCTCTTCGGTCAGGTCCGGACGCCCGCTGTAACCCGCGGCCAGGCCGTCGCCGCCGATCAGCAACTCGCCCGGCACGCCGACCGGCAGCATCTGCATGTTGCGGTCGACGATGTGGATCTGGGTGTTGTCGACCGGCTTGCCGACCAGGATCGGGCCTTCGCCGGCATGCACGCGGCACAGCGCCGAATACACCGTGGTTTCGGTCGGGCCGTACAGGTTCCACAGCTCGCCGCAGCACGGCAGCAGGCGGTCGGCGAGTTCGCGCGGCAGCGCTTCGCCGGTGGAGATGATCTTGATCGTGTCGTTGCCGCGCCAGCCCACTTCCAGCAGCATGCGCCAGGTGGCCGGGGTGGCCTGCATGACGTCGAGATGGGCGTTGTCGACCAGACGGCGCAGGCTCATGCCGTCGCGCGCGGTGTCGCGATCGACCAGCACGATGCTCGCGCCGACGGTCAACGGCAGCACCAGCTCGAACAGCGCGATGTCGAACGACAGCGTGCTGATCGCGCACAGCTTCTGGCCCTGGGCCAGGCCGGGTTCGCGCGCGACCGAACGCAGCAGGTTGACCGCCGAACGGTTGCGGATTTCCACGCCCTTGGGCTTGCCGGTCGAGCCGGACGTGAAGATCACATAGGCCAGGTCGTCTTCGCTCGCGCCATCGGCCGGCGGATGATCGGCGTTGTCGCCGAGCGCCGCGTCGGCGTCGGCGAGCACGACTTTTTCGACCTCCGCCGGCGGCGTGGCGGCCAGTTCGCGCTGGGTCACCAGCACGCGCGAGGCCGAGGTTTCCAGCATGTAGGCCAGGCGATCGACCGGGTAGGTCGGGTCCAGCGGCACGTAGGCGCCGCCGGCCTTGAGGATGCCGAGCAGGCCGATCAGCATCTCCGGCGTGCGTTCGACATACAGGCCGACCAACGCACCGGCGACCACGCCGGCCGCGCGCAATTCATGCGCGAGCGCATTGGCGCGGTGGTCGAGTTCGCGATAGCTGATCTCGCGCGCGCCGAAGCTCAGCGCGATCGCGTCGGGCGTGCGTTCGACCTGGGCCTGGATCAAGGTCGACAAGGTGCGTTGCGCGGGCAATTCGCGCACGGTGTCGTTCCAGTGCGCCAGTTCGGCCTGCTCGGCGGCGTTCATCAGGCGCAGCTGCGCCACGCGCGTGTCCGGAGCGGCGACCGCATGCTCGAGCAGGGTCAGCAGATGCTCGGCCAGGCGTTCGATGCGCGCCGCGTCGAACAGGTCGGTGCTGTATTCGAACACCATCTCGCGCTTGGCGTCCTGGGTCACGAACAGGCTCAGGTCGCCCTGCGCGTTGCCCGGCTGCAGTTCGGTCAGCGGCAGCGATTCGACCCGCAGACCGGTCAATTCCGATTCGATCGCGGGGTAGTTCTGGAAGAAGAACATCACCTGCGCCAGCGGCGTATGGCTGGACGAGCGCGGCAGGCGCAGGCTTTCGAGCACCTTGTCCAGCGGCGCGTCGCCGTTCTCCATTGCCGCCAGCACGCTTTCGCGCACGCGCTCGAGCAACTGGGCGAAACTCGGGTCGCCTTCGAAGGTGGTGCGCAGCGCCAGGGTGTTGACGAAGAAGCCGACCACCGATTCGAGTTCGATCCGGTTGCGACCGGCGATGCCCATCGCGACAGTGATGTCGTCCTGGCCGGTGTAGCGCGCGAGCAGCGCCTGGTAGGCGGCCATGAACACCATCGACAGGGTCGACTTGCTCTCGCGCGCGAAGGCTTCGATGCGCTCGTTGAGCGCGGCCGGGATCTCGACGCGATACAGCGCGCCGCGGAAGCTCTGCACCGCCGGACGCGGCCGGTCGGCCGGCAGATCCAGCGTGGTCGCCGCGCCCGTCAGGCGCTCGCGCCAGTAGTCGAGCTGCGGCTGCAGGCCGGTTTCGCCGAGGGTTTCCTGCTGCCACAGCGCGATATCGGCGATCTGCAGCGGCAGCGCGTCGAGCTTGGGCGCTTCGCCGGCCATGCGCGCGTTGTAGACCGTATACATCTCGTCGAGCAGCTTGCTGATCGACCAGCCGTCGATGGCGATGTGGTGGAAGGTCAGCACCAGCAGATGCAATTGCGGTTCGACTTCGATCAGCGCCGCGCGCAGCATCGCGTCGGCGCTCAGGTCGAAGGTGCCGCGGATTTCGGCGCGCGCGATGTCGAGCGCGGCCTCGCGCCGCGCCTGCGGCGTCGCGCCATCCGCGCGCAACTCGCGCCACGGCGCCTGCACTTGATCGAGAATTCGCTGGAACGGTTCGCCGTCGTGCTTGCGGTACACCGTGCGCAACGCTTCGTGGCGATCGGCCAGCGCCTGCACGGCCGCATGCAGCGCATCGCGATCGAGCGTGCCGTCCAGCCACAGCGCGGCCGGCGAGTTGTACGCGGTCATGCCGGGCGTGAATTGATCCAGCCACCACAGGCGGCGCTGACCGAAGGTCAGCGGGATCCGCTCGGGCCGTGGCCGGGCTTGAATCTGGTTGGTACCGCGTTGGCGCGCCGCAATCTGGCGCAGCAGTTCCCGCTTCGCCGGGGACAACCCTGCGATGCGATGGTCAATCTCGCTCATCCCTCTACCTTCCTTGTGACGACTCTCGTCAGCCGACCTACCCTGTCGGCGTTTTTATGGCACGCACTATTCGCAAACCATGAGATGTTGTTACGCACGGCGTATGGCCGCTATCATCCTAGGCATGCTGTTGGCTGTGCCCCCCGCGTATATCCTATCCACATAACGGGGCTTAGGCACAAAGCGGGCCGCAATCGGTTGTCGGGACCTCGAGTTCCCGGCAGGGGAAACGATTACGGTGCCGACCAACGGCGCGCTGCAGGGAACGGACGGGGGCGTCCGATTCTCAAATACCGCTGCGTTAAGGGGTTTTCAGGAGTTTTTTTTAGCCGGGGGGCTATGCATGGAATGGCTGTTCATACAGGCGCGAAACGTGCCGGAAACAAGCATTGCCCATGGGTGGGTGATGTGGCCAACATCGACTTTTTGACCGATCTAATCGACCTGTCTGCGCGGATCGGAGCCGATCCGTTGTTGGTGCAGGGTGGTGGCGGCAACACATCGCTTAAACGCGATGATGTGCTGTGGGTGAAGGCTTCAGGCACGTGGCTTGCGCATGCGCGCGAGCGCGACATCTTCGTCTCGCTGCCATTAGCTAAGGTGCGCGAGGCGCTGCGCCACGAAGACGGCGAAGCCCGTCTGGCCCAACTCGGCAGCGGCCTGGCGCTGCGTCCGTCGATCGAAACCTCGCTGCACGCGCTGCTGCCGCATCCGCTGGTGGTTCACGTGCATTCGGTGAATACGATCGCGTGGGCTATACGCACGCACGCGCAAGCGCAGCTGGCGACGCTGCTCGATGGCCTGAATTGGGCATGGATTGCGTATCAACGACCTGGCTATCCGCTGACCCGCGCGGTCGCGCAAGTGCTGTCCACGCGCGCACCCGACGTGCTGGTGCTGGCCAATCACGGCCTGGTGATCGGCGCGAACGACCGCGTTCAGGCCGATGCGCTGCTGGCCGAGGTCGAACGCCGCGTGGCGATCGTCGAACGAATCGCGCCGCCGTCGCAGCCGCAGCGACTGGCTGCGGTCAATGATCTGCAGTGGGCGCTGCCGGGCACCGAATCGGTGCACGGCCTGGCGACCGATGCGCAAGCGCTGCAGATCGCGCGCGACGGCGTGCTGTACCCCGATCACGCGGTGTTCCTGGGCCATTGCGCGGCCGTGGTCGGCGACGGGGAGTCGCTGTCGCAGGCGGTCGAACGCACCACCCGCGACAGCGGCGTCGCGCCGGCGTTCGCGCTGGTGCCCGGCGCCGGCGTGCTGACCGTGCCGGGCCTGTCGGACGGTGCGCAGGCGATGTTGCAGTGCCTGGCGCTGGTCGCGCTGCGGGTGCGCGAGGACGACGGACTGGTGCGGTTGGGCGAGGCCGACGTGGCCGCGCTGATCGACTGGGACGCCGAGAAATACCGACGTTCGCTGGTGCGGACACACAACTGATCCATCCATCGCGAACAGATCCACGGAAGGAATCCATGCAGATCGTAGTTCCCATGTCCGGTTTCGGCGAACGCTTCAGGCGCGCGGGCTATCGCGTGCCCAAGCCGCTGATCGAAGTCGACGGCAAGCCGATCATCGCCCACGTCATCGACCTGTTTCCGGGCGAAACCCAGTTCGTCTTCATCTGCAACCAGGAGCATCTGGACGAACCGTCGTACCGCATGGCCGAACTGCTGGCGCAGTACTGCCCGACCGGCCGCATCGTCGGCATCGCGCCGCACAAGCTCGGTCCGGTCAACGCGGTGTTGCAGGCGATCGATCACATCGATCCGGCCGAGCCGACGGTGGTCAATTACTGCGATTTCACCTGCAGCTGGGACTACGCCGATTTCAAGGATTTCGTCCTGAGCAGCGGCTGCGACGGCGCGATTCCCTGCTACACCGGCTTTCATCCGCACATGATGGGATCGACCAACTACGCCTACGTGCGCAGCGATCGCGGGCGGGTGTTGGACATCCAGGAAAAGCAGCCCTACACCGATCAGCCGCGCAGCGAATTCGCCTCCAGCGGCACCTACTACTTCGGCTCCGGCGCGCTGATGCGCGACGCGTTCGAACGCACGATGGCGCGGCCGGACCTGATCGTCGGCGGCGAGCGCTATGTCAGCCTGGCCTACAAGCCGGTGCTCGAGGACGGCCGCCGCATCGCGGTCTACGAACTCAACCACTTCATGCAGTGGGGCACCCCGCAGGACCTGGAGGAATACCGCTACTGGTCCGGCGCGTTCCGCGGCCTGGCCGATCCGGCGCGCGCGCAGCCGCCGCCGCGCCAGCGCGGCGCGGTGATGGTGCCGATGGCCGGCCTGGGCTCGCGTTTCAGCGCCGAAGGCTATGCCGACCCGAAGCCGCTGATCGACGTATCGGGCGAGCCGATGGTGGTGCAGGCCGCGCGCGATCTGCCCGAGCCGGCGCAGCGCGTGTTCGTGCAGCGTCGCGACATTCCCGGCCGCGGCCGCATCGCCGACGCGCTGCGCAGCCGTTTTCCCGATTGCGTGCTGATCGACCTGGAGCGGGTCACGGACGGCCAGGCGCGCACCTGCCTGCTCGGCCTGGACGGGATCGATCCGCAGCAGCCGCTGACCATCGGCGCCTGCGACAACGGCGCGGTGTTCGACGCGCAGGCGCTGTCGACCTTGCTCGACGATGCCGATACCGACGTGCTGGTGTGGGTCGCGCGCGGCTATCCCGGCGCGGCGCGTCGGCCGACGCATTACGGCTGGGTCGATGAAGCCGACGGCGCGGTGCGCTCGGTCTCGGTCAAGCAGCCGCTGGCCGATCCGGCGCGCGATCCGATCGTGCTGGGCACCTTCACCTTCCGTCGCGCGGCCGATTTCGTCGCCGCGGCCGAGGCGATGATCGCGCGCGACGGCCGCGTCAACGGCGAGTTCTACGTCGACACCTGCATCAACGACGCGCTGGCGCTGGGCTTGAAAGTGCGGGTGTTCGAAGTCTCGCACTACCTGTGCTGGGGCACGCCGGACGATCTGCGCACCTACGAATACTGGCAATCGTGTTTCCACAAATGGCCGGTGCATCCGTACCGGATCGAGCACGACCCGCGCATCGCCGAGCCGGCGCGCGCGGCGCTGGCCGAGCGCTTCCGCATGCGTCAACCGGAGCGCGCGACGTGGTGAATGCGTTGTCCACCGCCGCATCGGGCCGGTTGCGCGGCGAATTCGCGCGGTTCCTGCTGGTCGGCATCACCTCGGTGGTGATCGACTTTGCGGTCTACCGCGGCCTGCTGGCCCTGGCGATCGCGGTGCATCCAGCCAAGACCGCTGGCTTCGTCGCCGGCGCGGTGTTCGGCTACTTCGCCAATCGCAGCTTCACCTTCCGCGTCGGCGCGCAATGGCGCCGGCGCGAACTGTTGAGCTTCATCGCCGTGTACCTGATCGCGCTGGCCGCGAACGTGGCGGTGAACTCGCTGGTGCTGGCGCTGCTCGGACGCAGCGAGAGCACACTGGCCCTGGCCTTCGTGGCCGCGACCGGGGTGTCGGCGGCGATGAACTTCGTCGGCTTGAAGCTGTTCGTGTTCGGTGTGAGCGATGCCGGCGCGAACGCTTCGGCGCAGGTCCCGGCGACGTCCACGAGCGCCGGCGCAGCGGACCGGCCGAGCCTGTCGCTGGTGATTCCCTGCTACAACGAAGCGGCCAATCTGCCGCTGCTGGTCGCGCGCCTGCGCGAAACCTTCCTCGACGATCGCGCCGAAGTGGTGCTGGTCGACAACGGCTCGACCGACGATTCGCCGGCGGTGCTCGCGCAGTTGCTGGCCGGGCAGCAACGCATCCGCAGCGTGCGGGTCGAGGTCAATCAGGGCTACGGCTACGGCATCCTGACCGGCCTGCGCGCGGCGCGCGGCGACGTGCTCGGCTGGACCCACGCCGACATGCAGACCGATCCGCAGGACGCCCTGCGCGGGCTGGCGCTGTACGACCAGGCCGCCGATCCGGCGCGTTTGTTCGTCAAGGGCCGCCGCTACGGCCGCCCGGCCGCCGATGTCGCCTTCACCGTGGGCATGTCGGTGTTCGAGACCGTGCTGATGAGCCGGCGCATGTGGGACATCAACGCACAGCCCACGCTGTTTCCGCGCGCCTTCTTCGAACGCTGGCGCGAGCCGCCGCACGATTTCGCGCTGGATCTGTACGCGTATTACCAGGCCCTGCGCGAGGGTTTGCGCGTGCGGCGCTTCGCCGTGCGCTTCGGCGAACGCGCGCACGGCAGCTCGCACTGGAACGTGAACTGGCAAGCCAAGCTGCGCTTCATCAAGCGCACCGTCGATTTCAGTCTGCGCCTGCGTCAGGGCCTGCAGGAGCGCGCATGATCATCGTCCGTCACCGCCGCAACACCCTGGAAGAACTGCGCGCGACGCCGCAGGACCTGGGCATCGAACTGGACCTGCGCAGCCGCGGCGAAGAACTGATCATCCACCACGACGCCTTCGTCGACGGCGAACGCTTCGAGGAGTGGCTCGACGGTTATCGCCACGGCCTGCTGATCCTCAACGTCAAGGAAGAGGGGCTGGAGGACAGGCTGATCGCGCTGATGCGCGAGCGCGGCATCGAGGAGTATTTCTTCCTCGATCAATCCTTCCCGTTCCTGGTGCGCACCGCCAGGCGCGGCGAATCGCGCTGCGCGGTGCGGGTCTCGGAATTCGAATCGATCGACACCGCGCTGAGCCTGGCCGGAAAGATCGATTGGGTGTGGGTCGATTGCTTCACCCGTTTCCCGCTCGACGGCGCGCAGGCGCGACGCCTGCAGGACGCCGGTTTCAAGCTGTGCTTGGTCTCGCCGGAGCTGCAGGGACGCAGCAGCGATGAAATCGCCGAACTGCGCGCGCTGCTGGCGCGCGAGGGCATCGCCGCCGAAGCGGTCTGCACCAAGGAGCCGGCGCTTTGGCGATGAACGCGAACCGGATCTGGCGCGATCCCGTCTTCCGACTCGGCCTGCTATTCAAGGTCGCGCTGGTGGTTTTGCTCGTGCCGCAGATCCAGCAGAGCTGGTTCGTGCCGTTCGTGCAGCACGCGATCGCGCATCCGTCGCTGGACCCGTGGTCGAGTTTCCTCGCCGGCGGCGGCGATCCGATGGCCTATCCGTACGGGCCGGCGATGCTGCTCGCGCATCTGCCCGGCACCGCGCTGGGCATGATCGCCGCGGCATTGAGCGGATCGGACTATTTCACCGGCATGGGCTTGCGCGTGGGCCTGCTCGGCGCCGACATCGCGACCTTGTACCTGCTGTCGCGGCTGTGGCCGGAACGTCCGCGGCTGCTGCTGTGGCTGTACTGGTGGTCGCCGATCGCGCTGTACGTGACCTACTGGAACGGGCAGACCGACATCGTGCCGGTCGCGCTGTTGCTGTGGTCGCTGCTGTTGCTGCGCAACTATCGGGTGCGCCTGGGCGGCGTCGCGCTCGGGCTGGCGCTGGCGGCGAAGTTCAGCATGCTGCTGGCCGCGCCGTTCGTGGCGATCTATCTGTGGCGCAATAAACGCCTGCGCGGATTGATGCGGCCGTTCGCGATCGCCTGCGGCGCGACGGCATTGATTTCGGTGGTGCCGTGGCTGGCCTCGCCGGGTTTCGTGCGCATGGTGTTCGGCACGCCCGAATCGCTGCGGTTGTTCGACCTCGCCCTGCCGCTGGGCAACGACCTGCGCCTGTACCTGACCCCGCTGCTGTATCTGCTGGCGGTGTACGGGCTGTGGCGGCTGCGCCGGATCAGTTTCGAGCTGCTGATCGCCGCGATCGGCCTGTCGTTCTTCCTGGTGGTGCTGGCCACGCCGGCGCCGCCGGGCTGGTACCTGTGGCTGGTGCCGTTCCTGGTCGCGCATCAGCTCTTCAGCGATCGCAGCGCGCGCCTGCTGACCGGCATGTTCTCGGCGCTGCTGATCGGCATGCACCTGATCTATTCCAGCGGCGCAGCGCTACCGCTGCTGCGCCTGGACCCGGCGCCGGCCATCGCCCGGCTCGGCGCGTTGATGAGTCCGCACCTGCATTCGCTGGGCTACACCCTGATCGTCGCCGCCGGGCTGGTGCTGCTGGTGCAGATGCTGCGCGAGCGGGTGTCGCGCAACGACTACTACCGCATCGGCCAGAAGCCGGTGACGCTCGGCATCGCCGGCGATTCGGGGTCGGGCAAGGACACCTTGAGCCGCGCGCTGGCCGGGATCTTCGGCGAGCATTCGGTGGTGCATGTGTCGGGCGACGACTATCACGTCTGGGATCGCTACGCGCCGATGTGGAAGGGCCTGACCCATCTCAATCCGCGCGCCAACGACTTGCAGCGCTTCAACAACGACGTGCTGGCGCTGATGGACGGCAAGGCGATCATGTGCCGCCGTTACGATCACGGCGCCGGCCGCTTCACCCCGCCGACCTTGCTCGACAAGAACGACGTGGTGATCGCCTCGGGCCTGCATGCGCTGCACATGCAGCGGCTGCGCGAGCGCTTCGACGTCAGCATCTTCCTGGACGTGGACGAAGACCTGCGCCGGGCCTGGAAGATCGAGCGCGACGTGCATCAGCGCGGCCACGCGCTGGCCACGGTGCTGGCCTCGATCGAAAAACGCATGGCCGATTCGCGCCTGCACATCCATCCGCAGCGACGCGACGCCGGCCTGGTGCTCAGGCTCGCGCCGGTCAACGCGCATCAGCTCGAATCCAATACCGCGATGGGCCAGGTGCGGCTCAAGCTGGTCGCGCTGATCCGCAACGGCACCTCGCACGAGCGCATGGCGCGGATCCTGATCGGCATCTGCGGCCTGCACCTGGACGTGCAGCCCTCCGAAGACGGGCGCGAAGTCGAAATGACCATCGAAGGCGAAGTCGCCGCCGAAGACATCGCCATGGCCGCGCGGCAGTTGGTGCCCGGCCTGCAGGAAATGCTCGATATCCACCCTCAATGGGAGGACGGCATGAGCGGGATCATGCAATTGCTGGTCCTGATCCAGATCGAAGAATCGTTGAAGAGCCGGATCAAATGACCCTGAGAATTCACAACTCGGACAAGGTCCTGCGCGCGCCGCAGGCGATTATTTTCGACACCGACAACACCTTGTACGCCTACGACCATCCGCATACCCAGGCGCTGGCGGCGGCGGAAAGCAAGGCGGTGCGGTTGCTCGGCGTCGATCCGGGCGAGGTGCGCAAAGCGTTCGCCCAGGCGCGCGAGGACGTCAAGCGCCAGCTCGGCAAGACCGCCAGCTCGCACAGTCGTCTGCTGTACTTCCAGCGCGGCATCGAGATCCTCGGGCGCAAGACCCAGCTGGTGATCACGCTCGATCTGGAGCAGACCTACTGGCGCACCTTCCTCGCCCACTGCGAGCTGTTTCCCGGCGTGCGCGATTTCCTGCTGGCCCTGCGCAGCAGCGGCATCGGCACGGCGATCATCACCGACCTGACTTCGCAGATTCAGTTCCGAAAGATCATCTACTTCGGCCTGGACGATTGCTTCGACTACGTCGTGACCTCGGAGGAGGCCGGTGCCGACAAGCCGCAGGAAGCGCCGTTCCGTCTGGCCATCGACAAGCTCGGCATCGACCCGGCGCAAATCTGGATGATCGGCGACCACCCGGTCAACGACATCGCCGGCGCGCGTCCGTTCGGCATCAGCACGCTGTTGCGGGTGGACCGCAGCCACGAGGCCAAGGGCACCGGTTGCGATGTCGAATTCGACGATTTCACTGAACTGCATCACTACTTTTTCTCGGGGAAGGTCGATGGCATCCAGAAACGTTAAGACCGGCGCGCGCGCAGCGCATGCGGCGCCGCGCCCGGCGTCGTCGCGCGCATGCCATGACGATCGGCCACAGGAGCGCGCAGCGCGATGAACACCGCAGCCGTAAAAATTTCCGTTGAACGTTCCGTTGTCGCGGCGCTGACGTTGGCGCTGGCGTGGCCGATGCTGGCGTCGGCGCTGGCCGGATTCGGGCTGTCGTTCGCGGTCGCGTTGATCGTGGCCGCGGTGCCGTTCGTGGCGGCGTGGTTGCCGCTGGCGCGGCGCCTGCCGAAGCAGTGGGATGGGCAGCGCCGCAGCCACGGGCTGGCCAGCGCGGTGTTGCTCGTGGTCGGTGTGCTGGCAATCGCGCGATTGCTCGGCGTGTCCTGGTACATGGCCGACGTCAAGCACCCGGAATTCTCCGCGTTCTGGTTCGATCCGTTCTACATCGGCCACAGCTGCTATTCGGCGTACTGGCAGGCGGCCGAGCTGGCGCGCGAAGGCGTGGCCAATCTGTACGACACCGCGCTGTACACCGGCTCGGTCGATCACATCAAGCTCGACGAGTTCATGTACCTGCCGCAGTTCGTGCTGCTGCCGGAAATCGGCCTGTTGCTCGGCGGCGATTTCTACAGCATGCGCGCGGTGTGGTTCGGCCTGGAAGCGGCGATCACGATGGCCGCGTTATGGTCGCTGGCGCGCTGGATCGGCGCCGGCGTGGGTCGGCGCGCGTGGCTGCTGATTCCGGCGGTGATGCTGTCCAGCCCGATCCTGGTGACCTTGCAGGTCGGCAACTTCCAGCTCGCCGCGATCGCGATGTCGGTGTTGGCGATGATCCAGTTCGAGCGCGGCCGCAACGCGCTCGGCGGGGCGATGCTCGGTTTCGCGATCTTCAAGCTGTTCCCGGGCCTGCTCGGCATCTACCTGTTGGTGACCCGGCGCTGGCGCGCGGCGATCTGGACCTTCGCGTTCTCGGCGCTGTATACCGCGATCGCGTGGCTGTGGCTCGGCGCGCATCCGTTCGAAGCGTTCTTCCACTATCAGGCGCCGCGCATCGCCAGCGGCGATGCCTGGGCGTTCCTGGAGATTCCGGGGCTGGAATGGGTCAGCGCGCTCAATCAATCGGTGCCGGGGCTGGTGTTGAAAGCCAAGATCCTCGGCCTCGACGGCATGACCCGCGCGACCATGGGCACGGTCGCCTGGGTGTGGACCGCGATCGCGGTGGTGCTGACGATCGTCGCGGCCCTGCGCAACGCCTCGATGTCGCGGCTGGAGCGCGCCGCGGTGTGGGTCGCGGTGCTCGGCCTTGCGACCATGCGCAGCCCGTTCCTGCCTGATCACAGCGGACTGATCGCGCCGATGTGGCTGTGGAGCCTGATCGCCGCGGCGACCGTGCTTACGCCGCGCAAGACCGTGCTGCTGGTGCTGGGCTGGCTGGTGTGCACCGCGGTGATCCCGGTCGGCGGCATCGAGCTGCCCGAAGTGCATACGCGCATCGTGCTGGCCCTGGCGATCCAGGTGATCGCGCTGGCGCTGTGCGTGTGGGCGGTGCTGCGCAAGCCGCGCGCGCTGCGCGCGGGCGCCGCAAGCCATTCCTGGCGCAACGACGATTCCACGGCCGCAGCGGCGGCCGACGAAGATTTCTTTTCTCTTAATACGAAGGTGGCAACGTGATGCGTCGTAATACTCTGTGGGCGGTCATGCTCGCGCTGTTGGGCAGCGCGTTTTCGGCGCAGGCCCAGGACACTTTGAACATTCCGCGCGCGGAACACGCGCCCAGGCTCGAAGACTATGTCGGCGGCGTCCCTGCCGATGCCGGCATCGAGGTCAAGGATTTCGTCCAGAACAAGCCCGGCGACGGCAATCCGGCCACCCTGGAGACCCGCGCCTACCTTTCTTACGACGACCACAATCTGTACGTGGTGTTCGTGTGCAAGGACGATCCCAAGCAGGTGCGCGCGCGCATCGCGCGACGCGACGCGGTGTTCGGCGACGACGGCGTGCAGCTGATGCTCGACACCTACCACGATAAGCAGCGCGCGTTCGTGTTCACGGTCAATCCCTACGGCGCGCAGATGGACAGCCGCTACACCGAGGGCCTGAGCTACGACTTCAACTTCGACACCCAGTGGACCTCCGACGGCCGCCTGACCGACGACGGCTACGTCGTGACCATGCAGATCCCGTTCAAGAGCCTGCGTTTCGAACGCGGCAACGTGCAGGATTGGGGCATCGCGGTCAACCGGATCATTCCGCGCACCAACGAATTCGTCTACTGGCCCTACATCACCGAGCGCAAGGAAGGGTTCGTCGCCCAGTTCGCGCACGCGCGCATCGACGATTCGATCCAGCCGGGCCGCAACATCCAGGTCATCCCGCACATGACCTTCCGCGACGCGCAGACCCTGGGCGTGGATTCGGCCGGCAATCCCTCGATGCGCGGTCATCAGCGCAGCGAGCTCGGCGTCGACGCCAAGTTCGTGATCAAGGATTCCGTCGCGGTCGACCTGACCGTCA
Source organism: Lysobacter capsici (assembly GCF_018732085.1). NCBI lineage: Bacteria > Pseudomonadati > Pseudomonadota > Gammaproteobacteria > Lysobacterales > Lysobacteraceae > Lysobacter > Lysobacter capsici. Next base: position 5,627,439 of record NZ_CP076103.1, on the reverse strand, counting down.
ACCCCGATTTCAGCGAAGTCGAGACCGACGAGCCGCAGGTCATCGTCAACGAGCGCTATGAACAGAACTTCCTCGAGAAGCGGCCGTTCTTCCTCGAGAACAGCGGCATTTTCGGCCTGCCGGTGCCGTTGTTCTACTCGCGCCGGATCGTCAACCCGCAGTACGGCGCGCGCGTGTCCGGCCGCCTGGGCCGTTGGGCGATCGGCGGCCTGCTGATGGACGACGAATCCGCCGGCCTGACCGTGACCGGCGACGACTTCGGCAAGACCGGCAATATCGGCGTGGCGCGCGTGCAGCGCGACATCGGCCAGCAGTCCAACGTCGGCGTCATGCTGACCGACCGCACCGTCGGCGACCAGTTCAATCGCGTGTTCGGCGTCGATTCGCGGGTCAAGTTGAACGACAACTGGAGCGTCAACGGCCAGCTGGCGCGCAGCGAGTCCGAAGGCGCCAACAATCTCGACTACGACGGACGCATGGTGTTCCTGCAGGCGATCCGCGGCGGCCGCGATTTCAACTTCGACGGCCAGTACTTCGACGCCACCGACAACTTCGAATCCCAGCTCGGCTTCGTGCCGCGGGTGAACATCCGTCAGTTCTATCAGAAGTCGTCCTACCTCAAGCAGTTCCCCGATGCGCCGTGGCTCATCAACATGGGCCCGACCCTGCTCGCCCAGCACACCTGGGACCAGGACGGCGAAGTCCAGGACTGGAATTTCGAACCCGGCTTCGTGGTCAACGGCCTGCTGCAGACCAAGTTCGAAGGCAGCCTGATCCGCGGCTTCGAATACTTCGGCGGCAAGAAGTTCTACATGGACGGCTTCACCCTGGGCGCCAGCACCGAGTGGTGGCGCTGGCTGACCGCCGAGGCCAAGATCATCGTCCGCGACAAGATCAACTACCTGCCGGCCCCGGGCGTGGAACCGTTCCTCGGCGACCAGCGCCAGGCGATCATCAAGCTGACCGTCAGCCCGTTCGCCCAGCTACGCATCGACCAGTCCTTCATCTGGGACGAACTGCGCACGCAGTATTCGATCGCCGGCCGCGACTCGGATTCCAAGGTGTTCCGCGGCATCCAGTCGCGCACCAAGGTCAAGTACCAGTTCAGCCGCTTCTGGGCCGCGCACGTGATCTTCGACTACCGCGCGCTCGACAGCGACACCGCCTTGTTCCTGATTCCGCGCGACAAGACCCTGGTCACCGACCTGCTGGTCAGCTATTCGCCCAACCCGGGCACCTCGTTCTATCTGGGCTACACCGACCAGCAGAAGAATCTGCGCATCAACCAGAACCCGAACATCGTCATTCCCACGCGCGATCTCGACCTGCATAACGGCAAGCAGCTTTTCATGAAGTTCAGCTATTTGTTCAATTTCTGATCGCTTGCGCGAGCGCGATCGATAGTCACGAATAGGCCGGCGCTAGCCGGCCTGTTCGTTTCTGGACGCCTGCGGCCGCGTGCGTTGTTGCAGATTTGAACGCACCCGGCGGCCGCTGCGGCGCCATGCACGATCGCCGTCCCAGTGTGAGCATCGGTTAGCCGCGCCGCGCGGGAAACGTGATTGCCGGCGCGACCGCGCGCGCTCGGATTTGCCTAACTCATGCCTCGAACAAGACGATCCGTCGTCGCCGGGAGAGCCCGATGAGCAAGGAAGTCGCCGCGCAATTCGATGAGCTGGCCGGGTTGTACGAAGACATGGCGAGCTGGCCGTTTCGCCACGACATCGAGACGCCGAGCGTGGTCGCCGCGCTCGGCGACTTGCGCGGCCTGGACGTGCTCGACTTCGGTTGCGGCAGCGGTCTGTATTCGCGCCTTCTCAAGCGCAGCGGCGCTCGATCGGTGGTCGGCTACGACCTGGCCGACGGCATGCTCGGTTACGCCCGGCGCCGAGCCGAGAAAGAGGGATTGGACATCGAGTTCGTATCCGAACTGCAGCCGCGTTTCGCCGGCCGTTTCGATGTGGTGCTCAGCGTCTACGTATTGCCTTACGCCACCAGCGTGCGGGAGTTGGGGCAGATGTGCGGCGCGCTCGCCGGCCTGTTGCGTCCCGGCGGGCGGCTGGTCGCGTTGCCGATCCATCCGGACTATCAGCCCGATCCGGACTATTACCAGGCCTATGGTTTCCGTTTGATTCCCGACGACGACAACGATCGAGCGCCCCGCACGGACGGCGCGCGCATCCGCCTGGAGCTGTGCCACGGCCGCTATCAGGCGAGCGTGCATGCGTGGTACTGGTCGCGCGCGGCGCTGGAGACGGCGTTGCGCGAGGCCGGCATGATCGATCTGGTCTGGCGCGATCCGAGTACCGCGTCCGCCCCGTCCGCGGCGGCGCCGTTGCTGCGCGCCTATCTGGACCGTCCGCATGCGGCGCTGATTCTCGCGCGCAAGGCTTGAGGCCGTGCGTGCTTGTCTGCGTCAGTCGCGGGTCGAATGCGGCGGCTCGGCGGATGAGACGCTGAAGGTGTCGGTGTATCGCGGCGTCGCCGCCGTCGACGAGCACGAATGGGATGCGCTGGTCGGCGATCGGAATTTCTACAACAGCCACGCCTGGCTGGCCGGGCTGGATCATGCCCTGGGCGCGTGCGAGGTGCTTGCGGTCTGGAGTCCGGCCGGATTGCTGGCCGCATGCCCGCTGTGGGACGGCGGACGCGATGACGGGCTGTTCGAACTCGGCGCTTTTTTCGCCGATGTTCGCGGCCCGTGGACGCGCGGCTTCGTCTGGGGCGGCGGGCGGCGTTCGACTCACAACGAGATCGCGGCCATCCGTGGCCGCCGTCGGCCGCAGGTGGTGCGGCGCCTGCTGCAGTCGATGAACGAGCAAGCGCGCGAGCGCGGTCTTGCCGGCGTGGTGATGCCTTACATGCCGTTGGCGGCGGCGCAGGAGCTTGCGCAGACCGCCGGCGCCAGCGTGTTGCTGCATTCGGCCGAGGCGAACATGGACGTTCCGACCGATGGTCTGGCCGGACTGATGGCACGATGGAATGCGCACGATCGCGGGCAGTGCAAGTCGGAGATCGCGGCGTTCGCGCGATGCGGCAATCGGGTCGAGTGCGGCCGGATCGATGCGGCCAATCAGGCGGTGGCGGCGGAGCTGATCGCACGCAACCGCGCCCGCCATGGCAGCGCGCAGGGCGGGGCGTGGATGCAGTCATTGTTCGATGGACAGCGCCGCGCCGGGCTGCTGGCGTCGTCGATCGCGTTCGTCGCACGGCGCGAGCAACGCATCCTTGCGGTGTGCGTGTGCTATCGCTTCGGACGCGCGCTGCACGTGCGCTACTTCGGTTGCGACTACGACCTGGACGATCGCGATTTCCGCTACTTCGTCCTGACTTGCTACGAACCGATCGACTACGCCGCGCGTCAAGGACTCGGCGAACTGCGCTTGTCGACCTCGGCCCTGCACGCGAAAGCCGGGCGCGGCGCGCGTATCGAGCCGCTGGCCGCGGCGGTGCTGCTGACCGATCGCGCGCTCGATCCGATCGCGGTACATCGGCACAACCGGCGCTTCGCCGAGCGTCATCGTCGCGAGCTGGGCGCGCACCTGGGCCCGGCCTGGCAAGCGTTCCTGTAATCCATACGCGTGGAGCCGACATGCTGCATCTGATCTACACCTTCCGCCCGACCGCCGCCGCGCGCGCCGACCTGCCCGCGTTCTGGCGCTGGGTCGGCGAGCGCGAACGCTGGTTCTACGACGGCCTGGACATGGCCCGCGATCCGCGCTGGTACGTATGCACGGTCGGGCCGGGCGTCCACACCCTGGAGCATTGGATTTCGTTCGCCGACGAGGCGGGGTGGGGCGACTACCGCGGCGAGGTATCGCGTCGGTCCCGCGACCCGGCCTGGGAACAGCGCAGGATCGAGCAGGATCGCTGGTGGGAGATCCTCGATGCGCGCCTGCTCAACGACGCGCCGCTGCCGCCGGTGCGTGACGCCGAGCGATGAACCGCCTGTTCGAACGCCTGCGCGGCGGGTTGGTGGTCTCGTGCCAGGCCTTGCCCGGCGAACCCCTGCACGGCTGCATGCCGGCGATGGCGCGCGCGGCGATCGAGGGCGGCGCCTGCGGGGTGCTGGCCAACGGCGCGAACGACATCGCCCGGATCCGTGCCGCCGTGGACGCGCCGCTGATCGGCGTGCTCACCCAGGTCTATCCGGATTGCGAGATCGCGCTGACCCCGACCCTGGCGGAGATCGACCAGGTGGCGCAGGCCGGCGCCGACATGGCCGGCCTGGACGCGAGCGATCGCCGCCGCCCGGGCGGCCAGCGCCTAGGCGACTTCCACGCCGCGATCCGCAAGCGCCATCCGGGCTTGCGGCTGATGGCCGAAGTCGCGACCACGGTCGAGGCGCTGCGGGCGCAGGCGCTGGGTTTCGACTGCGTGTCCAGCGCGGCCTTCGGCCATACCGAGGCCACCCGGGGCCAGCGTCTGTCGGACGACGACTTCGCCGCGTTCCGCCGCATGCGCCGGGCCGTGGACGGTTGCCTGCTGGTGGCTGAAGGCGGTATCGACACGCCGCGGCAAGCTGCTCGTGCGCTGCAACTCGGCGCGGATTTCGTGGTCATAGGCAGTGCCATTACCCGGCCGCAGAACATAACGGCGCGCTTCGTCGGCGAAATGAAGGCGATCGAACGCTAATTGTTGCCTTTGGCGTCGATCGGGCAACCTGGAAGATGCCGGAAACGGCCCGGTTTTGCGGTCGATCTTGGTCGTGATAGATGACGGCCGGGAGCCTGCGAAGGGCTGGTAGAGCGGCTGTGACGCCCGTTCTTAATAATCTTTTAATTCATAAGGTTCAAATAGTTATCCCGCTCGCCGGCATGCCGCGAAAAACCGCTGGCGTAACCGCCGATAAAGGGATTCGGCTCAAATTGGCAATAAACCGCCGAGTTGGATGCCCGGCAGTGCCGAATAACGCACGCCAGATTCGGCCGGGATGCCGAAAGATTCACAAAGCCCCTCTGGCTGTATTTTGTAACATGTTGATGTTGTTGAATTTTCGACTCGATCTCGTGGTTTTGACCGGAATTTCGGCCAAGGCCCGTTCTGGCGAATGCGAGAGACACCCCACGATCGCGTTCGTGCGTTCCAATCCCGCAACACAGCGGAACCTTTTCCCCCTTTAGCAGTCCTATATGCCGACTGCTAAGATGACGCCCATGACCTCTATTGCCCAATCCGCTGCTCTCGTCACCAACAACCTGCCTGTGCCCAGCGCGCTCGGTTCGCTGGACGCGTATATCGGCGCGGTGCATCAGATCCCGGTGCTGACCGCCGAGGACGAGCAGGCCCTGGCCCGCCGTTTTCGCGAAGGCGAAGACCTCGACGCGGCCCGTGAACTCGTCCATTCGCATCTGCGCTTCGTGGTCCACGTGGCCCGCGGCTACAACGGCTATGGCCTGCAGATCGGCGACCTCATCCAGGAAGGCAACATCGGCCTGATGAAGGCGGTCAAGCGCTTCGACCCCGATCAGGGCGTCCGTCTGGTCTCGTTCGCGGTGCATTGGATCCGCGCCGAGATGCACGAGTTCATCCTCAAGAACTGGCGCATCGTCAAGGTCGCCACGACCAAGGCGCAGCGCAAGCTGTTCTTCAACCTGCGCAAGAGCAAGAAGCGCCTGGGCTGGATGAACGCCGAAGAGGTGAGCCAGGTCGCCAAGGACCTCAATGTCTCCGAGCGCGAAGTGCTCGAGATGGAATCGCGCCTGTCCGGTCGCGACATCGGCTTCGACGCGCCGTCCGACGAGGACGACGATCACGCGCCGCCGTCGCCGGCCGCCTACCTGCGCGCCGCCGAGGAAGACCCGTCGCAGTCCTACGAGCGCGAAGACGAAGAAGACAGCAAGCTGGGTCTGCTGCGCGAAGGTCTGTCCGGCCTGGATGCGCGTTCGCGCGACATCATCAAGCGCCGCTGGCTCGACGACGACAGCAAGATCACCCTGCAGGAACTGGCCGACGAATACGGCGTCAGCGCCGAACGCATCCGCCAGATCGAAGCCAACGCGCTGAAGAAGATGCGCGGTCTGTTCGCGGCGTAATCCAGCGGCGAATGACGCGATGCGATCCAACGGCCCGGGACACCGGGCCGTTTTTTTTTGTCCGATCGACTGGCCCGGAGGCGGCGTATCGGCGAAGTATCGGCGAATGCGGCCGCGGCAAGATCCGGATATCGAGCGCGCCGAGCGCTGGCTATCGTGGCATCGAGCCTTCGCCTGGAGTCGCCCATGAACGCCTATCGCATCAGCGGCCTGTCGCCCGAACCGTTCCGCCCCTTGTTCGCGCTCGACGACGACCGCCTGCGCGCCCACGACATGCGCCGTGTCGTCGCCGATTCGCCGCGCGGCTATCCCTGCCGGGTGTCGCTGACCGACGCCGCGGTCGGCGAGACGCTGTTGCTGCTGCCGTACGAACACCATGCGCTGGGGCCGTACCGCGCCAGCGGTCCGATCTTCGTGCGCGAGGCCGCGCTGCAGGCGCCGACGTATCGCAACGAACTGCCGCCTATCCTGGCGACCCGGTATCTGTCGCTGCGCGCCTACGACCGCGACGGCTGGATGCGCGATGCGCGCGCGGTCGAGGGCGCGGCGGCGCAGGACGAACTGCAGTCGCTGTTCGCGATCGACGGCGTGGTCAGCGTGATGGCGCACAACGCGCGGTTCGGCTGTTTTCTGTGTCGGATCGATCGGCACTGAGTCTGCGTCCGGACCGTCATCGGCCGGTGCGATCGGCGTGCGCCCGACGATGGCCGGCATGCTGCACGTGCGATGCAATCTAGCCAGGACGTGCTGCGCATCGAGATAAAGTGGAAGCCGCATCGCACTCCTGCATACGCTTGGCGCGCCGTGCGTCCGCGTCCCCGCGGGCCTGTCTAGACTCGCGCTCGAAGCCGCCGGGACCGGCGGTTTCTCGAATCGCGCGGGCCGACCGCGGCCCGCGTCACGCAGACCAATGGAGGGTGTATGCAAGCCAACAAGCTATGGGCGGTAGGCGCGTTGATTTCGGTTCTGGGGCTGGCGCACAGCCAGCCGGCACGAGCGGGCGACATGAGCAATGCGGTGGTGACCTGCTTCGTCGACACCTATGCACTCGACGTACCCGAGGCCTTCACCTGCACCTCGGTGTGGCGGCCGGGCGGCGCGACCAATCCGACCACGGCGCTGTTCCAGGTCGCCGGCCTGGGCGCGGGCAATTATTCCTACGCCTGGCGCGACCTGGAGACCAACACGGTGCCGGCCGGTTGCGGCAATCAGTCTTACTGCGAGAAGCTCATCAGCACCGAAACCCAGGGCGACGGCGAGGCCACCTTGCGCGTGACCATCACCGATCTGGACACCGGCGCGACCAAGAACGTGCAGGCCACGGCGTTCTACTTCGACGGGTATACCTGATCGATCGGCCCGGCCGATCGGCGATGCCTTCGCAATCGCTGAAAAACGAAGGGCGCCGCGAGGCGCCCTTCGTCGTTGCGGTGAGTCCTGCACGGCTCAACCGGCGTTGTCGTCCTTGGCACCGCCGTCTTCGTTGCCGCCACCAAAAATGATCCGCGCATGCCGCTGGTAGGTGAAATACGCCCACGACCAGTTGAGCATCACGATCAAACGGTTGCGAAAGCCGATCAGGAAGAACACGTGCGCGGCCAGCCAGAACGCCCAGGCCAGGAAGCCGGAGAACTTGAAGCCGCGCAGGTCGACCACCGCGGCGCGGCGGCCGATGGTGGCGAGGTTGCCGTAGTCGACGTAGCGGAAAGGGCCGATGGTGCGGCCGCTCAGGCGCGCGCGGATCGCACGGGCGACGTAGCTGCCCATCTGCTTGGCGCCCGGCGCGACGCCCGGCACCGGCTGGCCGTTGGCTTGCTGGATGCTCGCCAGGTCGCCGGCGACGAAGATGTCCGGATAGCCGGGCACGGTCAGGTCGGGTTCGACCCGCACCCGGCCGGCACGGTCGCGCGGCGCGTCGAGCAGCGCGCCCAGCGGCGAGGCGGCGACACCGGCCGCCCACAGCACGGTGCGCGCGGGCACGAACTCGGCGCCGAGGCTGTAGCCGTCGCGTCCGATCGCGCCGACCGGCGTGCCGGTGACGACTTCCACGCCGAGCCGCTGCAATTGCACGCGGGCTTTTTCCGACAGCGACTCGGGAAAGCTCGCGAGCACGCGCGGCCCGGCTTCGATCAATCGGACCTTCGCTTGCGACGGATCGATGCGGCGGAATTCGCGGCGCAGGGTCTTGTGCGCGATCTCGGCCAGGGTGCCGGCGAGTTCGACCCCGGTCGGGCCGCCGCCGACCACGGCGAAATGCAGCCACGCCGCGCGCTCGGCCTCGTCGTCCGCGGCTTCGGCGCGTTCGAACGCGGTCAGCACGCGGCGGCGGATGTGCAGCGCGTCGTCGAGCGTCTTCAGGCCCGGCGCGTGCTGCGCCCATTCGTCGTGACCGAAATAGGCGTGGGTCGCGCCGCTGGCCAGCAGCAGGTAGTCGTAAGCGATCACCTCGCCGTCGGCGAGCGAGACGTTGCGCGCGACCGCGTCCAGGCCGATCACTTCGCCCAGCCGCACTTCGACGTTGGCCTGTTTGCGCAGGATGTGCCGCAGCGGCGCGGCGATGTCCGGCGCCGACAGGCCGGCCGTGGCGACCTGGTACAGCAGCGGTTGGAACAGATGGTGGTTACGGCGATCGATCAAGGTGATGCGCACATCGGCCGAAGCCAGCGCGCGCGTCGTCCACAGACCGCCGAAACCGCCGCCGACGATGACGACGTGCTTGCGCGAATCGTTGCTGCTCATCGCGGCGCGCTCAGCCGCGCAGGCGCTGGGCGAGTTGCTCTTCGAGCTTGCGCTGGTCGGCGGCGAAGCGGCGGATGCCGTCGGCGAGCTTGTCGGTCGCCATCGCGTCTTCGTTGTGCTGCCAGCGGAAGGCGGCTTCGCCGAGCGATTCGCCCGGTTGGGTGCGTTGACCGTCGTCGGACAGGGCGCGTTCAACGTCGGCTTGAGTGGATTCGAGTTCGCCGAGCAGCTCGGGCGAGATCGTCAGCCGGTCGCAACCGGCCAGCGCCAGCACCTGTCCGGTGTTGCGGAAGCTCGCGCCCATCACCACGGTCTGGTAGCCGTTGCGCTTGTAGTACTCCCAGATGCGGGTGACCGATTGCACGCCCGGGTCGTCCTGCGGCGTCGCCGGCTTGGCCATGCCGTTGGCCAGGTGCCAGTCGAGGATGCGGCCGACGAAGGGCGAGATCAGGTACACGCCGGCTTCGGCGCAGGCCACCGCCTGGGCGAACGAGAACAACAGGGTGAGATTGCAGTGGATGCCTTCGCGCTCGAGCTGCTCGGCGGCGCGGATGCCTTCCCAGGTCGATGCGAGCTTGATCAGCAGGCGGTCGCGGCCGATCCCGGCCTGCTCGTACAGCTCGACGATGCGGTGCGCCTGGGCCAGGCTGGCCTGGGTGTCGAAGCTCAGGCGCGCATCGACTTCGGTCGACACGCGGCCGGGGATCAGCTTGAGGATTTCGCCGCCGATCGCCACCGCCAGGCGCAGACCGGCATCGCTCACGCGCGCGGCCTCGTCGTCGCCCTGGGCGCCGCGCAGGGCCGCGTCGATCAACGGCGCGTAATTCGGCAGGCCGGCGGCCTTGAGCAGCAGCGAGGGGTTGGTGGTGGCGTCCTGCGGATGGAAGCGGGCGATCGCGTCGATGTCGCCGGTGTCGGCGACGACGGTGGACAGCGCGCGCAGTTGTTCGAGTTGATTGCTCATGGGAGATGGTCTTGTCGTCGGATTCCGCGCCATTGTCCCGCATCGGGGTTAGGCCGTCATGAAGCTGGCCTATCTTCAGTGCCACGCGCCGCGGCGGCGGTTGCGCTAGGCTGGCCGCGACAACGCCCGCCCGCATCCGGGCCGGCGGCAGGGAGAATGCGCGCATGGGCCTGGCCTCGGAAGAAAAACGCATCGCGCTGCTGATCGATGCCGACAACGCGCCGGCGGCGAAGATCGAGGTGATCCTGGCCGAGGTGGCGCGCTACGGCGTGGCCAACGTGCGCCGCGCCTACGGCGACTGGAAAAGCCCGAACCTCAAGAGCTGGGAAGCGGTGCTGCACGAGTTCGCGATCCGGCCGATCCAGCAGTTCGCCTACAGCAAGGGCAAGAACGCGTCCGACATGGCGATGGTGATCGACGCGATGGATCTGTTGTACGCACGCAACCTCGACGGCTTCGCGATCGTCTCCAGCGATGCCGACTTCACCCCGCTGGTGATGCGTCTGCTCACCGACGGGGTCAAGGTCTATGGCTTCGGCGAAAAGAAAACTCCGGAGCCGTTCGTCAACGCGTGTTCGAAATTCACCTATGTCGAAGGCCTGGGCCAACCGGCCAGCGAGGATGCGCCGGCCGACGAGGTGGCGACCACGCCGCCGCGCAGCGCCAAGGACCTGCGCGGCGATACCCGATTGGTGCAGATGCTGCGGCGTGCGACCGATTCGGCCAGTGGCGACGATGGTTGGTCGCGATTGGCGACGGTCGGCCAGCAGGTCGGCAACCAGGCCTCGTTCGATCCGCGCAATTACGGGTATCCCAAGCTCAGCGACCTGATCGAGGCGATGGGTCTGTTCGAGATTCGGCGCGATCAGCTCAGCGTGTGGATACGCGACAAGAATAAAAGTGTAACCAAGCCCGTGGCCTCGCCGGTGAAGTCGGTAGCGGAGCCTGCGCAAAAAACCGCGCAACCTCCCACAGCGCAGTCCAAGCCACAGGCCGCGCTGCAACCCAAGAAACAGTCGAAGCCGCAGCCGCAGCCGCAGAAACAAGCCAAGCAGAATCCAAAGCAACAAGCCAAACAGCAGCCAAAGCAACAAGCCAAGCAGCAGCCAAAGCAGCAGGTCAAGCAACAACCTAAGCAGCAACCCGCATCCAAGCCGGCCGCAGTCGCGACACCTGCGCCAGCGAAGCCTACGGGCAAGCCGCAGTCCTGATCCGCGTTCGACGGCGACGTCAATCAGCGTTTCGGCGATATCGACGGGTGCCTGGATCGCATGAGCGCGATGAGCGGTGAGATGTCGGCCGCGGCGATGAACACTGCGGGCTTGGCGGGCGCGTATCGCATCGGCGTCGGTTTGGGGACGTGGGCGGATAGTCGGCGATCGCGGTGGGTTGTCAGCGTTCGGTCAATTCGCGCGCCAGCGTGTCGCTGTCGGCGGGATTTCGGCGATGAAAGCACGGCTTCGGCGGGCGCGGACTTTAGTTGGTGAGGCCGTAGCGCGCGATGTGTCGGCGTTGACGCGTTGACGCCGTGTACTGTTTTTTGCGTGCGATGCGTGTAGAGAATGTCGGCACTGAAGAAATTTCATATCGCCGCATCGGCATGGTTCACGATTGCGCAGCGTGGGTTGGGCTAAGGTCGTCGCCAATCCCCATGGAACTTGCACATGATCGCTCGCCCCGCTTCGGCCGCTTTGCTCGCACTGTCCTTGCTGATGTCCTCGCCCGTCGCTTCGGCCGCCGACAAGGTCAGTCAGGTGCCGGTGCATTTCGCCAAGGGACACAGCGCGACCACGCTCAAAGGCTCGTTTAAAGGCTACGACACCGTCGAGTATCTGCTCACCGCCAAGGCCGGCCAGGTGTTGAGCGTGACGGTGAGCGGCAGCCGCAACGCCGACCTCAACGTGTTTCCGCCGGCCGATTACGTACTGCCCGATCCGCAACAGCTCGCCTTGCCGCTGGAAGGCAGCGACACGCGCAGTGCGCGGCTGCCGGCCGATGGTTTGTATCGCATCCAGATGTACCAGCCGCGCGCCAGTGCGCGCCGCGGCGCGGTGGTGAAGTATTCGTTGAAGATCGGGCTGCGGTGAGCGCGGCGCGCATGCGATCGCTGCGCGCGGAAATTCGATGTCCTTTTGGCAATGGCCGAAGCTCTCGCCTGCAACCCCCTGCAGGAGCGGCGCAAGCCGCGACATCACGCTTGCGTCGTTTGCGCGATGTCGCGGTCGCGGCTTGCGCCGCTCCTACAGGGAGTAACGGGACATCAGGCACGGGCGCGTCGCACGCGTTTGCGCGCTGCGTAGATCGCCGCAATGGAGCCTGTGATCAGTACAGATCGGCCGGATCGACATCCAGCGACCAGCGCACCTTGCGCGCTTGCGGCGCGGCATGGATCGCCGGCAACGCGGCGTCGAGTGCGGCGTGCAGCGGGCGGCGGTCGGGCGCGGACAGGATCAGCTGCGCGCGAAGGTAACCGGCGCGACGCGGCATCGGCGCGGGCACCGGTCCGTTGACTTCCAACTGCGCGCCCGGATCGGCGGGGTTGTGTGCGCGTGGGCCGGCGACGCGTTCGAACTCGCGCCGCGCCATCGCCAGGAACGCGTTCGCCGCTTCGACCTGCTGCGCTTCGGCGCGGAGCAGCGCCATGTGCGCGAACGGCGGGAAGCCGGCGGCTTCGCGCTGCGCCAGCTCGACTTCGGCGAAGGCCGGATAGCCGCCGGACAGCAGCGTGTGCAGCAGTTCGTGGTCGGGATGATGGGTCTGCAGCATCACCTCGCCGGGTTTGTCGGCGCGGCCGGCGCGGCCGGCGACCTGGATCAGCAACTGGGCGAGTTTTTCCGGCGCGCGGAAGTCGGCGCTGAACAGGCCTTCGTCGATGCCGACCACCGCGACCAGGGTCAGGTTCGGCAGGTCGTGGCCCTTGGCGAGCATCTGGGTGCCGACCAGGATGCCCGGCGTGGTGCCGAATTCGCCCAGCATCTGTTCCAGCGCATCGCGTTTTTGCGTGCTGCCGCGATCGATGCGCATGACCGGAAACTCCGGGAACCGCGCGGCCAGCGATTCCTCGATCCGCTCGGTGCCCGCGCCCTGCGATTGCAGGGCGAGCCCGCCGCAGTCCGGACACGCGTCCGGCGCCGGCCGGCGGGTGCCGCAGTGATGGCATTGCAGACGCCGGCCGCCGCCATGCACGGTCATCGGCGTGCCCTTGAGCGGGGTGGAGCAACGCGGGCAGTGCGCGGTCCAGCCGCAGTCGTGGCACAGCAGCACCGGGGCGTAGCCGCGCCGGTTCTTGAACACCAGCACCTGGCCGCCGGCGCGCAGCTCGCCGCCGATGCGTTCGATCAGCTCCGGCGACAGGCCGGCTTCGAGCGGGCGCTTGCGCACGTCGAGCACGCGCACCCGCGGCGGCTGCGCCTGGCCGGCGCGGCGCTTGAGGTGCAGATGGCCGTAGCGTCCGACCTGGGCGTTGCGCAGCGATTCCAGCGACGGCGTGGCGCTGCCGAGCAGCACCGGCACGTCCAGCGCCTTGGCCCGGACCAGGGCGAAGTCGCGGGCGTGGTAACGGATGCCGTCGAGCTGCTTGAAGCTGCCGTCGTGTTCTTCGTCGATCACGATCAGGCCCGGCTCGCGCAGCGGCAGGAACACCGCCGAGCGGGTGCCGACCGCGACCCGCGCCTGGCCTCGCGCGAAGGCGGCCCAGGTGCGCGCGCGTTCGCCGTCGCTCAGGCCCGAGTGCAGCGCATGCACCGGCACGCCGAGGCGGGCGCGGAAGCGGGCGAGGGTCTGCGGGGTCAGGCCGATCTCGGGCACCAGGATCAGCGCCTGCTTGCCGCGCGCCAGGCAGTCGGCGATCGCGTGCAGGTAGACCTCGGTCTTGCCGCTGCCGGTGACCCCGTCGAGCAGGAACGCGGCGAAGCGGCCGCGCGCGGCCAGGATCGAATCGGTCGCTGCCTGCTGTTCGTCGTTGAGCGCCGGGCCGGGCTGCGGCGTCGGCGCGCGCTGCGCGGCCGGCACCGCGATCCGCTGCGCATGCTCGCGCTTGGCCAGGGCGCGCGCGGCGCTGCGCCAGTCCTCGAGCAGGTCGTCCAGGCGGTCCTCGTCGAGCGTGCCGTGTTCGGCCAGCAGGTCGCTGAGCCGGCGTGGCTTGCCGGCGCGCAGGCGCTCGCGGGCGGTGGCGCCGGCCTCGGTGAGATGCCAGGCCCAGGCATGGGTATCGGCCAGCGCCTCGCCGTGGCGCAGCGGGCCGGGCAGGGCGGTGGCGAGGACTTCGCCGAGCGGGGCGTGGGTGTAGCGGGCCAGCCAGCGCAGCGAGTCGAGCAGTTCGCCGTGCAGCAGCGGCTCGGGGTCGAGCCGGGCGGCGACGGCCTTGAGCGCGGCCGGGTCGGTGCCTTCCTCGGGCGGCCCGACTTGCGCGACCACCCCGATCAGTTCGCGCCGCCCGAACGGCACCCGCACCCGGCAGCCGACCGGGTCGCTCGCGGCGGTCGGTTCGACGGGCGGCAGGTAGTCGAACAGCCGCGGCAACGGCAGCGGCAACGCGACCCGCCAGACGGTCGACGGCGGTGTAAACAGGGCCTCGGGCATGGCCTCAGTCTAGCGAGCCGGAGCGAACGGCGGCAGACGTGGCAGTTGCAGGCCATTGCTGTGGGTTGAGTGACAATAATCACGCAAGTGGCCGAGTTCGAAGGGAAAATCTCCTTATCCACACCGCCTGTGGATAAATCTGTGCACGGCGTGTCCGCAGCGGTGCGCGAGTGCGTTGAAATAAGCCCTCGGGTTAGGTTGGTGAAAAAATCGCCAACCGCGCCAATCCCTTGCGTATCAAGGCTTTGCCCGTGAAACATCGTTGTAATGCGGGCTTGGCGGGGGTCGAAATCGAGGCGGATGACGGTTCCGTTACTGCTGTGCACAACCGGATTTGGCTGCAAGCCGCGTCCCGCTTCGTGCAAAGGCCTCTGCGCGGTTTGTCAAGCGGTTTTGTGCGCCGCCCGCATCGCTATGATGCACCGTATGGTGAAGCCGTCCCGATGAGTTCCACGACCCCCGCTACGGGCCCTTCCGCACTGCGTTCGACCGCTCCGGCGGCGCTGTCCGCGTTCCTGCGAGGCGTCGAACGACGCGGCGCGGTGCTGGCCGAATTGCAGGCCGGCGATGCCGCCGCCGGCGACGCCGCGCTGGCCAAGGCGATGGGCGCGTTCCGCGCGGTCGCCGCCGACGCCGCGCTCAGCGACTGGCCGAGCCGGTTCTGGTCGCTGCTGCTGACCCAGCCCGGCCTGGCCCATCGCACCCCGGTCGCGATCGCGGTCGAGGCCACCGACCGACTGGCCGAACTGGGCAGCGGACCGCGCGCGGCGCTGTTGCTGCGGCTGGCCGCCGGGCTCAGCGAGGGCGAGGCCGCGGCCGTGCTCGGCGTCGCCCCGGCGACCTACCGGCTGGCCTTGCAGCGCGCCCTGCCGCGGCATGCCGACGGCCGCGCCGATCCGCACGCCTGGCAGCAATTGCGCGAACAGGTCCACCGCCGGATCAAGACCCTGCCGCCCGAACGCCTGCAGCGGCTGGCCCAGGCGCGCGAGGTGGCGCTCAGCGGCGGCCCGGTGAGCGCCGCGCCCGCGGCCGCGCCGGGACGCGCGAACCGGCCGGCGTCGTCGCGTCCGCGCTGGCTGATGCCGTTGCTGTGGACCTTGCTGGCGTTGTGCGCGCTGGCGTTCGCGGCGACGTTCTGGCCCGGCGGCGGTCTGGCCGGCGGCTGGCTCGGGGCGCCCGACGGCGTCCAGGTCAGCGCACTGCCCGAAGCGGCCGCGCCGGCCGAACGCTACGGCCGCGAGGCCGGGCTGATCGCCCACCGCGACTTCGCCCTGCTCGCCGACCCGGAGGCCGAAGCCGCTGCGGCCGACGTGGATTTCCACAGTTGGCTGGCCGCGCGCGACGCCGGCACGATCACGGCCGTCGCCGCGGTGCCGCTGGAGACCCCAGTCGTGCCCGACGCGCCGGCCGCGCCCGGCAGCGAAACCCGATCGTCCGAAACCGATGCCTCGGAGGGTGAATGATGCCGCGTCATGCATCGCCTTCCTCGCGTGCCCGATCGTGCCGCATGACGCTGGCCGCGACCGCGTTGGTTCTGGCGTCGGTGTTGTGGCCGGCAAGCGCGTTGCCACCGGAACTGGACCAAGCCTTGCCGCACCTGCCGGCCGACGCCCAGGCCCGCCTGCGCGACAACGGCCAGCGCTGGGACGGCTGGAACGAAGACCAGCGCCGCGACTTCGGCCGGCGCGCCGCGCAATGGGGCGAACTCAGCGACGCCCAGCGCGGCGAGCGCCGCGAACGCTACCAGGCCTGGCAGGCGCTGAGCGCGGACGAACGCGCACAGCTGCAGGCCGCGGCCGCGCGCTACGCCGCCTTGCCGCCGGACCAGCAACGGGCCTTGCGCGAGCAGTTCGAAGCGCTCGATCGCAGCGAGCGCCGCGGCTGGCTGCTCGGCCCCGCGCTCGGCGCCGACTACCCCGCCTTGCAACCGTTGCTGGCGCAATTGCCGCAGGCCCAGCACGCCGCGATGTTGAGCGCGCTGCGCGGGTTGACCCCGGCGCAACGCAAGGATCTGGCGGTGCTGGTGCAACGCACCGCGCCGCAGGATCGCGAACGTCTGCGCAGCGGTCTGCTCGGGGTGCCGGCGGCGCAACGCGGCGCGTGGTTGCACGATGCGTTGCTGCACTGAACTCGCTGCACTGGACCTGCTGAAACCAATCAGCGGGCACGAACCCGACAAAAGCGACTACATGGATTTCGCCCGCTACCTCGCTCAACTCGAAGCGGTCTACGACGAGCACGACGTGTCGTGGTCGACCCAGGCCGGCGCGAGCGAATCCGCGCTCGCGGCGGCCGAGCGCACGCTCGGTTTCGCGCTCGATCCGGGCTTGCGCGCGGCGTGGCGCAGCAGCGACGGATCGGCCGACGAGGTGTCGTTGTTCGTTCGGCCGGGCTTCCTGACCAGTTACGAATTCCTACCGCTCAAGGCCGCGCTCGCCGCCCGCGACGGCATGCGCCAACGCGCGACGCGCTACGCGGGCTATGCCGATCCGCAGCCGCGCGATCCGCGTATCCAGGCCGGCTGGTTCCACGACGGCTGGCTGCCGTTCGCGGGCTTCGGCGGCGCGAGCTTGCTGCTGATCCAGGACTACGCGCCGGCGCCGGGCGGGCGTGTCGGGCAGATCATCGCTTATGTGCATGATCCCGATGAAATCGCTTATGTCGCGGTGGATTTTTCTGACCTGCTGAAGCGATCGCTGCGCGACATTCAGGCCGATCCGGAAGAATTTTTGCAGTTGTTCTAGTGGGTGATGCGGGAGTCGGGATCGGTTTGATTGATTTGGCTAGCTCAGCTCAGTCCAGCATCGCGACGGTGACGGTGACGGTGACGGCAACGGCAACAAAACATCCGCCGAATACCGAGGTTGCGGCTGTTGTGGGAGGGGCTTCAGCCCCGACGCTTTTCTATCAGATGAGATCGAAAAATCTGTTTGAGGTTCATCGCAAGCTGAAAGAAAAGCGTCGGGGCTGAAGCCCCTCCCACAAAAGTTTTCAGGCTTCAGGTAGTTTCCGGACTTCCGCGATGGCTTGGGTATGCGCATGAAGAACGTTGTGCCGATGCTTGGCGCAGTCGCCGAAGCCCCTGTAGGAGCGGCGCAAGCCGCGACCGCGACATTTCGACTAAGACGAGGTTTCGCCGCAAGCGCAGTGTCGCGGTCGCGGCTCGCGCCGCTCCAGGGAGCTGCGGTCAGTTCGCGAGAGGCTGCAGGACACGCCGCGAAGCGCTGAATTTCCCGCCGAAACGCGCCACGCCCTCGGCGCGCAGCCGCGGCGCGTGGTCGCGCAGGTAGTCGTCCAGCGCGCTCTGGTCGCGTACCCGGTACTGCACGCACAACGCGCTGCGCCCGGGTTCGGCGACCGGGTCGGATACGGCGTGCAGCGTCGCGCCGAGAAAGCCGGGCAGGGCGCAGATCTGTGCGATGTGCTCGCGCAGCCAGGCCAGGTACTCGTCGGCGATGGCGGCGTCGAGGTCCAGGTTGACCTCGTAGATCAGGCCCGCCAACGTCGCCGACGCATCGCCCACATCACCCACGCGCGGCGCACTCACATCCGCACCAGCGCGGCGAACGCCAGCGCGATCACGGCGAAGCTCAACAGGACGAAGTACAGCGTGCCGATCACGGTATAGCGCACCAGGGTCAGCAGCCAGCCGTTGCCGTACACGCGTTTTTCCATCAGCAGCAGATAGATCGGCATCCACACCCACAACGCGCTGATGCCGAGCCCGCTGAGCCAGGCGAAGCCGCTCCAGTGCGGCGAGATCGCGTTGCCGAGCAGCACCAGGATGAACATCGCCAGGATCGACAGGCACAGGTAGACATGGCTGTACAACGCCACCGCCAGATGTTCGAGATAGCCGCGGCCCGAACCCAGGTAGGTCAGCTTCAGCAGCAGCGCGAAGATCGGCACCATCAGGAACAGCGCCGAGGGCACCGCGGCGATCAGCGAGTGGATGTACAGCCACGGTTCCTTGCTGGCGCGCCTGAAGTTGATCTCGCCGCGGCCGACCTGGCGGTTGAGCCAGTCGTTGGCGAACTGCGGCCACCAGCTCACCGTCAGCGGGTTGGTCTTGGCGTCCCAGGCCCGGCCGTTGAACGACAGCGGGCTGTCGTCGTCGCAATCGGTTTCGCCGTAACGCTGCGCGTCGAGCGGACGCGGCGGCGCGCCCTGGCTGACGGTGGCGTGCTCGACCTGCAACGCGGCGATGCGGCAGCCGGCGTCGGCATTGGCCTGGGCGATTTCGCGATGGGTCTTGTCGCGTGCTTTCGAACCGGCCGCTTCGGTCGCCAGTCGGGCCTTGAGCGGCGCGATCAGCGCGTCGCGGCGTTGCTCGACCTCGGCCAGGGTCTTGGCCGCGGCGATGCCATTGGGCGGAACGATCGCGTCGGCGGCCTCGCGCGCGCCTTCGGCCTTGCCCTGAGCGATGTCGGCCTCGTCGAGGCTTTGCTCGCCGCGCAAGGTCTCGATGCGCAGGTCGGCCTGGCGCTGCACGCCCTGGATCGACTTGTCGATGGCGCCGCGCGCGGTAGCCGGTATCGCCGCGCGCGCGGCTTCCAGTTCCTTGATGGTCTGCAGGCGCAGCGACTCGACTTCGGCGACCGAATTGGCTTTCTTGATCTGCTTCTGCCGGTTGCCCATGCGCACCGTGGTGCCTTGCAGGTCGACGACCTCGAAGCCGGGCTTGGTTTCGTCGAAATGCACGGTGAACTGGGCGACGAAGAAGGTCAGCACCGAGACGATCACGAACAGCCGCAGCGGCGCGACGTAGCGCACGCGATGGCCGGCGATGTAATTCTTGGCGACCCGGCCCGGAGACAGCAGATCGCGCAAAGTCCGGAAGATGCGGCCGTCGAGGTGCCAGAACGATTCGAACACTTCCTCCAGCGCATGGCCCGCGTGGCGGATCGGGTTGACGATCGACTGGCCGCAGACGTGGCAATAGTGGCCCTGCAGCGGCGCGGCGCAGTTTTCGCAGTGGCTGGGATGGCCGTGGCCGTCGCCGGGTTCGTGGCCTTGCTCGCGATCGTGCCCGTGCTCGCCAGCATGGCTGGCGCCTGAAGAAGTGGTTGCGCTCATTGGGAATCGAGAAAAGAGGCTCCCCGGCCTTCACTTTCGAGCGGGTAAGATAGCCGTCCGCCGCGACCCGGCGCCAGCGCCCTAGACCGGATGCGCGGCCGTAGTCGTGCTGTTGGTCCTCTCCCATGTCTGCGTCATCCCCCACCGATTCCCGCCCCGCCGCCCGTTCCGGCCTGGCGGGCGAGATCCGCACCACCTTGATTCTTGCCGCGCCCCTGGTGGCCGGCCACGTCTCCACCGGCCTGATCGGCTTCGTCGACAACACCCTCGCCGGTCACCACAGCACCACCACGCTGGCTTCGGTGACCATCGGCACCGCGCTGTGGTGGCTGCCGATGATGGTGCCGATCGGGACCTTGCTGTCGGTGCCGCCGTCGGTGTCGCAGCTCGAAGGCGCCGGCCGCCGCGGCGAAATCGGCGCGCTGTTCCGCCAGGCGCTGTGGATGGCGGTGTTGCTGAGCGTGTTCCTGTTCGCGTTCCTGACCCTGATCCCGTATGCGCTCGGCGCGATGGGCATCGCCCCGAGCATCATCCCCGGCGCGCGCGATTTCCTGCACGGCATCCGCTGGGGCGTGCCGGCGCTGACCCTGTTCTTCTGCATGCGCTATCTCAGCGAGGGCCTGCACTGGACCTTGCCGACGATGCTGCTCAGCGCCGGCGGCCTGCTGATCCTGGCGCCGCTGGGCTATGTGCTGACCTTCGGCAAGTTCGGCCTGCCGGAAATGGGCGCCGGCGGCCTGGGCATCGCCTCGGCGGCGATGCTGTGGGTGCAGGCGATCGGTTTCTTCGTGGTCCTCAGCCGCGCCAGGCGCTTCGCCGACCTGCGCCTGTTCGAGCGCTTCGACAAGCCGCATTGGCCGACCATCCGCGGCCTGCTCGCGACCGGCCTGCCGATCGGCGTGACCGTGCTGATGGAAGGCAGTCTGTTCATCGTCACCGCGCTGCTGATCGGCCGCCTGGGCGAGGTGCCGGCGTCGGCGCACCAGATCGCGATCAACCTGTCGGCGCTGTGCTTCATGGTGCCGATGGGCCTGGCCGAAGCGACCACGGTGCGGGTCGGCCATGCGATGGGCCGGCGCGACTACCTCGGCGTGCGCCGGGCCGGTTACGCCGGCTACGCGATCGTGATCGCCACCCAGCTGTGCTCGGGCATTCTGCTGCTCAGCGCGAACGAACTGCTGGTGAGTTTCTACACCGCCGACGCCGCGGTCGCGACCCTGGCCGCGTCGCTGCTGCTGTATTCGGCGATGTTCCAGTTCCCCGACGGCATTCAGGTGCTGTCGGCCGGCGCCCTGCGCGGCCTCAAGGACACCCGCATGCCGATGATCCTGGCCGCGCTGGCGTATTGGGGCGTGGGCATGCCGGTCGGCGCCGGGCTCGGCCTGGGCCTGGGCTGGGGTCCCAAGGGCATGTGGATCGGCCTGATCGCCGGCCTGACCGTGGCTTCGGTGTTGCTGGGCCTGCGTTTCCTGCGTTCCAGCGAGCCCGGGCGGCTGGCCGCGCGGATGGCGGCCGAGTCGCCGCACGAGGTCGATCCGCGCGAAACCGGCTGTACGTGAGGTCGGGAGTCGGGAATCGGGAATCGGAAAAGCCGGGACCTAGCCCTTGATCTTCCGATTCCCAATTCCCGATTCCCAATTCCCGGCCTTCACAGTACGAATGGCGGGTGAAACCGCAACCCGTGCCGGGTTAGTCTGACCCGGTACACATGGAGTCTGTGCAATGAACCAAACCACCCCAAGTCGCGGGCCGTTGATGCGATTCTTCGTCGGCGTCTGGGACACGATGAACTTCACCCGCCGGTTGATCTTCAACCTGCTGTTCTTCGGCTTCCTGCTGTTCTTCCTCGCCGCGCTGGTGTTCAGCGGCGGCGGCGCCAAGCCGTTGCAGGAGCGCACCACCCTGGTGATCGCGCCGGAAGGCAACCTGGTCGAGCAGTACAGCTCCGACCCGGCCTCGCGCGCCCTCAGCCGCGCGTTCGGCGACAAGAACCCGGAAGTGCAGCTGCGCGACGTGATCCGCGCGCTGGACGCGGCCAAGGACGACAAGCGCATCGAACGCGTCGTGCTGCGCCTGGACAAGCTGCAGGCGGCCGGCATGGCCTCGCTGCGCGAAGTCGCCGCTGCGGTGGCGCGGGTGCGCGCGAGCAAGAAGGAAGTCATCACCTTCGCCGAGACCATGGATCAGAAGCAGTACCTGGTCGCCTCGCAGTCCAGCGAAATCTTCCTCGACCCAATGGGCGGGTTGATGCTCGAAGGGTTAGGCCGCTACCGCCAGTACTATCGTGAGGGTCTGCAGGACAAGCTCGGCGTGGACGTACACCTGTTCCGCGTCGGCGAGTTCAAGTCGGCGGCCGAGCCGTACATCCTCGACGCCGCGTCGGAAGAGTCCAAGACCGCCGACCTGTTCTGGATGAACGACCTATGGTCGCGCTACCTCGACGACGTGGCCAAGGCGCGCAAGCTCAAGGCCGCCGACCTGACCGCCGCGATCGACGAACTGCCGCAGCGCCTGGACGCGGTCCAGGGCGACCTGGGCAAGTACGCGTTGCAGCTCAAGCTGATCGACGGCCTCAAGACCCGCGAAGAAGTCGACACCCTGCTGACCAAGCGCGGCGCCGCCGACGCGGACGCCGAGGGCGGGTTCCGCCAGATTTCGTTCGACGCCTACGTCGCCGGCATGGACCGCCTGGTCAATCCGGCCGATCAGCGCCCGCAGGTCGCGATCGTGGTGGCCGAAGGCGAGATCGCCGGCGGCGAACAGCCGCCCGGTTCGGTCGGCGGCGTGAGTACCGCGGCGCTGCTGCGCGACGCGCGCGACGACGAGCACGTCAAGGCGGTGGTGCTGCGGGTGGATTCGCCCGGCGGCGAAGTGTTCGCCTCCGAGCAGATCCGTCGCGAGATCGTCGCCCTGAAGGCCGCCGGCAAGCCGGTGGTGGTGTCGATGGGCGATCTGGCCGCCTCGGGCGGTTACTGGATCTCGATGAACGCCGACAAGATCTACGCCGACGCCTCGACCATCACCGGTTCGATCGGCATCTTCGGCATGATCCCGACCGTGCCGCGCGCGCTGGAAAAGATCGGCGTGCATACCGACGGCGTGGGCACCACCCGTTTCGCCGGTTCCTTCGACATCACCCGGCCGCTGGCGCCGGAAGTCGGCCAGGTCATCCAGACCGTGATCAACAAGGGCTATGCCGATTTCACCGGCCGCGTCGCCAGCGCGCGCAAGAAGCCGGTGGCCGAGATCGACGCGATCGCGCGCGGTCGCGTGTGGAGCGGCGCGCAGGCCAAGGAACGCGGTCTGGTCGACGCGCTGGGCGGCCTGCCCGACGCGATCACCGATGTCGCCGCGCGCGCCAAGCTCGGCAAGGACGGCGAGTACCGCGTGCGTTACGTGGAGAAGATGCCGAGCCCGTTCGAGCGCTTCTTCGCCAGCATCGCCCAGAGCCAGGCCGGCAGCGCGCTGCTGGGCCGTTCCGACCTCGCCCGCGGCCTGCTGGCCAAGGCGTTGCCGCAGACTGCCTCGGACCTGCGCTTCCTGGAAAGCTCGATCAAGCCCACCAGTGGCGTGCCGGTGAAGTCGCTGGCGTATTGCTTCTGCGAGCTGTAATCGCCGCGATGCCTCCTGGCCTCGCGCGCGGCACGACCAACCGCCGAGCGCCACTCCCTCTCCCGCCGTGCGGGAGAGGGCCGGGGTGAGGGCCGCGCCAGCGACAAGTCACAAGCCAACGGGCCGCATCGCGGCCCGTTGTCGTTTCAGCGATCGGAAGTAGCCTCGGCACAACGCTCTTGTGGGAGGGGCTTCAGCCCCGACGCCTTTCGTTCCGATCGCGACGAAGCGTCACGGCGACCTGAGCGAAAAGCATCGGGGCTCAAGCCCCTCCCACAAAAGTGCTCAGACAACGAAAAGCACTCAGGCAACGAAACGTTTTCGGGCCGCGACGGCCGCCGGGCCGCAGCGCGGCCCAGCGAAACCGCTCCCGTCGCTCACCCGCCCGCCGCGTCGATCGCCTCGCGGGTCTGCTGCGCGCCCTGATCGACCGCGCCCTCGACCGACTTGGCCTGCTCGATCGGTTTCTGGATCGCGTCGCGCATCTGCGTCGCCTGCGGGTCCACCGGCCGCTCTTTCTCCGGCGGCGCGGGCTTGGAGCAAGCGCCCAGCGCGCATGCCAGCGCGGCGCAGGCGAAGGTCGATACGATACGGCGTGGTTTCATCGCGGCATCCTCGGTCGGTCCGGCCGTTATGCTACGCCGGTCGCGCGCGCAGCGCGGCGATCCACCGCACACCCGGAGACAAGCCATGGACCCCAAGCGCTGGCGACTGGACGGACAGCTCGCCTTGGTCACCGGCGGCAGCGCCGGCATCGGCCGCGCGATCGCGCGCGAACTGCTCGGCTTCGGCGCCGACGTGCTGCTGGCCGCGCGCGACGCGACCGCGCTGGAATCGGCGCGCGCCGAACTGCTCGAAGACTTCCCCGACCGCGACATCCACGGCTTCGTCGCCGACGTCGCCGACGACGAACAGCGGCGCGAACTGCTGGACTGGGTCGAGGACTTCGGCGAAGGCCTGCACATCCTGGTCAACAACGCCGGCGGCAACCTGAGCAAGCCGACCAACGACTACACCGAGGACGAGTGGCGGCAGATCTTCGAGATCAACGTGTTCTCGGCGTTCGAACTGTCGCGTTACGCGCATGCGCTGCTGACCCGGCATGCCGCGTCGAGCATCGTCAACGTCGGCAGCGTGTCGGGCAACCTGCACGTGCGCACCGGCTCGCCCTACGGCATGAGCAAGGCGGCGATGCACCAGATGACCCGCAACCTCGCGGTGGAATGGGCCGAGGACGGCGTGCGCGTCAACGCGGTCGCGCCGTGGTACATCCGCACCCGCCGCACCTCCGACAAACTGGCCGACCCGGATTACCTCGACGAAGTGCTGCTGCGCACGCCGGCCGGCCGCATCGGCGAACCCGAGGAAGTCGCCGCGGCGGTCGCCTTCTTGTGCCTGCCGGCGGCGGGCTACATCACTGGCGAATGCATCGCGGTGGACGGCGGGTTTCAGCGTTACGGGTTTTGAGGACGCCGCCATTCGCGTTGCCGATCCTGCTGCACCACCTGGCCGGCCCGCAGCCGGCGACCCAGATCGAAGCGGTGCGTGTGCGCGAATCGAGTTTCCGCGGTTGCCGCACCTCGGCCGTGCTGCCCGGCGACGGTTTCCTGCTGCGCCGTCGTCTATGCACGATCGCGCCCGCCACCTTCGGCGCCTTGCGCGACAGCAAGCGCATCGAGTTGCGCGGCCAGCGTTCGTATTTCGGTATTTCGGTCGAGGATTACGGCGCCGCGCCGCGGCCGCGCTGAGCTTGGTTGGCGGCGTCGGCCGACAGCGCGCGAACACCCGGCAGCGCGATAGCGAACTTCCTCGCGCGCGAACACGAACGGCCCGACGGCGTGGCCGATACCGACAGTGTCGCGATGAAGCCGAATGCGCCGACGGCGGGTTCGATGAGGTAGAGCCTGCGTGTGAACCGTACCGCGGTGCGGGTCGGACGCCGCAGCGTATCCGAGGGCGATGCAGGACTACGCCGGCGCTTGAGCGGGAGGCGCAATGGCGGCGGCGAAACCGACAGACGACGACGCGGCGCCCGCCGTGACGCGGCTGCCCCCACGCAGCGGCCTATTGTTTGCCGCAGGTGCTCTCGGTGACGATCCGCTGGATTCTTGCGACCTCGGCCGCCGACGCGTCCTGGCTGTCGCTGCGGCCGAAACGCAGCGCCGATTGCGCTTCGCGCAGGCGCTGCTTCCAGTTTTCGCACAGGGCCTCGTCGGGCAGGCGCTGGCATTGGTCGGTGACCATCTGGCAGGCGACGCCGACCCCGGGGCTGGTAGCGCCGCCCAGGCCGGTGGTCTGCAGCTGCGCGCAACGCTGCGGCGGGTTGCCGTCGTCGTTGAGGTAGCGGCCGTTGTCGTAGGTGCGGCATTCGAACAGCACCGGCGGCGGCAGCCGGTCGGCGTCGGCGATCGGCGGGCCGGCCGGCACCGGCGGGGCCTGCCTGACCGGCGCGGGCGTCTTCACCGACGGCAATTGCGAGGACACCGGTGGATGCGGCGGCGGCGCGTTGGCCGGCGCGTACGGCGCCACCGGCGAATTGATGAAGGTCGGTGGCGCCGACGAGGTCGACACGCCTTCGAGCACGCGTTTTTCCTGCTGTTGGCCTTTCGGGCACGGGGTGTTGTTCTGCACCGTCAATTGGCCCAGTGCATCGGTGCAGCGGTAGATCACCACCTTGCCGCCTTGCGCGTGCGTGCCGGCGCTGGCCAGCAACAGAACCGACAACCACCACACACGCATCAGTAAGCTCCGCAATCGGCGTTCATTCGCGCATCGATGATGCGCTGTTCCCGGGTGATCTGTTCGCGCTCGCTCTGCAGCGCGCTGTTGTAGCGGCGATCGCCCTGGTAGCGGTTGTCGCGCAGGCGCGAACACACTTCTTCCTGGGGCAGTTGCTCGCATTCGTCGCGGATCAACTGGCTGCCGTAGTACACGCCGGAGCCGTAGTTGTAGCCGCCGGAATAATACCCGCCCGAATAGGCGGTGGTCGCATAGCTGACATTGCCGTGGCGGCCGTTGGCGGCGACCGCGATGCCGGCCGAGCCGATGCCCATCGAGCGGCTGCTGGTGGAATTGAGGACGGCGGACGGGTCGCCCAGGCGCGGCCGCGGCGCACCGATGCGGCCGCCGAGCGAGGTGTGGTTGCCGTTGTAGACCGGCACGCCGTAGCCGAGGTCGACGATCGGCACCATGCGCGGATTGCCGTCGCCGTTGCTGCTGGTGTAGCTGCTGCCGTCCGGCCGCACGCAGTCGAACATCGGTTGCGGGTTGCGCACCACCAGCACGCGCGGCCTGGGGTCGATCGCCGGACGCGGGGGCGGCGCGGCCGAGGCTTCGATCGCGCGCGGCGGCGGATCGACCGGGCGGGCCATGCTCAGGGTCTGCTGACGCTGGCCCTGGGCGCAGGGCGTGTCGCGCAGGCTGAGCTGGCCGCGGTCGTCGGTGCAGCGGTAGATGAGCACCTCGGCGGCCTGCGCCGTCCCCAGCGATGCGCCGGCGGACAGCAGGGCGGCCAGGACCAGGCTTCGACGGCGGGCGTGGGTGGCGTTCATGCACGCATCTTGCGCCTCGCCTGCGTTACGGGGAAGTCGAATCGGGTCCGGGGCGTTCGGCGGGGACCGGTTCAGCGCCGCCAGACCAGCACCAGCACGCCGCTGCCGACCATCAGCAGCCCCAGCCACTCGCGTGCGCTGGGGCGCTCGCCCAGGAAGGTCACCGCGAACACCGCCGCCAGGACCACGCTGAGCTTGTCCACCGGCACCACCTGGGCCACGTCGCCGAGTTTCAGCGCGCGGTAGTAGCACAGCCACGAGGCGCCGGT
This sequence comes from Lysobacter capsici, assembly GCF_018732085.1. Taxonomy (NCBI): domain Bacteria; kingdom Pseudomonadati; phylum Pseudomonadota; class Gammaproteobacteria; order Lysobacterales; family Lysobacteraceae; genus Lysobacter; species Lysobacter capsici. The sequence continues at coordinate 5,600,612 of NZ_CP076103.1, read as the reverse complement.
GGCCAGCCCGGACAGGACCAGGAACAGCAGCGAACGCGACGGCAACGTGCGCGGATCGACCCATTGCCCGCTCAGCGGTACCAGCAGCGCCAGGGCGATCACGATGACCACGGTGCGCACCAGCGTGGCGTAGTCGGCGCTCACGCCCTGCACGCCGACCTTGGCCAGCACCGCGGTCATGGCCGCGAACACGGCCGACAACAGCGCCCACAGCGCCCAGGCGGGGAACGGGCTGGTGGCAGGGTTCATGGCGGGACCTCCGGACCAAGGGGCGGGATCGCACGAGCATAGCCCCGGCCGCGTCGGAACCCGGTCAGCCCCGCAGCACCTCGCCGGTCAGGGCGACGCGGATCGGGGTCGGCGCCGACAGCCCGCCGGTTTCGCCGACGCACACGCCGTCGGCGAGCGCGAGCAGGGCGCGGTCGAGTTGATCGCGCTGAAACGCCGGCGGCTGGCCGGCGAGGTTGGCGCTGGTGGAGACGAGGGGACGGCCGAGCGCCAGGCACAGCGCGCTCGCCTGCGGATGCGCGGTGACGCGCACGGCGACGCTGTCGTGACTGCCGCGGATCCAGGCGGGGACCGCGTCGGTGGCGGGCACCGCCCAGGTGTTCGGCCCGGGCCAGCTCGCATGCACGGCGTCGGCGCGCTCGGCCGGCAAGGCCGCCCAGTCGATCAGGCCGTCGAACTGCTCGACCGACGCGGCGATCAGGATCACGCCCTTGTCCATCGGCCGTTGCTTGATCGCCAGCAGGCGCGCCACGGCCTCGCGATCGTAGGGATCGCAGCCGATCCCCCACACCGCTTCGGTCGGATAGACGATGACGCCGCCGCGGGCGAGCGCGGCGGCGGCGTGTTCGAGGCTCAGCTCAGGCATGCGGATCGGGCGCTGGGGGCGATGGCGCAGTGTCGCATGGTCGAGGTTCGGGCTTGGCCGGAGCCTGGAGCTGCGGTTTTGATCGGATCCGGCCGGACCGATGCGGATGCGAGCGGCGAGTGCGCGCGCGCCGACGCCAACGCGCCGGCCGGAGCCGACGCGTTGGCGAGCCGAGCGTTCGCGCGATCTCAGTGATCGTGATGCGCGTGTTCGTCGGCGAACGGCTTGGCCGATGCCGGCAGGCGCACGTCGAAGGCGTAGGAGCGGTTGCCGCTGAGGAACACGCGGTTGCCCGGGCCGTCCTTCGCCTGCACCTGGCCGCCGCGCTGCTCGCCGATGCGGGCGAACCTGGCGCGCGCGTTGACTTGTTCGGCGACCCGGCGCGGCCAGGCGACGATCGAGGTTTCGCCCTCGCGCAGCACGGTTTCGATCTTCTCCGCATCGCTGCCGTCGGGGTTGAACACGCGCAGGGTCACCGCGGTGCCGACCGGGTAGTCGTTGACGACGTTGACGTTGCCCGACTCGCGCCACGGCGAGTTCGCGTCGGCGACCGAGTTGGTGAAGTTGACGTCCATGCAGGTGTAGAACGCTTCGGTCGAGTCCGAGCGCTGCCAGGTGTTGTAGATCACGTGGCGGCCGGTGCGCGCCGGCAGGGTGCAGGTGATGTGGTAGTTGTTGCCGCTCGACAGCGGCACCGGGCCGGTCTTGCAGAACTGCTGCAGGTCGTTCCAGCGCAGCGGCGTGTTCGGGTTCCAGCCCTGCGGGGTGACGAAGAAGGTCCAATCCTTGGTCGCGTGCGGCGCGGTCGCGTAGAAGGTGAAGGTGTAGCTCGCGCCCGAGCGCACGTTGCTGGTCTGCCAGTCGCTGCGGATCACGTCCAGGCCGCGGAAGGTCGGGTTGTTGCCGCTGCACTGCTTGCCGTCGGGCACCACGGCGCGGTGATTGCTGTTGGCATTAGCCTGATTGATGCCGTTCCAGTCGTAGAACAGCTGCGAACCGGCGACCGCCCAGGCAGCGCGGCAGGCCGGATCGGCGGGATTCTCTTTATTGCCCAGGTAGCACTTGTAGATCCGGCTTTGCGGATTGACGAAGGTGCCGTGGGCGAAGGCCGAGGACGCCGGCAGGGCGGCCGCGCACAGGGCGACGGCGGCGGAAAGCAGGGAAAAACGAGTGGCGCGGGTCATGACGACTCCTGTCGATGGGATAGGTGAAAGACACCCCCCGGGCAACAGGTCTTCGTGCTGGTCGTGATGCGCGCGCGATTCGGATCGCGTCTGAGTCGGGTCTCGGTCCATCAGGGCCGGCCCGCGTTGTGGGGCTGATCCTAGTGGGCGGGGCAGGCTGAATCTGTGCGAGCGGTCGCTCGAAGGGACATGCGTGGGCGTGTGGTCGGCGCGGCGATGCGAAAGCGGAAGCGGCGTCACGGGTTTTGGGCGCGGGTGCGACATGGGGTCGCTGGCGTTTGCTGGGGCCAGTCGGGCCTGAAGGCCCTCCCACAAAAGACCTCGTTGTTGGCTGGGGTTTGGGGCAGGTTTGGGGATTCGGGATTCGGGAATCGGGAATCGGGAATCGGGAATCGGGAATTGGGAATCGGGAATTGGGAATCGGGAATCGGGAATCGGGAATTGGGAATTGGGAATTGGGAATTGGGAATTGGGAAGCGGGAAGCGGAGTGAATGGAGCAGCCGACACGCAAGCACGAAGTCTTTTGTGGGAGGGCCTTTCAGGCCCGACACCCGGAGCGACGTGAACCCACAAACGAAACGGGCGCCGAAACCGGCGCCCGTCTTGAGCTCGCTGATGTCAGTCGCCGCTCACCGCGGCGATCGCTCGATCAAGCTTTCGCCACCGCCTTCTTGACCACTTTCTTCGCGGCCTTCTTGGTTGCGGTCTTCTTCGCGACTTTCTTGGCCGCCTTCTTCGCCGGTGCCTTCTTGGCTGCGGCCTTCTTCACCGGTGCCTTGGTTTCGCCGTCGGCGCTCACGACTTTCTTGGCGGCTTTCTTCGCCGCCTTCTTGGCCGGTTCCTTCTTCGCCGCGGTCTTCTTGCCGAAGCGGCCGCGCATCGGCTTGCCGGTTTCTTCCATCAGCTTGACCACTTCCTCCAAGGTCAGCGAAGCGGGTTCGCGATCCTTCGGGATGCGGCCGTTGAGCTTGCCGTCGCTGATGTAGGGACCGAAGCGGCCGTTGAGCACCTGGATGTCGCTGCCGTCGAATTCCTTGATGATCCGGTTGCGCGCGATCTCTTCCTTCTCTTCGATCAGGAACACCGCGCGCGCCAGGTCGATCGTGTACGGATCGTCTTCCTTCTTCAGCGAGGCGTACACGCTGCCGCGCTTGGCGAACGGACCGAAGCGGCCAACGCCGACGCTGACTTCCTCGTCCTTGTCCAGGCCGAGCTTGCGCGGCAGCTTGAACAGTTCGAGCGAATCCTCGAGCGAAATCGTGTGCATGCTCTGGCCCGGACGCAACGACGCGAAGGTCGGCTTGTCCTCGTCCTCGGCGGTGCCGATCTGCGCATACGGCCCGTAGCGGCCCAGGCGCACGCTGACCGGCTTGCCGCTCTTGGGATCGGTGCCCAGTTCGCGCGCGCCGGTGGCTTCGTTGCGATCGACCGATTCCTTCTTGTCCTCGACCAATTGCTTGAACGGGCCCCAGAAGCGCTCCATCAGCGGCACCCAGTCCTCTTCGCCGCGCGACACCGCGTCGAGTTCGTCCTCGAGCTTGGCGGTGAAGTCGTAGTCGACATACTGGGTGAAATGACCCGACAGGAACTTGGACACCGCGCGGCCGACGTCGCTGGGACGGAAGCGGCGGCTGTCGAGTTCGACGTACTTGCGGAACAGCAAGGTCTGGATGATCGAGGCGTAGGTCGAGGGCCGGCCGATGCCGTATTCCTCGAGCGTCTTGACCAACGACGCTTCCGAGAAGCGCGGCGGCGGCTCGGTGAAGTGCTGGTCGGCGTGGATGCGATCGACCGGGATGCGGTCGCCGGTCTTCATCAACGGCAGCTTGCGGCCTTCGTCTTCGTCCTCGGCGGCCTTCGCGTCCTTGCCTTCCTCGTACACCGCGAGGAAGCCCGGATCGATCACGGTCGTGCCCGAGGCGCGGAAGCTGTGCTCGGTGCCGGCGGCGAGGTCGACGCTGACGGTGTTGAGCGTGGCCGGCACCATCTGCGAGGCGACGGCGCGCTTCCAGATCAGTTCGTACAGGCGGCGGCCGTCGTCGTCGAGGAAACGCGCGACCTGCGCCGGCGTGCGCAGCGCCGAGGTCGGACGGATCGCTTCGTGCGCTTCCTGCGCGTTCTTCGACTTGGTCTGGTAGGTGTTGGGCTTGTCGGGCAGCGCCTTGGTGCCGAAGTCGCGCGCGATCACGTCGCGGATTTCGGCCACGGCTTCCTGCGACAGGCTCACCGAGTCGGTACGCATGTAGCTGATCAGGCCGACCGTGCCCTCGTCGCCGAGCGCCATGCCCTCGTACAGCTTCTGCGCCACGCGCATGGTCCGCGAGGTGGTGAAGCCGAGCTTGCGCGAGGCTTCCTGCTGCAGGGTCGAGGTGGTGAACGGCGCGGCCGGGCGGCGCTTGCGTTCCTTGCTGGTGACGTCGGTGACGTGCAGCGCGCCGTTGGCGGCGGCGACGATCCGCTTGCGCGCGGCCTCGGCGCTGTCGCCTTCGGTGATGGTGAACTGTTCGAACTTCTTGCCGTCGAGCTTGTTGAGCTTGGCGGTGAAGGCCTGCTGCGGATGCGCGCACTCGGCCTCGATCGACCAGTACTCGCGGGCGACGAAGGCTTCGATTTCCTCTTCGCGCTCCACGATCATGCGCAGCGCCGGCGACTGCACGCGGCCGGCGGACAGGCCGCGCTGGACCTTGCGCCACAGCACCGGCGACAGGTTGAAGCCGACCAGGTAGTCGAGCGCGCGGCGGGCCTGCTGCGCATCGACCAGGTCGCTGGCGATCTCGCGCGGGTGGCTCATCGCTTCCTTGATCGCGCGCGGGGTGATTTCGGTGAACACCACCCGTTGCAGCGGCTTGCCTTCGAGCAGGCCGCGCTCGCGCAGGATCTCGCCGATGTGCCAGCTGATCGCCTCGCCCTCGCGGTCCGGGTCGGTCGCCAGAAACACGTTCTCGGCGCTCTTGGCGGCCTTGGCGATCGCGTCTACGTGTTTTTCGTTCTTCTCGATGACGGCGTAGTCCATCGCGAAGTGATTGTCGGGATCGACCGCGCCCTCTTTCGGCACCAGGTCGCGGACGTGGCCGTAGGAGGCCAGGACGGTGAAGTCCTTGCCGAGGTACTTGTTGATCGTCTTGGCCTTGGCGGGCGACTCGACGATGAGGAGGTTCTTGGCCATTGGTACTCCGCAGGGCCCGGGGCGGGGCGCCTGCTCGACAGCGTGTTGTGTTGCGGCGGGCATCGCCGGGACGGGCCCGGCGCTGCGAAGGTTTAAGAAGGCGACGCCCGCAGCGTTCGGCGGCGGGCGTTCAGGTTTCCTCTTTCTAGTGGAATCACGAGCCGGGCGGAGCTGTCAAGCTCGGCCCCTCGGAACCGCCAATAAAGTGGCACTCAATTGCTTGAAGAAGATGTGATGAATGGTGTCCTGTTCAGCTGCCAGCGCGGTGCGGCTCAGCTAGAGAAGGCGGCGAATCCCAGCGCGACCAGCAGCACGCCGACCACCGCCGCCCAGATCAGGCCGACCAGGATCAGCACCACCAGGGCGACCGTGCCGAGGGTCCGGTTCTGTATCTCCGGGCGCGCAGTGTAGGCCCAACGGTCGACCACCTGGGTCTTGGCGACCATGTCGTGCAGGCCCTGCTTGCGATCGGTGAAGGCGATCAACAGGTAGCCCACGTACAGGCTCAGGTAGGACAGCATGGCCGCGAACCAGCGGCCGATCGCGCGCCCGCGGCTGAGCCGGCGGCCCTGCGCGTCGACCACCTTGATCCCGACCGCGAGCTTGCCCAGCGTGGCCTGCATCGAGGACGACTCGAAGCCGGCGTAGTAGCTCAGGCTGATCGCGCCCATCAGCAAGTACGTCACCACCGTGTACACGATGAACATGCTGTCGGCGCCGCCGGTCAGCCAGTTGCTCGAACTGAAGCCGTTGAACGCGCCGAACGCGACCATGCCGCCGAGCACCAGCACGGTGTTGATCGCGTAATAAGTGATGGTGACCAGCAAGGCGTCGATCATGTAGGCCGCCAGGCGCTTCCAGAACCCGGCATAGACCACCTCGTGGCCCTGCACGACGGTCATGTCCTCGGCGACCCCGGCGCGCGGCGCGGCGTAGGGCGAATCGGGTTCGTCCAGGGTCCGCGCGGGAGCGTATGCGTCGACCGGTTTCGCCGACGAAGCCGGCGCAAAGGGCGCGGTATCGCCGGCGTTGGCCGGCGCCGGCTCGGCCCGGAGTGCTTCGGCCGGGCTCGCCTGCGGCGCGTCCTGGAGTGGCTCGGCGGTGCCGGCGGGGTTGCGCGGGGCGGCCGCATCGGTGGCCTCGTCGGCCCGCTCGTGGGCCTCGGCGACGGCGCTGCCGAGCACGGCGTCGACCCGCTCGGTCAGGACCTGGGCCGGGTCGGGCGCGACGCTGAAGCCGGGGTCGGCGATCAGTTCGCCGGCCAGATCGCGCCATGGCTGCCACTGCGGCAGGCCGTCGCGCCACACCAGGGTATCGGGACCCAGCTCGCCGCGACCGTGGCGCTCGATCATCTGCGCGCCGTCCAGCGGTCCGTGCCGGTTACGTTCGTTGTCGCTGTAATACCACTGGGTCATCGCGAGTCTCTGGCGGTCGTGGGCCCGGCTACGGGGCCGCAATGCCCCGCATGATGCCATCGACTGCCGTCGCGATGCGCCGGCGCGCGATCAGGCGCGCCGGCACGGGCTCAGTCGCGGCACTCCATCGGCAGGGCCGCGCGCTTCTCGATGTCCGAACTGCAGCTCCAGCTGTGGTTGGACGGATCGTAGGACTGCACGATGTGCTTGCCGTCGATCGAGGGGCCGATGCCGCGCAGTTCGACCTGGATCGCGCAATGGCCGTTGTCGCTGAGGTGGCCGAAGTTGATCGCGGCGATGTAGGTGTCGGCGTAGTCGGCGGGGGGCTGGAAGCCTTCGCTGTCGTTGCCCGGGCAGTTGTCGTTGCTCATCACGAACTCGGCGACCGAGATCTTGTGGCTGCTGGCGACCGCCACGGCCTGGGCGACCTTGGCGCGGAAGGTGTAGTCCTGGTACGCCGGCAGGGCGATCGCGATCAGGATGCCGAGCACCGGGATCGCCAGCACGGCCAGCACGATGAGCACGATCACGCAGCCCGACAGGCCCTTGCGCGGCGGCGGCGCGGCGGCCGGCCGGCGGTTGAAATGGGCGGCCGCAGCGTCGGCGGGATTGTTGCCGGCATATTGCCCCGGGGCGGCCGAATAGGCGGGCGCCGAGTGACCGGGCGCGTCGTTGGCGCCGGGCGGCAACGGCGGCGGCGCGGGCGGGCGCGGGGTCGACGACAGCAGTTCGGCGTCCAGGCCCAGTTCGCTCGACAGGCGTTCCAGCGGCTGCCATTCGCGCAGGCCTTCGCGCCACAGCAAGGTGTCGCGCTGGAGGCGGCCTTCGCGGAAGTGGCCGCGCAGCGCGTCGGCGTCGATCGGACCGACGCGGCCCTGGGCCGGATCGTGGTAATACCAGTTCGTCATGTCGTTCCCCCTGATCTTGCGATCGTCCCTGTGTAGTGAAGGCCATCGTGGCCGCGGACCGGGCCCGGCGGGCGGTCGCGCAGTCAATGGCATGCTGCCGCGCCGCCGCCCCCAGGGGCGTGCGCGAGACGCAAGAAACTAGCACGGAGAGAAGAAAACGTGACGCAGTCCGCAGCGGCGGTACGCGGCCGGCGATGAACGGCAGCGCGCGACGGCCGGGTGGATCGGCCTGATGGGGTCGGGGTGAGGCGTGCCGGGTTGTGACGGCTCCAGCCGCCACGCCGGCTGGGCCGGCGCGGCGAGGGGCTGCGCCGGCGTCAGGCGGCCGGCGCGAGCGGGGTCAATGCACCGGCTCGGGCTCGTCGGCGAACATCTGGGTTTCCATCCAGGCGTACGCCGCCTCGGAGCCGGGCTGGTTGAACAGGACCATCAGCACGACCCATTTGAGGTCGTCCAGGTCGAGTTCCTCCTGGTCCAGCGCCATCGCCCGATCGAGCACGAGTTCGCGCTGATCGGCGTCGAGGATGCCGTGCTGTTCCAGGAACAGCAGGAAGCCGCGGCATTCGACATCGAGCTTGTCGAGTTCCGGGCCGAAATAGATCCGGGTCGGTCCGCCCACGCGCGGCGCGTTGACGCTGGGCCGTTGCTGGGCCAGCGCATCGAGCCATTCGATGGCTTTGTTGATCTCGGCGGGGCTGAAACCGGCCTGGCCCAATTCGTCGAACAGGGGGCCGCTGCGGAGCGAATCGCGGTCGCGGACAAGGTCCGCATCGTCGGTGAAGTAATGCTCGAACAGGTACAGCAGGACGTCCAGGATGCTCTCTTTCATTTCCCTCGGCCTGCGCCGCATGCGGCGCGGTGGGTCAGGAGTTGCTGATTGACCGAATGACCCGCCGGCAGATCGATGCCGATTCGGATTCAGCGGTTGCGGAAGTAACGGCCATGCAGCGCCGCGACGCGACCCTCAAGCTCCATGACCAGCAGCATGGAGGACAGTTCGGCGATCGTCAATCCGGTGCGATCGACCAGGCGATCCATACCGGTGGGGTCGTAACCCAGCGCGTGCCACAAGCGCTGGTAGTCGGGATCGGCGTATTGCGCTTGCGGCGACGCTCCGGAAACTCGCTCGCGGCCATCGTGATCGTCGTGTGTGACGCTCGCGTGGCCGGCGTGATCCGACGGGGGTGTCGACTCGTCGCTGGCATGGTCCGATGTAGTGGGGACGCCCAGGCGCCTGCGCAAGCCGTCGGCCAGTTCGGCCGCCAGCGGGGCTAAGGCGGCGGTCACCTCGCCGGCGCTCTCGACCAGCCCGGCGCCCTCGCGGATCAGGCGGTGGCAGCCGCGCGCGAGCGGGTTGTGGATCGAGCCGGGCACCGCGAACACCTCGCGCCCGCATTCGCTGGCCAGGCGCGCGGTGATCAGCGCGCCGGAGCGCTCGGCCGCCTCGATCACCAGGGTGCCCAGGCTGAGCCCGGCCAGGATCCGGTTGCGGCTGGGGAAGTGCTCGGGCCGGGCCTGGGTGCCGGGCAGGTGCTCGCTGACCACCGCGCCGACCTGGCCGATCCGCGCCAGCAGCTCGGCGTTGCTGCGCGGGTAGGCGACGTCGGGGCCGGTGCCGAGCACGGCCACGGTCAGCCCATCGGCGTCCAGGGTGGCGCGGTGCGCGGCGGTGTCGACGCCCGCGGCGAGGCCGCTGATCACCGCCAGGCCGCTGCGGGCCAGGGCGCGGGCGAAGTCGGCGGCGTTGTCGGTGCCGGCCGGGGTCGGTGAACGGCTGCCGACCACGGCCACCGACGGGTGCCACAGCAGGGCCGGTTCGCCGACCACGAACAGCGCCAGCGGCGGGCTGGGCGCCCGGCGCAGCAGCGGCGGGTAGTCGGGGTGGTTCCAGTCGATCAGGTGATGATCGGGGGCGCTCAGCCAGCGGCCGGCGCGGTCCAGGGTCTCGGCCTGCGGCGTGCGCAGGCGGTCGATCTGCTTTTCCGACAGGTCCGCCGCCCGCCACGCGCGCGGCCCGGCGGCCAGCACGGCCGCGGCGCTGCCGTGTTGTTCAAGCAGCGCGCGTCGGGGCGCGGCCGCGCCGCCGGCGTCGATCAGGCTCAGCAGGGCGAGGGCGTTCTCGCGGGCGGTGTCGGAGTCGGTCTGGTCCATGCCCCAGCCTAGTCCGCAAACGACGACGGCGCCCGAAGGCGCCGTCGCGTGGTGCTGTAGGAAAAGCCCGCGCGGCGTTGGCCGCGCGGCTTGTCCGGACTCAGTAGGACGAGTCGGGGTGCTTGAGCTCGTAGCCGACCTTGGTCGGACGCACGCCGTCCATGATCAAGGCGTAGCTGACCTTGTCGAAGGTGCGGAACACCATCGCGTGGCCGGAGAACTCGTCGGGCAGGCGCACCCGCGAATTCTTGCCGAACAGGTCCGGCGCGCGGTCCGGGCCGACCTTGACCCGATCCGGGGCGCTGCTGCCCACGCGCCAGGTCGAGAACACCGTGCCGTTGTCGATGCCGTCCTTGGAGCCGACCGACAGCGCGATCACGTCGCGCGGACCGCCGCTCTTGACCAGATCGGCCACCGACAGCACCTGGGCGCGACCGTAGTCGAACTGGGCCTTGGGCGGATGCGGGAAGAACTGCAGGTCGTAGGGCTGGGCCTGGACCGGAATCAGGCGGTCGCCGACGCGGATTTCGCGGCCGGTGTCGTCGATCACCAGGGTCGAGGCCTGCATGCCGCCGACCGCGCCGCGGCTGAGCGTGCCGGTGGCGACCTGCAGCAGCTCGTAGCCGAGCAGTTCGCGGCCCTTGTCGGGCACCACCACGTCGGTCCAGATCGCGTCGAAGTCGACCGTGCGCTTGCCGCGGTAGTCCAGATCGGCCGCGCGCATGATGTCGCAGCAGGCGACGCGGTCCAGTCGGGTGTAGCGCTGGGTCGGACGGACCACGGCGTAACGCGTGCCCGGGCTCTGGTCGGTCAGGCCCTTGACGTAGGCGGCCTGGCCCTGGGTCACCCGCAGGCGGTCTTCCTCGAGGCCGACCACGTAGGGCAGCTGTTCGAAGTCGTCGACCACGCGCAGGTTCTTCAGGAACGGCTCGATCTCCGACAACGGCACGCCAGTGAGCGGCGCTTCCTGGCGCGGACCGGGCTGGACCTGGGCCGCGGCGACGCGGTCGAGGTAGGCCAGCGAGATCACGTCACCGGGATAGATGAGGTGTGGATTCTTGATCTGCGGGTTGGCCTGCCAGATTTCCGGCCACAGCCACGGCTTCTTCAAGAAGCGCGCGGAAATGTCCCACAGGGTGTCGCCCCGTTTCACCGTGTAGGTGTTGGGGTGGTCGCCTCGCAGTTCCGCCGCGAGGGCGTACGTGGCAACAGTCAGCAACGCTGCGGTAAAAACCGCACGGATAGGTTTAAACATGGCGGCCATCTACCTGATTCCCCTTCCAGGTTTGCCCTCTGCGGGCACCCGGACTATAGCCCAAGAGTTGCGAACACTAGCAGGCATTTACAGCCTATAACGGGGGTACAATGCAACCAAAGCTTGCGTATGTGACCCACGCCCCCATTTTTGACACCCATGGCCCTGCTCCCCATCCTCGAATTTCCCGACCCCCGCCTGCGGACCAAAGCGGTGCCGGTCGAAGCCTCGCACGTAACGTCGCCTGCGTTCCAGCAGTTGCTCGACGATATGTTCCAGACCATGTACGAATGCCCCGGCATCGGCCTGGCGGCGAGCCAGGTCGACGTGCATCAGCGGTTCATGGTCATCGACGTGTCGGAAGAAAAAGACCGGCCGCTGGTGTTCGTCAATCCGCAGATCGTCGCTAAATCCGGCGAGCAGGTCTACCAGGAAGGTTGCCTGTCGGTACCGGGCATCTTCGCCGACGTGACCCGCGCCAACGAAATCACCGTGCAGGCGATCGGCCGCGACGGCCAGCCGTTCGAGCTGAGCACCGACGGCCTGCTGGCGGTGTGCATCCAGCACGAGATGGATCACCTCGACGGCAAGTTGTTCGTCGACTACCTCTCGCCGCTCAAGCGCGAGATGGTGCGCAAGAAGCTGGCCAAGCAGCGGCGGCAGTCGGCTTAAGGGCCGGGAATCGGGAGTCGGGATTCGGGATTCGTAAGAGCGTTTCGGCGCGATCGGGTCGCCGCGCCGGCTTTCGTTTCTGTCGAATCGCCGCGTCTGCGTGCGGGTGCATGTCGGCGCCACCGCCACGCCAGTACTCTGAGACCGCAAATGGCGCGCTGTGCTTTTGCGAATCCCGAATCCCCACTCCCGAATCCCTGCCCTTATGCGCCTGATCTTCGCCGGTACCCCCGACTTCGCCGTACCGAGCCTGCGCGCGGCCGCGCAACGCGGCGAGGTGGTGGGCGTGTACACCCAGCCCGATCGTCCGGCCGGGCGCGGGCGCGAGTTGTCGATCTCGCCGGTCAAGCGCGAGGCGCTGCTGCGCGGGATCCCGGTGTTCCAGCCGGAAAACTTCAAGACCCGCGCCGCGCGCGAGACGCTGCGCGCGTTGCAGCCGGACCTGATGATCGTGGTCGCCTACGGCTTGATCCTGCCGCAGTCGGTGCTCGACATTCCGACCTACGGCTGCTGGAACGTGCATGCCTCGCTGCTGCCGCGCTGGCGCGGCGCCGCGCCGATCCAGCGCGCGATCCAGGCCGGCGACGCCGAAACCGGCGTGTGCCTGATGCAGATGGAGAAGGGCCTCGACAGCGGCCCGGTGCTGCTGCAGGCCAAGCTGTCGATCGGCGACAGCGAAACCGGCGGCCAATTGCACGACCGGCTCAGCGAACTCGGCGCGGAAGTGCTCGGCGACGGCCTGGGCCTGGCGCGCGCGGAACTGTTCCCGCGCCCGTGGATTCAGCCCGAGGCCGGCGTGACCTACGCGCATAAGCTCGACAAGGCCGAGGCGCGGCTGGACTGGAGCCACAGCGCGACCGCATTGGCCAATAAAGTGCGCGCGTTCAATCCCTGGCCGATGGCCGATGCGCTGATCGCCGGCGAGCGCGTGCGCATCCACGGCGCGATCGCGTTGCCGCTGGAGCATCGCGCCGAGCCCGGCACGGTGCTGCTGGCCGGTCGCGACGGCATCGACATCGCCTGCGGCGTCGGCGCCCTGCGCGTGCGGGTGCTGCAGCGCGACGGCGGCAAGGCGATCACCGCGGCGGATTACTTGAACGGTCGGCGCGATCTGATCGCGGCGCGCGGCGCGTGAGCGAATCGGGCCAGCCGCCCAAAGGCCCGCGCGGTCCACGAGGGCCGTACGGCGGGCGCGGTGGAGCGTCCTCGGGTCCGGGGGCGCGCGGTCCGCGTCGCGAAGCCGGCGCCGGCCCGGGCAATGCGCGCACGGGCAACGCAGGCGCGGGCCGCCCGGGTTCGGGCGAGCGCAAATCGCCGTATGGCAGCGGCGGCGGTCAGCGCGGCGATCGTCCGCGTGCGGCCGCGTCGGGCGACAGCGCAACGCAGCTGACCCGGCCTGCCGCGCCGCCGTTGCTGGCCGGCGCGCAGCCGCGCGCGATGGCCGCGCGCGTGCTCGACGCGGTGCTGCACCACGGCCGTTCGATGAAGGCCGAACTCGCCGCATCGCTGCCGCAACTGCCCGATCCGCGCGACCGCGCCCTGGTCGAGGCGATCTGCTTCGCGGTGCTGCGCCAGCCGCTGCGTTTCGAAAACGCGCTCGACGCGTGGATGCCGCGCCCGCTGTCGCGCCGCGACGGCGAACTGCGCGCGCTGCTGTACGCCGGCCTCGCCCAGCTCGACCCGCTGCGACTGCCCGCGCATGCCGCCCTGGCGGCGACCGTGGAAGCCACCCGCGTGCTCGGGTGCAAGCATCAGGCCGGCTTGGTCAACGCCTTGCTGCGTCGCGCCCAGCGCGACGGATTGCCGGCCGGCGACCCGCGCCATTCGCATTGGCCGAGCTGGCTGCGCGGCAAGTTGCGCAAGGATTGGCCCGAGCACTACGACGCGATCCTCGCGCAAAGCGCGATCGCGCCGCCGATGTGGCTGCGGGTCAACGTTGCCCGCGGCAGCCGCGAGGACTATCGCGCGCGCCTCGCCGAGGCCGGGATCGACGCCATCGCGCCGGAGGGCGCGGACGCGGCGCTGCGCCTGGACGAAGCGGTGCCGGTCGCGACCTTGCCGGGTTTCGGCGACGGCGCGGTCTCGATCCAGGACCTGTCGGCGCAGCTCGTGGCCGATGCGCTCGCGCCCGCGCCCGGCGCGCGGGTGCTCGACGCCTGCGCCGCGCCCGGCGGCAAGAGCGCGCATCTGCTCGAACGCGACCCGCGGCTGGCGTTGACCGCGCTGGATATCGACGCACAGCGTTTGCGCCGCGTGGGCACCGGTCTGGCGCGCCTTGGCCTGGCCGAACGGGCCCGGTTGCAGGTCGCCGATGCCGCCCGGCCCGGCGACTGGTGGGACGGCGTGCCGTTCGACGCGGTGCTGCTCGATGCGCCGTGTTCGGCCACCGGCATCGTCCGCCGCCAGCCCGACGTGGTCGTGCACCGACGCGAATCCGACATCGCCGCGTTGACCATGACCCAGGCGCAACTGCTCGACGCGCTGTGGGGCGTGCTCGCGCCCGGCGGCGTGCTGCTGTATGCGACCTGTTCGATCCTGCACGACGAGAACGAGCGCCAGGTGCAAGCCTTCCTCGCCCGTACCGCCGATGCGCGGGTCGAGCCGCTGGATGCGCGTTACGGCTATGACCGCGAGGTCGGCCGCCAGCGCCTGCCCGGAGACGACGGCGGCGACGGGTTCTTCTACGCGCGGCTGCGGCGCGCGAGCTGAGTCCGCGCGGCGCGTCTGCGCCCTTACATGAGCCAAAGGTGAGCGGCGGCCCAGTTGCCGGCTTTGCCCTCTCCTCCCGACACAAGCCGCTGCGTATGATCTCGCGCATGTTCAAAAGCGCCCAATCCCGCCAAGCCTGGCTGTTCTGGATCGTCGCCTGGCTGGTGCTCGGCGCCGGCCTGGGCCTGCGCGATCCCTGGCCCGCCGACGAGCCGCGCTTCGCCCTGGTCGCCAAGCAGATGGTCGAAACCGGCCAATGGCTGTTTCCGCACCGTGGCGTCGAGTTGTACTCGGACAAGCCGCCGTTGTTCATGTGGACCGAGGCGGTCTCCTACCTGATCACCGGCAACTGGCGCGTCGCCTTCCTGCTGCCCTCGCTGCTGGCGGCGATGGGCACCTTGTGGTGCGTGGTCGATCTCGGCCGCCGCCTGTGGACGCGCCGGATCGGCTACTACGCCGGCTGGGCGCTGCTGCTGACCCTGCATTTCTGCTACCAGGCCAAGAAGGCGCAGATCGATCCGTCGGTGGTGTTCTGGATCACCCTGGCCAATTACGGCCTGCTGCGGCATCTGCTGACCGGGCCGTCGTGGCGCTGGTGGACGCTGGCCTGGTTCGCCGCCGGCATCGGCACGATCACCAAGGGCGTGGGCGCGATCGCGCTGCTGATGCTGGCGCCGGTCGCGGCCGCGGCGTTGCTGCGGCCGTTGCAGGCTGCGGTCGCGCCGGGCGGGGCGCTGTCGCGCGCGCTGGCCTGGACCCGCATGCCGGTGCGCGCCGGCATCGGCAATCCGCGTTTCTGGTTGGGGCCGTTGGCGTTCGGGGTCGCGGTGTCGCTGTGGATCCTGCCGATGGTGACGGTCGCGATGAACAGCGCCGATCCGAGCTACCACGCCTACCTCAACGACATCCTGTTCCGGCAGACCGCGGGCCGTTACGCCAAGTCCTGGGATCATCACCAGCCGGTCTGGTACCACATTGGGGTGATGTTCTCGATGTGGCTGCCGCTGATGCTGGCGCTGCCGTGGGCGCTGTGCGCCTGGGGCCGGCGCCTGCGCCGCGTCGATCCGCGTTATCTCTTGCCGCTGGCGTGGTGGGCGCTGGTGATCGTGTTTTTCTCGATCCCGCACGGCAAACGCGACGTCTACATCCTGCCGGCGCTGCCGATGGCCTGCCTGGCGTTCGCGCCGCTGCTGCCGGGCATCCTGCGCCGCGCCTGGCCGCGCCGGATCGCGTTCGGTTTCGCCCTGGCCTTGACCCTGGCGATGCTCGGGGTGGGGCTGTCGATGTGGTTCGGCAATCCGTCGTTCGAGCGCAAGTTGATCCTCGACCGCGACTTCACCGACGGCGCGCGCGCGCTGTCCGCCGCGGTGCTGGCGATCGGCGCCTGGGGTACGGCTTCGTTGCTGTGGTTCGGCTTCAAGCGGCCGATCCATGCGCTGGCCGCGACCTTGTGCGGGATCTGGGTGCTGTACGGCGTGCTGGTCGCGCCGGTGCTCAACGATTCTTCGTCGGCGCGCGGGGTCATGACCCGCGCCGCGCAGCGCATCGGTCCCGACGCCGAGCTCGGCCTGGTCGCATGGAAAGAGCAGAACCTGCTCATGACTCAGGCCAGGACCACCAACTTCGGCTTCGTCATGGGCTGGGCCAAGCAGCTCGAACACGGTCTGGCCTGGCAGGCGCAGGCGCCGCGGACGCGTTGGCTGTTCGTGCAGGAGCCGGCGCTGCTGCCGGGCCTGCGCCGAGCTGCCGTTCCAACCGCCGCCTGTGGTGGCGACGGCCGCACGCGCGCCGTGCCGCCGGCCGCGTGCGCCGAACGGCCCATCGAGACGATTCGCGTCCCCGATGCGCATCGCCGGAGAGGCCGCGATCGCGGCAGTCGAGGCGCGGATCGCGGCCTCGTCGCGCGCGGTTCGGCCTGGCGCCTGCGCGGCGCTCTCGGCGGCTGCCTGTTCGGCTGTCGCTGGCCCGCCTGGCGCGCCCGGCACCATCGCCCAGGGCTGGCGCGAGGCGCGGCGCTGCGCTGCTGTGCTGCGCTGGCGCGCTGGTGCTGGTGGCCGCGCGTTCCGTTCGCTGCGCTGCCGAGTCGCGTGCGCTGGCGCGAGGCCGACAACCGCCTGCGCCTGCTGACCGCCGCGTGGTCTATGGCGCCGTCGCGGCGCTGGCTGTGGGCCGCGCTGGCTGCTGGCCGGCGCTTCGCCGTGTCGCCACGGCCTCGCGGCGCTGCTGTCCGGCGCTGGCGCTGGCCGGCGCGTTCGCGCTGGCGCTGTCTGCTGCCGCGAGCGCGCTGGCTGGCGCGCGCGATCGGGTTCGCCGCGTCGCGAGCGGTCGTGCTGGCGGTGTGGCCGGGCGCTGCTGGACGACGTGCTGCGCGCTCGGGGTCGCCGCGGTCGCGCTCAGCGGCAGTCGCGGGGTGTGGCCGGGCCTGGCGATCGTGCTGGTGGTGGGGCTGCTGGTCAGCGGCGGCCGCGCGCGCAAGCTGTCGTGGACGGTGCTGGCGGCGCTGGTCGTCGCCGCGGTGGCGGCGTTGTGGGTCGCGCCGCTGGCGCAGCAGACCCGCATGCACGAGCTGCTGTCGGATGTCGACCGCCTGCGCGACGGCGACACCGCCTCCTCGCTCGGAGCGCGGGTCACCTTGCTCGAACTGGCCGGCACGACCTTCGCCGAACACCCGCTCACCGGCGTGGGCGTGGGCAGCTTCGAACAGGTGGTGATGGCGACGCCGCAATGCGCGCCGCCGACGCCGCGGATCGGTTTCTGCAAGCTCGGCCACGCCCACAGCGACGTGCCCGAATGGGCCGCGACCATGGGCCTGCCGGGCTTGGTCGCGATCCTGGGGATTTACCTGTTGCCGCTGGCGCTGTTCGCGCGGCGTCTGCGCGAACGGCCCGAAGGCCGCTCGCGCAGCACCGCGCTGGCCGGCCTGGTGCTGGTGCTGGTCTACATCACCTGCGGCCTGACCCAGTCGATGTTCGCGCATCAATTGATCGCCTCGCTGTACGCCGCGGCGATCGGGGTGTTGTACGGTTTCAGCCTGCGCGAATCGCGCGAGAGTGTGGCGTCGGCGGGCTGAGGGGTGCGGCGATGGGCGATGCCGAGGGATTCGCGGCTCGCAAGCGCGGTCTTGAACAAAACCGAGTGTTAACCGGAGCCGTGTGATCGGGTATTGCGCGCGAGCGATCCGGGTTTTTGTGGGAGGGGCTTGAGCCCCGATGCTGTTCGATCAGGTCACCGGCCTTCACCGCTACTGAGCGAAAGGCATCGGGGCTCAAGCCCCTCCCGCAAAAGACTTCGGGCTTCGCAAAAGCTGTGGGTTTCGCGCTCTGGCGAGCGACGATCAGCCCGTGCCCGTGCCCGTGTCTTCGTCCTCGCGCTTCGGCGTCGTCACCGGCAACCCGCGCTGCAGCATCCACAGCATGATCGTCTTCTGCCGCACGTAGTTGGCGCGCACATAGGCGTACACCAGCCCGTGCCAGCCGTCGAGGAACCCGGCGCGCAGCACGTAGCCGCGCCAGAACCGCCAGGCCGGCGCCAGCACCAGCTTGGCCAGGGTCGCGCGCTTGCCGCGGGCGTGTTCGTGCTCGGCCATCATCCGCGCGTAGCGTTCGGTCTTGGCCAGTTGCTGTTCCAGCGAGCGGTAGGGGTAATGGATCAGATCGCCCGGCAGGGTCGCGACCGCGCCGTCGACGCTCGCGGCCTCGTGGATTTCGCGCTTGCCGCGCCAACCGCCGCGACGCCGGTCGAACAGGCGCAGCACGCGATCGGGGTAGGCATTGCCATGGCGCAGGAAGCGGCCGAAGTACTCCGACAGGCGGGCGAAGCGGTAACCGGCGGCGTCGGTGAAGCCGCGCGCGCGCGCCGATTCGATCGAGGCGCGCAAGTCATCGCCCACGCGTTCGTCGGCGTCCAGGCACAGCACCCAATCGTGCGCGGCCTGTTCGACCGCGTACTGCTTCTGGCTGCGGAAACCGTCGAAGGCGCGTTGCAGCACGCGCGCGCCGGCCGCCTGCGCGATCGCGACGGTGGCGTCGCTGGAATACGAATCGACCACCACGATCTCGTCGCAGAACGCCAGCGACGCCAGGCAATCGCCGATCCGGTCGGCTTCGTTGAAGGCGATGATGCAGGCCGATACGCGAGGACGCGCGGTGGCGGTGGGCGAGGGCGCGTCGATGGCGGCGGTCCGGGTGTGGCGAGGAATGAGTTTAGAGGAGTGAGGAGTGAGTAAAAGCATAGGCGGCGGGTTCCTGCGCCCGCGGCCCCTTGGCTCCTGCTCACTCCTGACTCCTCTAAACTCATTCCTCGCTCGCTCCCGCTCCCCGCCATGCCCCACGACTACCTGCTCTTCGCCACCGAACGCTACGCGCTGCCGATCCTGCAGCCGTTGGCGCAGGCGCTGCATGCCGCCGGCCATGTCGCCCATGCCTGGTTCGCCGACGGCGCCGCGGGCTCGCGGCTGGACGCGCCGGTGCGCATGCTCGAACCGGGACGGGCCGGCCTGCGCGCCGCGGTCGCGCTCAGGCCGCGCGCGGTGTTCAGCGCCGCCAACTGGGTGCCGCCGTTCGTCGCCGGGGCCAAGGTGCAGCTGTTCCATGGCTTCAACGTCGAAAAACGCGAGGACGCGCGCGGCCATTTCCGGGTGCGCGGCCTGTTCGATCTGTACTGCACCCAGGGGCCGGCGACCACCGCGCCGTTCCGCGCGCTGGCCGCGCAGGCCGGGCATTTCGCCGTGGTCGAGACCGGCTGGCCCAAGCTCGATCCGCTGTTCCGCGACGACGACGGCGCCGCCGCGCACTGGCGCCGCTTCGCCGGCGGGCGCGAGGTGGTGCTGTTCGCCTCGACCTTTACCGAGCGCCTGAGCGCGGCGCCGCATCTGTTCGAGGCGATCGCCGCGCAGATCGCCCAGGGCGATCGCTACTGGCTGCTGACCCTGCACCCCAAGTGCGCGCCGGAACTGTTCGAACGTTACCGCGCGCTGGCCGGCGTCAACGCCACCTTCGTCGAAACCGAAGACCTGATCGCGGCGCAGCGCGCCGCCGACGTGTTGCTGGCCGATACCACCTCGGTGGTTTCCGAGTTCGTGGTCCAGCGCAAACCGGTGGTGACTTTCCGCAATCGCGCGCCCAAGCCGCACATGATCGATTTCGACGATCCGGCCACGCTCGGCGCGCAGCTCGACCGCGCGTTCGCGCCCAGCCCCGAGCTGCAGGCGGCGATCGACGCCTACGCCGACGCGATCCATCCGTACCGCGACGGCCGCTCGTCCGAGCGGGTGATCGCGGCGACCGAGGATCTGCTGGCCGGGCGATTGGGCGCGTTGCGGCGCAAGCCGCTGTCGTCGTGGCTGCGTTCGCTGCAGATTCGCCGCGAACTCGGTTATTGGGGGCCGGGCGGCTGAGCGCGGCTCAGTCGCGCCGCCGCGCCGCGCTCACCAGCGCAGCGGTTGCCGCGACAGCCCGGCCGCCAGCGATTCGTACAACCGCCGCGCCTGCGCTTCGGGCAGGAAACGGATCCGCAGCGGCGGCGCCAGGGTGCCGGCACCGGCGGTGTCCAGCCACAAGGTCGCGGTGCCGCAGCGCCGGTCGATCGGCGAGCGCTTGACCTGCAAGGCCTGCAGCTTGTCGAGTTCGGCGAAACGCCAGTAACGGTGCCACCAGCCTTCGCGCACCGCGATCAGCTGCTCGCTGTAGGCATAACCGATCCGCTGCGCGCGCCGGCGCGCCTTGAACGCGGCCCATGGCAACCACAGCAGCGCGAGCAGGCCCCACGCGCCTGCCTGCCAGTACAACGCGAACGTCGCCAGCACGGTCCACGGCACGTCCGGCAGGAACAGCCGCCACCAGGTCGCACCGGGCAGCGACTGCCACTGCAACTGGTCCCACTGCGCGCGCGGCAGCAGATGTTCGACCAGCGCATCGCAGCGCGCCGGCGTCGCGATCGGCGCCAGTTCCTTGAGCGCGCGGCCCTCGTCGTCTTCGTCCGCGCCGACCGTGTCCACCGCCAGCCGGCGGCGGCCGAGCAAGCGGTGCATCAGACCTTCTTCCAGCGTCCACGCCTGGATCCGCCGGCGCGGCACGGTGGTGCGCCAACGCCCGAGCAGGCCGCGTTCGGCGGTCAGCCGGCGGCCTTGCTCGCTCAATTCGAACCCGTAGTAACGCAGCAGCGCCAGCGCGATCGACAGCGTCTTCAGCGCGACCGCGGTCGCGCCGATCACGCCGACCGCCAGCAGCGCATAACCGGCCGTGTCGAACTGCTGCACGTCGACATGGCCCGACACCCAGCGCAGGCCCTGGCGCAACACGCGTTCGGGAATGCGGCCGTTGACGTCCGGCACCATCTGCGACAGCGCGGCCAGGCTGGCGCCGACCAGCACCAGGCCGCCGTTGGAGACCAGCCCGAGCCGCAGCACTTCGGCCGGACCGAGCTGCAATAACGTATCGGCGCGTTCCTCGACCGCTTCGGCCGCGCTCGCGCCGCGCCTGCGCACCAGCGATTCCAGCGTCAGCGCGTCGTCGAGCTTGAGCACGCGCATATGCGCTTCGGCTTGCTTGCTGCCGGCCGATTCCAGCCGCACTTCGGCCACCCCGAACAAGCGGTGCAGCACGTTCTGGTGCAGCGCCACGTTCTGGATGCGCACGAACGGGATCACCCGCAGGCTGCGATTGAGCAGGCCGCTGCGCACCACCACGCTGTCGCCGCCGATGCCGTAGCGATAGGTGAAATAGCGCCACAGCGACACCAGCACCAGCACGCCGACGCCGATCAGCGACCACAGCTCGTTGCGGTCGCCGCGGCCGAAGAACAGCAGCGCCAGCAGCGGCACGATGAACTGGCGCAGTTGCTGGATCAGCACGAACAGCCACGACATCGGATGCAGGCGGCGGTCGGCGTCGACGGCGGCCGCGGCCGGGTTGTTGCTCGTCGCGTCGACGCGTGCGGCCGCGGCGGATTCGGCCGGCGCGGCGGGCTCGAGCTCGGACGCGCTCATCGGGCGTCGTCGTCTTCGTGATCGAGCTGACGGCCCAGGCGCTCGCGCAGGCGCTGGGCGTCGTCGGCGTCGAGATGATCGATCGAGACCGCGCTGTGGCGGGTGCCGGCGGTATGCACGACCAGGGTCGACAACCGGCGCATGCGTTGCAGCGGGCCGTGCTTGAGGTCCAGATGCTGGACCCGGGTCAGCGGCACCAGGGTCTCGCGTTGCCAGGCCACGCCGCGGCGCACCGCGAACCCGTAGTCGTCCAGTCGCCACAGGGTGTTGCGGTAACGACGGAAGCCGATCCACATGCCGATGCCGGCGCCGAACAGCGCCCCGGCCAGGCCGCTGGCGAGTCCGGCATAGCGGCCCAGGGTGAGCACGCCGACGATGGTGCCGGCGATGCCGAACACGAACGCCAGCGACAGGCTGATGTCGATCGTGCACAGCGGGATCGCGCGCGCCGGCAGGCGCTGCCATTCGCCACTGGCGTACGTCGGCGGCGGCGCGGGCGGATCGCGCACGGGCTCGGTCGGGACGGCCGATGCGGGAGCGGGCGCTGCGTCGTCGTGATCGGTCTGCGTCATCCTGCGGCCATCGGGCGAGTCAGCTTGCAGTGTAGTCGTCGGCGCGGTGCCTGGAGCGGCGCAGGCAGGCGCGCGTGCGGCGATGTTCGATCGTGCATGCAAAAGGCGCGCAGCGTGGGACCGCGCCGCCGATGGGCTCGGCGTGAGCGAGGGATTCAACGAGACCCAGGATTCAACGGGACCGATACGGATTGTCGTTGCCGTCGCCGGATGGACGCAGCGTGTAGCGCTTGTAGGTCCACTGGTACTGGGCCGGATCGCGTCGCGCGATGCGTTCGACCGCGGCGTTGAGCGCCACGCAGGCGCGTTGCGGATCAGGATCGGCGATGCCGTCGGGCGCGGCCTCGATGCGCAGGGCGAAGCCGAGCGGATCGGCATCGGTGCCGATGCGTTCGCAGTACGCGAACAGCACGGTCGCGCCGGTGCGTTCGGCCAGCCGGCCGAGCAGGGTCATGGTCAGCGCCGGCACGCCGAAGAACGGCGCGAACTCGCCGTCGCCGGCCTTGGGCTGCTGGTCGGGCAGGATGCCGACCACGCCGCCGGCGTTGAGCCGTTTCCACAGCTGGCGCACGGCGGCACCTTCGGCGCGTATCTGGGTCACGCGTTCGGCATCGGTGTCGGCGCGCACCAGGTTCAGGAAGGCCTCGCCGATCGCCGATTCCGGCGGCCGGTACAAGATCGCCAGCGGCGTGCGCGAGGCCAGCCACTGGTTCAGCAGCTCCCAGTTGCCGTAATGCGGCGCGGCCACGATCAGGCCCTTGCCGGAGGCCAGGGCCGCATCGAACAGCTCGGTGCCGTGCTGCTCACGCAACAGGCGCAGATTTTCCGCATGCGGCCGCGTCCACAGGCGCACGGTCTCGACCGCCTGGCGCGCGGTGGTGCGCATGATCGCGCGCTGCCACTGCGCGCGTTCGGCCGGCGGCAGGCCGGGGTAGGCCAGTTCCAGATTGACCCGGGTCACCCGGCTCTCGCGGGCGTCGCGGCGCAGCCACAGGGCCGCGATCGCGTCGCCCAGGCGCCGTTGCCACGACCACGGCAGGCGGCCGAGCAGACCGGCCAGGACATACAGCACACGGGCGACGAATGAGCTCATGGCGCGAGTGTAGCGGCTGGCCATTCGGCCCCGATCGTGCCGGTCGCGCCGCTTCGGCGGACGAACGCCGCAGATGCCGGCGCGATCCAGGCTTTACACTGGCGTTCCCGACTTTTCGAACAGGTGCGCGGCATGTTGAGCCTGATCCAGCGCGTGACCCAGGCCAGCGTGGTCGTCGACGGCGAAACCGTCGGCGCGATCGGTCCGGGGCTGTTGGCCCTGGTCGGGGTTGAACCGGGCGACGGCGAACCCCAGATCGCTCGCATGGCCGAACGCCTGCTCGGGTACCGGGTCTTCGCCGACGAAGCCGGCCGCATGAATCGCGGCCTGACCGACAGCGGCGGTGGACTGTTGCTGGTCAGCCAGTTCACCCTGGCGGCCGACACCAGCAGCGGCATGCGTCCAGGCTTCAGTACCGCGGCCGCCCCGGCCCTGGCTGAACCGCTATTCAACCGTTTGGTCGAAACTTGCCGGCAACGTCATGCCGGGGGGGTGGAAACCGGCCGCTTCGGTGCCCATATGGTGGTCAGCCTGGTCAACGACGGTCCGGTGACCTTCTTGCTCCGCGCCTGACCGGTCCATCCGACCGCCCTGATCGACCCGCTCGACCCAAGCCTCCCGCATGCATGACCCGGCCGACCGGCCCGGACCTGCTATACTGGAGCGTTCCCTACCCTCAATAGCGCGGTGGCGCAGCCCATGGCCAACGAACGTCAGCCCCCTCCGTCCGATATCAAGCTCCTGATCAGCAAGGGCTTGGAGCAGGGCTATCTGACCTATGCCGAGGTCAACGATCACCTGCCCGACGATCTCGTCGACGCCGAGCAGATCGAAGACATCATCGGCATGATCAACGGCATGGGCATCGAGGTGCATGAAGTTGCGCCCGATGCCGAAACGCTGTTGCTCGCCGACGGCAATACCGGTAACCGCGAAGTCGACGACACCGCCGCTGAAGAAGCCGCGGCGGCGCTGACTGCGCTCGACGGCGAAGGCGGCCGTACCACCGACCCGGTGCGCATGTACATGCGCGAAATGGGCACGGTGGAACTGCTGACCCGCGAAGGCGAAATCGCCATCGCCAAGCGCATCGAAGAAGGCCTCAACCAGGTCCAGGCTTCGCTCGCTCTGTTCCCGTCCACCATCCAGCTGATCCTGGAGGACTACGAAACCCACAAGGCCGGCAAGAAGCGCCTGGCCGAGATCGTCGTGGGCTTCAACGATCATCTCGACGAAGAACCCGAACCGCCGGCGCCGCCGGTGGTGGTGGCCGAAGCCGACGCCGACGCGGACGACGACGAAGAAGTCGAAGCCGCCGGCGACGATGCCGACGCCGAGGAAACCACCTCCGGTCCCGACCCGGTCGAAGTCGCCGCGCGCATGGAGGCCATCGCCGACCTGTACGGCAAGTTCGTCAAGGCCCAGGCCAAGAACGGCGCCGGCCACAAGACCGTGACCAAGCTGCGCGAAGACATCGCCGCGGTGTTCGTCACCCTCAAGCTGCCGCTCGCCCTGACCGACAGCCTGATGCGCAACCTGCGCGACGTGGTCGGTTCGATCAAGGACCGCGAGCGCAAGATCCTGGATCTGGCCACCCGCGTCGCCAAGATGCCGCGCAAGGATTTCATCCGCGCGTGGGAAGGCAACCAGACCAATCTGGAATGGGTCGACGAACTGCTCAAGCGCAAGCAGAAGTGGTCGTCGGGCCTGCGCGACGTCAAGGATCAGATCATCGTCGAACAGCAGACGACGATCGAGATCGAACAGGCCTCGCTGCTGACCTTGAACGACATCAAGGAAATCAGCCGCGCGATGGCCTACGGCGAAGCCAAGGCGCGCAAGGCCAAGAAGGAAATGGTCGAGGCCAACCTGCGCCTGGTGATCTCGATCGCCAAGAAGTACACCAACCGCGGCCTGCAGTTCCTCGATCTGATCCAGGAAGGCAACATCGGCCTGATGAAGGCGGTCGACAAGTTCGAATTCCGTCGCGGCTTCAAGTTCTCGACCTACGCCACGTGGTGGATCCGTCAGGCCATCACCCGTTCGATCGCCGATCAGGCCCGCACCATCCGTATCCCGGTGCACATGATCGAGACGATCAACAAGCTCAACCGCATCTCGCGCCAGATGCTCCAGCAGTACGGCCGCGAGGCCACGCCGGAAGAGCTTGCGAAAGAAATGGACATGCCCGAGGACAAGATCCGCAAGGTCATGAAGATCGCCAAGGAGCCCATCTCGATGGAAACTCCGATCGGCGACGACGAAGACTCGCACCTGGGCGACTTCATCGAGGACACCAACGTGGAGTCCCCGGTCGAAGCCACCACCAACATCAACCTGTCGGAAACGGTCCGCGACGTGCTCGCCGGCCTGACCCCGCGCGAGGCCAAGGTGTTGCGCATGCGCTTCGGCATCGACATGAACACCGATCACACCCTGGAAGAAGTCGGCAAGCAGTTCGACGTGACCCGCGAGCGCATCCGTCAGATCGAAGCGAAGGCGCTGCGCAAGCTGCGTCATCCGAGCCGGTCGGAGCAGCTGCGCAGCTTCCTCGATATCGATTGATCGAGTCAGCAAAAAGTGTGCAAGAAACAGGCCCCGTTCGCGGGGCCTGTTGCGTTTTGGCGGACGCGTTCGCAGCAGCGGTCGGCGGTGATATCGTCCGATCGCGGCCGCGCCGCCGCCATGTGGATACACCGTCATGAACGAAGGCATTTACACCCGCGTGGCTCCGACCGCCCCCTTCCGCGATCCGGCGCTCGA
Organism: Lysobacter capsici; assembly: GCF_018732085.1. Classification (NCBI taxonomy): domain Bacteria; kingdom Pseudomonadati; phylum Pseudomonadota; class Gammaproteobacteria; order Lysobacterales; family Lysobacteraceae; genus Lysobacter; species Lysobacter capsici. Next base: position 5,574,864 of record NZ_CP076103.1, on the reverse strand, counting down.
TCCGCGGCAATCATGGTTCAACCTCGGAGCGATCATCATCGCCACCGTGCTGGCGACCTCGGTCGCCGGCTTGCTCATGATCGCGCTGAACTATGCGGCTCATGGCAGCAAGCGTCTGTCGTGGGGGTTGCGAATTGCGGCGCTCGCGTTGGTCGCGCCGTTCGTCGTTGCCTTCAGTCACGTGCTGCTCGTGTTGAGCTACAACCACGACAGCAGTTTCACCTGGATCGACTTGACGATATCGATGCTGATCCAGGCGATGATCGTCGGTACCCTGGCCTATTGGCTGCAGGGCGAGGAATTGAGTGCGCGTTACCGTGCCAGGTTGCCGATGCGCTCATGGCTGGCGAGCGCGGGCTTGATCGCTGGGGTTTGGGCGACGCTGATGTTGTGGTTCCTGCTGCTCGCCCTTGGTCTGCGTGCCATTGCGGGCGGATAAGATGGCGATACCTTGGACGGGCATCGCCCGGTGCTCCGGCGCGCGCAGTCGAGACGATCCTCCAGGCACGAAGACCACGTCAAACCGTCGGGCGTTGGTCCGGCCACCGATAGCTATCCCGCGTAACGACGCGATGACCATCAGGAGAACAACGAATGGATTCCAACAACCCTTACGAAGCCCCCGCCAGTGCCATTCTCGATGTGCAAGGCGATGCCGGACTGCCTGTGTTCCGCACCAGCGGGATTTACATCGCCACCTTCATGGGGTCGATCCTCGCCGGCGGTTGGGTGCTCGCCATGAATCACGATGCGCTGGGTCAACACGACCTGGCGCGTAAAGCGCGTTGGTCCGGATTGGCCGGCATTGTCACCGTGGTGGTGCTGTCGTTGCTGCTGCCGGAAAAGATCCCCGGCGTGGTCTATCTGATTCCGCAAATGGCCGTGGTCAGCTATTGGCTGAAGCAGACGCCGCAAGGCGATGCGATCGCTGCGCGCGTCGCGGCAGGATTGCCGATGCGTTCCAATTGGGTCGCCGCGGGTATCGGTTTATTGGCTGTGCTCGCTCTGGTGGCGGTAGCGGTGCTCGTGGTCGCTATCGCCATCTATGGATTCGGCGTCGAGTTCGCTTGAGGCCGTTCGCGGGGTGCCGACGGGATTTGGCTGCCTGATGCGGAACCACGCGGCGACCCAGTTTGGGCCGAAGCAGGCCCAACGACCAGGTTTGTTTCGTTTGTGCGGCCGAGCGGACTCGGCCAATGCTGCTGGCCCGGTACGCGCTGCGGCTCAGCCGTAAAAGAACTGCTCATGCACGATCTTGCCGTCGCGCACCCGATACACCGCGACCTCGGCCATCGGCATGCGGCCCAGGCTCTTGCAGGTCGCATCGATGCCCATCGCGACGCTGAACCAGTGGCCGCCGACCACCGCGTCGCTGCGCCAGCTGTCGTGGACTTCGCTCACGTCCGCCTGGAACGCGCGGCCCTTCGCGCGAATCGCGTCGAGACCTTGCACGTTGCCGAGCGGGGCCGGCCTCGTTGCCGGGCGCTTCCAGGCTGACCGCATCGTCGGCGTACAACTCGTCCTGGATCTGTTCGTGCTTGCCTGCGCGGCACAGGTCGACGTAGCGATTGGCGATCTGCTGGATGTCCATGGCGGCGCTGCGAGAAAGGAACGGCCCGCATAGGCGCGTGGCTGTCGTGCGACTGCGCACGGATGTCAGTGACCGCGCATGACGTTTCGCGCTTTCGACGAACGGCGCATGAGCGGAGTGATGCTGCTGCGCCGGTTCTGGGGGCTGGGCAAGCGGCGCGGCGTGAGGCCGCCGCTGCGACGCCTCAGGGGAGGCGGGCCGATCCCGCGAGGTGTTGATAGATCGCGAACTCGCGCGCGTCGAGGCTGAAGTCGCGCAGCGCGGTGACCGCGGCGTCGCGCAGTTCGGAGCCCGGCGGGCTGTCGCCGGCAAGCAGCAGCAAGGTCTGCTTGAGCTCGTCGCTGCGCGCGTTGGACAGCGACACCGCAGTCATCGCCGCGCGCACCACGTCCGGATCGGCATCGTCCAGGCCTTCGCGCAGCGGCCGTTCGATTGCCGCGCTGCGGTCCCACTGCGCGAGACTCACCAAACCGGCGGCGCGGATGCGCGGATCCTCGGCTTCTCGCAGCGACTGGATCTGCGCTAGCAAGGGCGCGAGCTGGTCGGTCGACAGCGGGCTCGGGGTCATCGCGGAGATGACCTCTTGCCTGCGCGAGGGATCGCGCGTCGCCGCGAGGTAGTCCAGGAAGGTGTCGCGGATCTGCGGGTCGGACAGCGAAAACCGGGCAAGTTGCGCGAGGCAACCTTGCGATTTCGTCTCTTGCCCACTGTCCGAGCAATTCAGCGCGGCGAGCAGGGCGGATCGGTTCAGGTCGTCGACGGATGCGATGCCGGCGACTGAGCCTTCGCGTCGCGGATGGGCATCGCCGCCGTCCATCTCATCGCCTTCTTCGAGCAGGGGACCCGCCGCCGAAGGCGGCGCCGCGGACGCCGCGGCGCTCGCCACCGCAGCGGAGCGAACTTCGCCATGCCCGCCGCGTCCCTTGGACCAACTGGCGGTGAACCAGCCGCACGCGAACGCGACAGCCGCGATCGCGGCGTAACCGGCCGGGTGCCTGGAACGGCGAATGGGCACGTCGGGAGTTCTGTCCATCGGATGACGAGTATCGCCGATGCACTGTCGCGCGCAGCGGTGGACGCCCTGGCGGAATGTCAGCGGCAGTGTCCGGAAATGGTGTTTATATAGGTGTGGACGCCGCCGGGCCTGTTGGCGACCGCGTCGATGCCGCCCTGAGCAGATACGCAGCGGTTCTCGCCCGGCAGGCTGATGGGCCCTGCCTGGAACCGGTAGACCTTCTGGTCGACCTTGGACGGTGCGCCCGAAGCGCAGCTGCCATAGCGAGGATCGTAGTTGCTGCGCGTGCAGGTGCTCATCCGCACCTCGGTCCAATGCGGCTTGTCCCAGGTCCTCGCGGAATGCACGGTACGCGCGCAGTTCTTGCCCGAGGCGGCGTCCCAGTAGAGCTGCAATTCGCCCAACTTCGGGCCGTCCGGATAGCCCTGGCGGATGACCTTCATTGCAATGAGTTTGCCCGGACACGCCTGTGCGGCGACGATCCCGGACGCGGACAGGCCGGCCAACAACAGCAGGCTTACCGAAACGATTTTCATGCGGTCCCCTTTCGTTTGCCGTCAGTGACAACCCGAGCCTACGAAGGGTATGTGAAGCGAATGTCTGCAATAGAAATAGTGGCGTCTATGATGTGGAATATGACGCAATAAAAAGTTCTTTAAATGCACAAATAAAATGCTGTATGCGCCCCGCGGCTCATCCGGACCCGCGTGTCCAGCCAGCGCCGACCGATTGGGTGAAATGCACTTGCTCTCGACGCGCGCGGCTCCTGCCAGCGTTCCAAAGGGTTACGGTTGCCGCAACAGCCGCATCACTTCGTAGCACGCGCCCATGGTGTGGTAGTCGGTCTTGCCGGCCGGGCTCTTTTCGTCGTCGTACTTGCGGTTGTCGGCGTCCAGGATCCGATACCAGGCGCCGTAGCGGTGATCGACCATGTGGTTCCACGCATAGGCCCACAGCTTGTCGTACCACTGCCAGTACCTGTCCTCGCCGGTGCGCGCGCCGAGCAATGCCGCGGTCGCCAGCGATTCGGCCTGCACCCAGAAATACTTGTCGTCGTCGCAGACCGAACCGTCGGGCGCGAAGCCGTAGTACAGGCCGCCGCGCGCCTCGTCCCAGGAGCGCGCGACCGCGACATCGAACAGATGCCGCGCGGTCGGCACCAGCCACTGCGGCGCATCGCCGCGCGCGGACAGGTGACGATCCAGGATCAGCAACAGCTTCGCCCACTCGGTCTGATGGCCGGGCTGGAAACCCCACGGGCGGAACAGGTGCTTGGGATCGTCGCGGTGATAGTCCCAGTCGATGCTCCAGTCGCGATCGTAGTGCTCCCACACCAGCCCGCCGGCCTGCGCGGCCTGGCGCTGGGTCATGTTCTGCGCCAGCGTCAGCGCGCGGTCGAGATAACGCGTCTTGCCGCTCGCCTCGAACGCGGCCAGCATCGCCTCGCACATGTGCATGTTGGCGTTCTGGCCGCGGTAATCGCTGAAATTCCAGTCGGCGTCGGCTTCGTCGCGGTACAGGCCGTGGTCGGTTTCCCAGAAGCACGCTTCGAGCAGATCCCAGGTTTCGTCCATCCACGCCGCCGCTTCCTCGATGCCGGCCTTGAGCGCGGTCGAGTAGGCGAGCAAGACGAACGCCACGCCGTAGCAGTGATTCATCCGGTCTTCGGCGACGCCGTCGCGGATCGTCCAGGCGTAGCCGCCGCCGATCGGATTGCGATGCGCCTGGCGCAGATAGCGCAGGCCGTGGCGGGCGCGTTCGCGGTAGTCCTCGCGCTCGAACTCGATCGCCGCCATCGCATAGTTGAAGACGAAGCGGGTGCTGCTGACCAAGTGCCGGTGCGATGCGTCGTACACCGAGCCGTCGTCGCGAAAATAATGGAAGAACCCGCCGTCCGGATCGAGCGCGACCGGATCGTAGAACGCCATCGTGTCGGCGACATGCGCGCGCAACACGTCGGCCTGACGGAAATCGGGCAGCGGATGTGCGGGAAGATTCATGCTTGCTCCTGCATCAGGCGTTCGACCTCGGCGGCGCTGGGCATCGCCGCGAACGCGCCATGGCGGGTGGTGGCGAGCGCGCCGACCGCGGCGGCATAGCGCAGCGCGTCGACGAAATCGCTCTCGCGTTCGAGGAAGTCGGTGAAATTCGCCGCGTCGACCTTCAACGCGGCCAGACGGTGCAGCAGGCCGCCGACAAAGGCATCGCCGGCGCCGGTGGTGTCGGCCGGCGCGATCTTGAACGTCGCCACTTCGCCCGATCGCGTGCGGGTATGCCAGCGGATCGGGGTGGCGCCGTCGGTGATCAGCACGCAGGTCGCGTAACCGACCCACAGACGCTGCAATGCGGCCCGTTCGCCGCCGAGATGGCGGGCGAGGAAATCCAGTTCGCTCTGGCACAGCTTGATCAGGTCGGCTTCCAGCAACGCGGCCAGCAATCGCGGCGCGGGATCGACCTCGCTGGGCCACAGCGACGGACGCAGGTTCATGTCCATGCTGACCAAGGCGCCGGCCATGCGCGCGCGGCGCATGCCGGCCAGGGTCGCCGCGGCGATCGCTTCCTCGGTCAGGCTGTTGGAGCAGACATGGAACACGCCCGCGTCGACGAAGCTGTCGACGCTGAAGTCCGAGTCGCGGAACAGCAGGTCGGCGGCGGGCGGCCGATAGAAACTGAAGCTGCGTTCGCCGTGGCCGTCGAGCGAGACGAACGCCAGCGCGGTCTTGGCCTGGTCGGTGCGCACCACGTGTCGGGTATCGACGCCGTAATGCTCGAACTGTTCGGCCAGGAAGTCGCCGAACATGTCTTCGCCGAGCATGCCGACGAAGCGCGCGTTGCCGCCCAGCCGCGCCGCCGCGACCGCGACATTGGCCGGCGCGCCGCCGGCGTATTCGACGAAATGGCGCGGCTCGCCCGCGACCTTGGATGGGCGGGCGAGAAAGTCGATCAACGCCTCGCCGAAGCACACGATGGCGCCGCCGCGCGACGACGATGGATGCGATGGAGTGGAATCGGATACCACGGGTGCAGCAGACATCAATGCATCACTCCGGAAGCCTGGGCGTTGGCGTGCTGGCCCTGGCCGGCGCGAATGCGCGAGCCGCTCAGGCCGTACCAGACGATGAAGGCGTAGCACGCCAACGGCAGCACGAACGAATGCTGGATGCCGAAGCGATCCGACAGCACGCCCTGCAGCAATGGAATCAGCGCGCCGCCGACGATGCCCATGATCAGCAGGCTGGAGGCCTTGCTGGTCAGCGGCCCGAGCCGTTCGATCGCGATGGTGAAAATGGTCGGGAACATGATCGAGTTGAACAGGCCGATCGCCAGCACCGCCCACATCGACACCGTGCCCTGGGTCAGCATGGTCAGCGCGAGCAGAACCATCGCGACCACCGCGAACAACGCCAGCAATCGGCGCGCATCGAAGCGTTGCAGCAGCGCCGCGCCGATGAAGCGGCCAACCATCGCGCCGCCCCAGTAGTACGGCAGATGCTCGCTCGCGGTGGCGTGATCCATGTTGCCGATCTCCGGCGCGGAGATGTAGTTGATCAGGAAGCTGCCGATCGATACTTCCGCGCCGACGTAGACGAAGATCGCGATCACGCCGAAGAACAGGTGCTTCTGCTCCAGCACTTCGGCGAAGCTGTGATGCACCGGATCGGCGCTCTCGGTGGCTTCGGCGAGCGAGGGGATGCGCATGGTGTAGACGAACACCGCGAGCAGCAGCAGGCCGGCGGCGATGATCATGTACGGAATCTGCACCGATGCCGCTTCGTGCGCGCGGTAGGCGATCTGCTCGGCGACCGGTTTGGCCGCCAGTTCATCGACGCTGAGCGCCGCGCCGGCCAGGATCAGCGGGCCGATCACGTACGGGAACACAGTGGTGCCCAGCGAATTGAGCGCTTGCGCCAGATTCAGGCGGCTCGGCGCGCCGGCCGGATCGCCGAGCAGGCTGATGTAGGGATTGGCCGACACTTGCAGCAGGGTGATGCCGCTGGCGAGCACGAACAGCGCGCTCAGGAACAACGGATACGAGGGCAGGCGCGCGGCCGGGAAGAACATCGCCGCGCCGATCGCCGCGACGATCAGGCCGATCACGATGCTGTTCTTGTAGCCGTACATCGCCACCACCTTGCTCGCCGGCAGCGACATCAGGAAGTAGGCGCCGAAGAACGTCGACTGGATCAGCATCGACTCGGTGTAGTTCATCTGAAACACGTTCTTCAGATGCGGGATCAGCACGTCGTTGAGGCTGGTCAGCCCGCCCCAGGTGAAGAAGATGATGGTCACCACCGCCAGCGCGGCGGTGTAGGACATGTCGCGACGACTCATGCGGACTCTCCGGACGGCGGAACAAGCACCTCGCTGCTGCTGCGTGCCTGCAGCCGGACCGGGGCGACGGTGTGGGCGCGCGGCAGCTCGGGTTCGCGCAGGCGCTTGAGGATCAGTTCGGCGGCCTGGCGGCCGCGCGCGCGCGGGTCGACCGCGATGGTGGTGAGCGTGGGCGAGGCGACCGAGGCTTCGGGAATATCGTCGAACCCGATCACCGCGAAATCGCCGCCGGGACGGCGGCCGCGCGCGACCAATCCGGCCATCAGGCCCAGCGCGACCGCGTCGTTGTAGCAGACCGCCGCGGTCGGCGCGGGATCGCGCACGAACAGCGCGCCGGTCTGTTGCGCGGCTTCCAGGCGCGTGGGCGCGCATTCGACCAGCCACTGCGGTTCGGGCTCGATGCCGGCTTCGGCCAACGCCTCGCGATAGCCCTGGCGGCGCTGCCGGCACGAGGACGAATCGCGATGGCCGCCGAAGAACGCGATCCGGCGATGGCCACGTTCGAGCAGATGGCGCGTCGCCAGGCGCGCGCCGTGGGTGTTGTCGAGGGCGAGGAAATCCCAGTCGGTGGCGTCGAGCTCGCGGTTGAACACCAGCACCGGCGTGCGTCCGCCGACCTGGGCGCGCACCCGCGCGCCGTCGCTGCCTTCGGCCGGCGACAGGATGATCCCGGCCGGGTCGTGCTCCATCAGCGAGGTCAGCACCGCCTGCTGGCGTTCGACCGACTCGTTGGTGCTGCCGAGCAGGGTGACGAAGCCGGCGGTGGCCAGCCATTCGTCTACGCCGGCGGCGAATTCGGCGAAGAACGGATTGGACAGGTCGTTGATCACCAGCGCCACGCCGGTCGACACCTTGCGCCGCAGGTTGGCCGCGCCGCGGTGATAGACGTAGCCTTGGCGCTTGAGCTCGGCCTCGACCCGGGCCCGGGTCTCGCTGTGGACCAGCGGACTGCCGCGCAGCACCAGCGACACGGTCGCGCGCGACAGGCCGCAGGCACGGGCGATGTCGGCCAGGGTGACCCGGCCTCGGGGGGCGGGCGCGTCGTTCATCGGTGGCACCTCGCTGGGATGGGGCGGTCGCAGATCATGGCGGGCTCGCGCTGAAGGCTTTTGGATCGTTCTAAATGCCGTCATCCTGCGGCTTGAGGCCCGTCCCTGCATTCTGCAATGCAGCATGAACGCGTCCAGGGGCCGTGTTAGCTTGCCCGTATTTAGAACGATCTAAAAGTGTCCGGCCCCGAACCCCAGGCGGCCGGCCCCACCCCGATCCTGTCTGAGATGGAGTGCTCCGGATGACCCGGCCGACCCAATTGCCCCAGCCTACCGCCATGGCACGCGGCGCGCGCCGTTTATGGCGTGGCCTGAGTGCCGCCATGTTGGTGGCCTGCACCTTCGTCGCGGACGCCGCGCCCGCAGGCGAGGCCGGTCGCCGCGCCTATGAGGCGGTCGACCCGTTCATCGGCACCGGCGGGGAAGGCCACACCTTCCCCGGCGCGACCGTGCCGTTCGGGATGATCCAGCTCAGCCCCGACACCGAGATCAAGCCGCGCAAGGACGCCTACGGCTGGGCCGCCGGTTATCGCTACAGCGACAGCAGCATCGTCGGCTTCTCGCACACGCATTTTTCCGGCACCGGCCATTCCGACCTGGGCGATGTGCTGCTGATGCCGATCGCCGGCGAGGTGAAACTCGAACGCGGCGATTCCAAGCTCGCGCGCAGCGGTTACCGATCGAGCTTCCGCCACGACGACGAAGTCGCCCAGCCGGGCTACTACGCCGTCACCCTAGACGACTACAAGATCCGCGCCGAACTCACCGCGAGCGAGCGCGTCGGCGTGCACCGCTACCGGTTCCCGCAAGGGCAGGCCGCGCATGTGCTGATCGACCTGCGCACCAGCCTGTACGACTACCCGGGCAAGGTGCTGTGGTCGCGCCTGCGTCTGCGCGCGGATGGCACGGTCACCGGTTTCCGCGAAACCCGTGGCTGGGCGCCGGGGCGGCAGGTGTATTTCGCGATGCGCTTCTCGCGGCCGGTCAGCGGCCACGGTTTCCACGACACCGAGGCCGACGTCGCCTACAAGGGCTTCCCGCCGCCGGGCGAGAAAGACCCGAGCAAGCGCGCGCAGATCGAAGGCCGGCAACTGGTCGGCAGCTTCGATTTCAACGACGCCGCCGGCAAGGAGTTGGTGGTGAAAGTGTCGATCTCGCCGGTCAGCGAAGACAACGCGATCGCCAACCTCGAAGCCGAAGTGCCCGGCTTCGATTTCGACGCCGTGCGCGCGAAGGCGCGCGCGACCTGGTCGCAGGCCTTGTCGGCGATCGACGCCGACGCGCCCGAGCCGATGCGCAAGAGCTTCTACACCGCGCTGTACCACACGCTGATGGGGCCGAGCTTGTTCATGGACAGCGACGGCCGTTATCGCGGGCCCGACAACGCCGTGCATCAGGCCAAAGGCTTTCGTTACCACTCGACCTTCTCGCTGTGGGACACCTACCGCGCGTTGCACCCGCTGCTGACCCTGGTGCAACCCGAACAACGCAACAACGACTTCATCAACTCGCTGCTGGCCTCGCGCCGCGACAGCCCCTACGGCATCCTGCCGGTGTGGGCGTTCCACGGCCAGGAAACCTGGTGCATGGTCGGCTACCACGCCGTGCCGGTGATCGCCGACGCCTACATGAAAGGCATCCGCGGCTACGACACCAAGGAAGCGCTGGACGCGATGGTCGCCAGCGCGAGTTACGGTCCCTACGACGGCATCGCCCAGTACATGGAACTGGGCTACGTGCCGATCGACGAAGAAGGCGAGGCCGCGTCGAAGACCCTTGAATACGCGTTCGACGATTGGACGATTTCGCGCGTGGCTGCCGATATGGGGCGCAAGGACATCGCCGCGCAATTCTCCAAGCGCGCGGGTAACTGGAAACATGCTTTCGACGCGTCGAGTGGATTCATGCGCGCCCGCAAACGCGACGGCAGCTTCCGCGAACCCTTCGACCCGACCGTCAGCGGCTACGGCAGCGACTACACCGAGGGCAACGCCTGGCAGTACTCGTGGTACGTGCCGCAGGACGTCGCCGGCCTGACCCAGGCGCTCGGCGGCGACGCCAAACTGGTCGACAAACTCGACCAGGTGTTCGACGCCAAGGTCGACCCGAAAATCTTCGAACACATGGAAGACATCACCGGCCTGATCGGCTGGTACGCGCACGGCAACGAACCCAGCCACCACGTCGCCTACCTGTACGGCTACGCCGGCCAACCCTGGCGTACCCAGGAGCGCCTCAAGCAGATCATGGCGACCCAATACGCCCCGCGCCCCGACGGCCTGGCCGGCAACGACGACCTCGGCCAAATGTCGGCCTGGTACGTCTTCACCGCCCTGGGCTTCTACCCCGTCGCCCCGGCGAGCAACGAATACGCCATCGGCCGCCCGTTCCTGCCGCGCGCCACCCTCAACCTGCCCAACGGCAAGCGCTTCAGCGTGATCGCCGAGGGGTTGGACGAGGCGCATACCTACATCGGCAGCGCGACCCTCAACGGCAAGCCGTTGAATCGCAGCTTCCTGCGGCATGAGGAAATCGTTGCGGGCGGGGAACTGCGCTTCGTGATGCAGGCGCAGCCGAACAAGGCGTGGGCGACGGATCCGAAGTTGCGGCCGTATTCGATGAGTGTGGGGCGGTGAGGGCGGTGGTGCTGGGCTGGATGATCGCCCGCAGCCGCCGCGGCCGGTTGACGCGCCGACGAGCCGCCGCGCCGCAACCCCGAGCCGAACCACGGCATTTGACGTAACCACGAAAGGCCCGGGCGCTCGCATCCGGGCCTTTTCGTATCCATCTTCTCGGCCGCGCCTTACGCCAGCCCCGCCAAGCCATTAGAATTCCCGCTCGCGCCTCGCGCGGGCCTATAGCTCAACGGTTAGAGCAGAGGACTCATAATCCTTTGGTTCCAGGTTCGAATCCTGGTGGGCCCACCACTGTCGCACCGAGGGTGTTTTCCTCCCCTCAGGGCAATTCGACTTTTTCTCCGAAGCATCAGCGCCGATTCGGCCGCTGTACGCATGGAACTTCTCACCCGTTGGCTACGGATGCTTTTGCGATCGAAGTCGCATTGGCGCGAAACAGAAGCCAAATTTTGTGAGCCCAATCAAGCATCGATCAAAAGAATTGGCCGCAGCTTCCGCTTAACAGCGTAGTAGCTGGTGATGCGCCAAGACGCAGAGGCTTGAACCTAAGGCGACGGTGTTTCCGTTGAATCGCAGAGAGGCTATCCGTGAGCCTTGAGACTGCTTCGTCGCTTATCGCCCTGTGTCGTCGATAAAGGAACGTCGCCGCGCGAAGCACGAGGTCCTGATTCAGGCCCGTGTGTTTTGACGGAAGTCGAGCTGGGCCGGGAGGGGAGTAGGGAACGATTCCTGTGAATGGTGGAGCTGTCGCCAGAGCGGTAGCGCCCATTCGAAGTGTGCTTGCAACAGTTCCGCACCGCCACGCACGACGCTGTCGACGTGAGCCGGCGGAAGAAAACTTCATGATCCACAAACTGCTCGACGACGCTGTTCCGGTAAGCATGTGCCATGCGGCTGCGGTTCCACGGAGCCCATGGCATCACAGTCGGTGAAGGCGGCAGCGCCGCCTCACTCAGTCCTGGAAGCCAAACAGATATAAGGAGATTCCGTTATGGCAGACGTCCAATGGTCGGCCGCTCAATCCCTGGCCTACATTCCCGACGGCAAGCTCGTGACGTTCACGGCGATGCATCAGGCCGAATACACGCAATACGTCCAGATCATCGACGCCAACGGCAACCCCATCAGTTTCTATTGCCTGGATGGTAGCCAGGCGACCTTCCCGATCTCGGGCAGCGGCGTAAATGTCGGCTTCCTTCAGAACGGAGCCGGCAGGTTCACCATGGCGTCCGGGATGCAAGTCCAGTTCGGCAGCAGCGGGCCCTACGTTCCGAAGGTCTCGGCAGGCACGCCAGTCGTGTTCTTCATCAACAAGATCTTCGGTGGCGGCACCTTATACGTTACCGAAGACGGTACCGATAACGATTACAACGACACCAGCTTCGTAATCCAGTGGTACCAGTACGTGGGCTGACCCGCTTCCGCCCCGTTCCCGACCGAAGCGGGGCGGCATGACAACTCATGAATTCCCATGGCTGCCGCGATGGATCGCGTGGATTCGCCGCGCGGCGCAACAATGACGGAGTGCGGCAATGAAGACCAGGATCATTATGTTCGGCGCACTCGCCAGTGTGCTGGCGATGTCTGCAGCGTGTACGAAAACCGAACCCACTGCCGCGGTTTCAGCGATCTCCAAGGATCAGGAAACCCCGTTTCCGGGCGGCGCACCGATCACGCCGGCTGACTTGACCGCGACCCCGGCGGCTCTGCCCGCCGCCCCGCCGGCGTACAACTACGACCCCTACAACCCCAACATCACCCACGCCGAATACGCCCGCTTTGCCTGGCGGCAGTTCATCCACTTCAATTCCCCCGCGCAGAAGAATGGCGTCGATGCCGCCGGCAAGTCGCCGGTGGTGCGGGGAAGCATCGATCCGAGCCGCAACTTCGCCGCATCCGGCGCCGGCGACTTCTACCAGAGCGGCAGAACCGCCGCTTCTAACTTCAGCAGCAATCAGTTGGTCTGGGAAACCTTCGCTCACCGCTCGGAGCTGTTCCCCGCCGGATCGGCTCCCAGTGGGAACCTCGCCACCCTGGATCCTCAGTACGTCTTCCAGGCGAATTTGAAGGTCGCCTCGACCGACGCGCGATTCAACAATCTCGACGAAAACACCCAGATCGGCCAGAACCAGATCTTCTTCCCGAAAAACGGCAACACGCCGTCGGCCAATCCCCAGGACGATCACATCATCTTGTTCCAGGCCAAGGTGAATCCGGTCGAATACGACTACATAAAATCCATCTACAACGCGGGCAATCCCCCGGCTTCGCTCGAATTGCCTCCCAACGCGACGAACCAGAGCGAATCGGTGGAGGTCAAGTCGGCGTGGCGGGAAATGACGCCCGAGTTGATCGCGTCCGGCCGCTATCACACCGCCGAGGCGTTGTACTACTACAAGGTCAATGGCGTGACCCAGGCTCGGGTGGCCACCTTCGGTCTGGTCGGCCTGCACATCCTGCGCAAGATGGAAAACTATCCGACGTTCGTCTACACCACCTTCGAGCAGGTGGACAGTCTGACCACGCCGGACAACAAAGACACCGGGTTGTATCTCATCAATCTGTATGACGAGATGCAATACGATGCATCGGTGCCGGCAGGAACGCGGCCGACGGCGATCCTAAATTCGGGCTCCAACCGCACGGCGGTCACGCTGCCCTTGGCGGGCGCGATAGACAGCGCTCACGGCTACGATGTCATCCCCGGAAAATTCACCGTGCCTGCCGGGTTCTCCGGTCCGATCAAGGTCCAGAATCCACCGGTGGCGACCAGCGCCGTCTTTGAGGTCAACAACGAAGTCCAGCAGGCCATGGCCAGCACACCCGCGTTCAAGAACTCGGTGTGGCGGTACTACCGTCTCGTGGGGCTTCAGGTGTTGCCCACGAGCCAGGACAGCTCCGTCACGCCGGCCAAGCCCGATCCGCTGACCCAGGACTTTTACCTGGCGAATATCGTGGTCGAGAGCAGCCAGCCTGGCATCCAGTTGTTCAAGGGCGGCGTCAAGGATCCCGATCCCGACCAGAAGCAATTCACCCTGCTTGCCAAGCGCGGGTTGCCGAGCATCCTGGGCGTGAAGAAGTTGCCTCCGAATACCGATCAACTGGTGATGGGCGGATGCATGGGCTGCCACGGCAACGCGCAATACCCCAGGGACAAAACAACAGGCAAGGGTCCGAGTATCTTCAGCTTCCTGATCAACCAGGGCACCCTGACGGGGCAAGGCTTCAGCGCCGACGTGCGCAACGAATCGTCCGCGGAGTTGAGCGCGAAACGTCTGGAGTATTTGGTGTACTAGGTAATGCACGGGCCCGGAAGCGTTCTCGCTTCCGGGCCAGGCGTGTTCCTCTCCGCCACGCCGCGACACAGGCTACGCGTTCGCCGCGCGACATGGTCGCAACCTTGCCGAATCTCGACAGGCCGCGGCTCGCGTCCGCATACACGGCGCGCAACCCGGCCTGAAATCACGGCTCATTCCACGCCGATTTCTAATGCGGGGCACGGCCACAGAGTCGCGCCAGCGTCAATCCGTCGTTTAGGTTCGCAGTGGAAGATGCGGTGTGCCCATCGACTCCACGCCCTGGCCGGACGAAACGATCGGCATACGCACAGGTCCATGCCCCAGTTCAATGAGCCGCTAGCGCATCGGGCTGAATCCTTTTCAGCTCCTGACCATCTGGCGTGCAGCGCCCCTTGTCCATAAGGCATTTGAAGTAGTTATTAAAAAGTCGATCACTCTTCAATATTTGTTCGACATCGACGTTGTCGTACCTCGTTGTGTAGTTTCCGCCCGATGCGCTCTTCGTTCTCTCTGCCTCGCTCGAAAGCAACGCGCTATCGATTTTCCGCGTCGCCCGCTTCTGAGCGCCATCAAGGTAAGCGTGCGGATATCCGGCGACCACCTGACTCGCACCCGTCCACCAATTCCCGTTGTCGCTCAGGGCAGCTACGCCACTGGTAAAGCCACCAAGCGTGCCAAGACCGGATATCTCAGACACCGGGGTCCATAAAAAACCTTCCCCCAAGCCATTGCCGTTCTGTGCGATGCCAACCACATAGCCGTTGTCCGCGATGTCTATGGCCTTGGTCCAGAAGCCGCCCAAGCTTCCGACGTCCAATCCAGTCTCGGTTTCTGGATTGCCCATTGGCGCCCACACGAAGGCTTGTCCGAATCCGCTATCGGTGACGTAGTTTCCGACAATGATGCCCGCTTCATTCATATCGACAACCGACAATTGCTGACGCGATACGCCCGTCGCAGCCAGGCCATCGAGCCACGTCAGATCGGCGCCGTTCGAGGTCCACCGAACCGCCACGATGTCGCCCACCGCGTTTTCGCAGGTTCCTGCGACTTGTTCCGCGCCATTGACGGCCGCGGCCGCGCAATTTGAGCCACCCGGCAGACGCGGCAGTTCCGTAACGCCATAGCCCAGCAATCCCGGCTTCCATTTGACGGCGACGCTGCCTCCATTGCGCAGCTGGCAGGACCCCACGACGATCGGGCTGGCGCCGTCGCTCATATCGGCTATCTGGCATTCGGTGCTGGTTGGCAGCAGCGGAGGAAGCAGGCCGAGTTCGGGCAATGTCGTTGGTGTGGCTTGACCTGGCTTCCAGATCACGGTGTGAGAGCTGCCATTGCTCTCAATGCTGACGCCTGCGACCGTGCCGGCGTGGTTGATGATCGACGCGGCCGCTTTGGCTTGCGCTCCGCTGGGATTGAGCTGCTGAGGGGCGCTGCCCGGCAGGGTCGTGTTCCAGCGAACAGGCAATCGCTCGCCCGCAGCGCCGAACTCACAGTTCCCGGCCGCGATATTGGCGTTGTTGATGTCATAAACATCGCAGGGACCATCTGCTTCAAGGGTCGGCAAAGGGACAGGCGCAGCCGATCCTGGCGCCCAGTAGGCCGCGACGATGTCGCCGTCCATGTCTCGACAGGTGCCAATCACCGCCCCGTTGTCGTTTGTGTTCTCAGCGGTGCAAACGTTTCCCCCGAGCGTGCCCAGCTCCTGCATTTGAGCAAGAGCGGAACCCGGCCCCAGTACGACGGTTGTTCCGATCACGGCGGCCTTCAATAGCGTTATACGCATGATGTGCATCTGCATATCTCCGGTGACGAAGCGGCGCGTGCTCGCCGCCTCTTAAGTTCACTGCACGCAGCAGTTGCCGACCGTGATCGTTATCGAGAAAGAACGCTCACCTTCGCTAGCACCGGGCTGCGACGCCCGCGCAGCTGCGCTCCTGGATGCGGCACCAAAGTTGGATCGGCAGACGAGTAGTCCGGCCGCAACATCGAGCCAGCCTCGCGCTGACACGATGGACCCGGCTCCCACCTGTGCAGGATCGGGCGACGCGACGTAGCGACCGATCAGGCCTGTATCCTGTGCGCTGGAAAAGCCCGGCCGGCGCGTCGCATTAGGTGTCGGCGTGAAGTGATAGAACTTCTGGGTTTTGGCAATTCAAAATCCCGGCCCGCGACAGGCGCGAGCCGGGCGTTCGAGCCACGATCGCGGCTGGCTCAGTTCACCACCCGCATCCATTGCTGCGCCGTCATGCTTATCTTTCCGGCGCCCATCGAAGCGCGCAAGGCGCCGAGCTCATCGACCTGATGCAGCGTCATCGGGTACGAAGGCACGCCATTGCGCCAGACGAACGGAACCTGCGCTGCCTGGGCCGGGCCGAGCGTGCTTCCGGCCGCGCCGCTGTCTCCTTCCCAACGCGCCCACACGATGCCGCGATCGAGGAACGTCGCCTGCTGCGACGACACCGGCATGTACTGGGTATCGCTCGCAAACAGCACATGGCGGACGTCGAAGGCCCGGATCGCGCCGGTGTAGCGTGAATCGTCGGGATCGGTCTGATTGTTCCTCAGCACCGTGAACACGCCCCAGAACAAGCTGCGCTCGACCTGGACCGCTCCACCTTCGGTGGATACCGAACCATTCAACACCACATCGAACTTGTAGGTCGGCGAACTGCCCTCGACCTTGGCACGCAGCGCCGGATTGGCCTGGACGACGGCGTCGCGGGTCGCCTTCATGATCCGCGCATTGGAGCTGTCGACGTACAGGTTGTAGGCATGCACGTCGCCGCCGCGCAATCGCGGCATGCGGTCTTGCAGGTCGCGGTAGTGGTTGTGGTGCAGGGTCACCGTATAGGACGAAATCCCTTCGAGATCGTTGGAGCCGATCAGGTGTCCCTTCTTCTGCGGCAGCGAAATGTCGATGATCTGCTGTTTGCTGAAGAAGCCGCGCAGGAAGTCGTACATCGCATTGGCCGATCGATTGGCTTCGAGATAATCGAACTGGCGCGCCACGAAGCTGCCCGGTCCGCTGGCCGGAGGAACGGTTTCGATCCACGACACGGTGATGTTGTTTGCGCCCTTCTTGATGTCGACCACGCCGTCATAGGCTTTGGTGAAACTGCAGTGGTCGATCCAGATGCCCGAGGTGACGCCGCCGCCGTCGCCGAGGGTGACGAAATCCCAGTCGTTGCTGTCGTAGTCGCCGCGCGTCCCCTCGTCCCATTCCCACAGCTCGTCGAATCGCAGATTGCGCAAGACCAGGTTGGTTCCGCTTTTGATGTTGAGTTCGACATGCCGCAGGGTGGATCCGTTCTTGGAGTAGATGGTCAAGCCGTTGAAGTTCGTCACGTCGAGCAGGGACACGCCGCTGGCGATCAACGAAGGATGCTTCTTCGGCGCCTTGTTCTGGCGCAGCAACCCGTCGGCGCGGGCCGCGTCGTCGACTTCGTTCCAGCCCATGTCGAGATCGTTGGCGATCTCGATGACCTTGACCGGGGTGGAACTCGACGTGCGCGCGGCGCGCAGCGCGGCGATGAAGCCGGCCGGGGTGGTCACGCGCCGGTACTTGGCGTCGGTTTCGGCGATGTAGCCGCCGCCGGTGACGCTGGCCGCCGCATAGCCTTCGATGTTGTACATCGAAATGCCCGCGGCCGCGGCCGGCATGAGGCTTGCGATGCCGAGGATCAACGCTGCAACCAAGCATCGGCCGCTCCGTCGCATGGTTTTGTGGCTGAAGCGTAACGAGGGCACTGAAACGACTGCGCACGCGATCTGCAGTGCACTACGGCTGGCGATGGTTTGCATGTGGACTCCAGTGATCGCGCGCAGCACGCGCGATCGGTCGGTTGATCTTCGGATCGCGACAGCGGACCTGCGTGCGGTCGCGCTATTCGACGATGGCTGCCGAGAACGCCTGCGGTGCTTGCGAGTCGGCGGCCGCGGACGATGGCAACGGCAACGGCATGGCGTTCGCGAAAGGGCCTTACCTGATCGTGCAGGCCCCGGGAACCGGCGAGATTTCGTCGGGTTCGCCACTGGTCAGTCCGAGATATTCGACGCATTTGCGCCCGGAGGTGGAAACGCTGGTGAGCACGGCCTTGTCGCCGGTCACGCCGTTGGCGTAGCGCGAGTTGATGCCGGCGATCGCGCCGGTGTCGGTGGCCACGACATTGCTGATCTGTACGGTCCGGCTGTACTGCGTCGAGCAGTTGCCGCATGAGCGGTACAGCTTGCCGGCCTTCTCGATCTCGAAGTATTCGATCTTCATCGTGCCCGGGCCGTTGTGCTGGAAGACCTTGTCCTTCGCGAGCCGCGCTCCGCCGCCCTGGACGAGAAACACGTCGGACGCCTTGTTGTTCTTGAAGGTGGCCGCGTCTTCGCCGACATCGTCCCAATAGACCTCCGACAGCGTGCAAGTACCGTAGCAATGGATGCCGTCGCCACCGCGGCCGCGGTAATTGCGGTTGGTTCCGGATTTCGAACCGTCGCCGATCACCACGTTCCGCAGTACCGCGTTGTTCCTCAGGATGAAGGTCGGTTTCTGCTTTTCGGTCTGATCGCCGGGGTCGCCGACATAGCGCACCGCGGTGCCGGCAGCGCAGTTGTTGCGCTGGGCCGCGTCGTAGGTCTCGCCATCGACGGTGATGGTCTTGATGCCGCTTCCGCTGCCTATGTCGATGGTCTTGCACACGTTCGGAAGATCCAGCGCGAAGCAGGAAGGAGACACCAACAGCAGCGCCAGATAGATGCAGTGCCGGAAGCCTTGTACCTTGTTCATGATCGAACTCTCCTTCAGCAAGTTGATTGGAATGTCATCCGTGCTGCATCGACGTCGTCGCATGACTGCAGCGGGCGTCAGTTATAGGGAGCCCGTGCGGCGCAGCATGATGATGCGAGTCACAACGCCTGTATCGGATCGCGGTCGCGGCGATGTCCCCGGACAAGCGTGTTGTCCGGGGACAAGTGTTCAATGCCGCGTTGCGGGTCGATTCGATCGGTGTTTCGTGTCGCTCGCGATGGTTGTTTCCATGACGTCGGTCGCACCGCATCAGGCGAATTCGACGGTTCGATTCGATGATCGGATCGCGACGGTTGATGTAGCGCACGAAAGCGCCGGTGCGGCGTATGACGGCGGTTCCAGATCGGCCCGCCCTCCGGCGAATCCAGCGATCTTCCCGCATCGCAACATGCGCCTGATACGGGCCTCTGCTAGCGTATGGCTACCGGTGTCATATTCTGGCGATCAGGATGATGCAAGACGACATGTCCAGGGCGAAACGCGCGCGTGGGCTTGGTGACGGGACGTCGCGCGGATCGGCGCTCGCAAACCGCACGGCGATGGCCGGGTCGTCGACCGTGGACGACATCGCGCGGCTGGCCAATGTTTCGGCGAAGACAGTTTCGCGGGTGATCAACGAGTCGCCGTTGGTCAATGCCGAGACCCGCAACCGCATCCTTGAGCTGATGAGCGGCCTGCGTTATCCAGGCGGCAATCAAATGCCGGCCTTGGTCGCTCCGCGGCGAAAGTTGATCGGGCTGGTCTACGACAACCCCACCGCGCACTACGTCATCGAGATCCAGCGCAGCGTGCTCGACGCCTTGAAGGGCACCGGTTTCGAACTGGTCGTGCATCCCTGCGACAGCAATCGTTCCGACTACGTCGACGGCGTGCGCCGTTTCGGTCTGCAGCACAAATTGCACGGGTTGATCCTGATTCCGCGCGTATCGGAAGACGAACTGCTGGCGAGCGCGCTGCGCGAAACGGGTTGCCGCTATGTCCGCGTCGCCTCGATCCCCCTGGACGACCCGATGCGAACGGTGCTGACGCGCGATCGCCAGGCCGGCGTCGAAGCCGCCCATCACCTGCTTTCATTGGGGCATCGGCGACTGGGCGTGATCACCGGGCCGCGGCGCTATCGCTCGTCGATCGAGCGCGCGGAAGGTTTCGCCCAGCACCTGGCCGAAAGCGACGTCGGGCTGTCGTCGAAATGCGTGTATCTGGGCAGCTATACGTTCGAATCCGGGGTGGCCGGCGCGGAGTATCTGCTGGCGCAGACGCCGCGACCGACCGCGATCTTCGCCTGCAACGACGAGATGGCGGCGGGCATCTACAAGGCCGCCATGCGTCTGGGGCTGTCGATCCCGGACGACCTGTCGGTGGTGGGTTACGACGACAGCCCGTTGGCGTCGCAACTTTGGCCCAGCCTGACCACGATCCACTTGCCGGTTTGTGATGTCGGACGCCTGGCGGTGCAGTCGTTGCTGGGTCGCACGTCAGCGGACAAGGCCGCGGCTGCGATGATCGGTTGGCAGGCGGCGGTGACGCCTCGCCTCACCATTCGCGATTCTACGGGGGCACCGGCCGGGCAACCGTCGGATGCGTGCTGAATTCGTCGCAATCCCGCGGTTGCATCGAATCCTCAGCGTTTGCGCCTGTAGACGACGATGATGCTCAGGTCTTGCGCGCCGATCTGGCGAAGGCCGTGGCGACTGCCGTTTCGCGTCAAGACCGCATCGCCGGCGGCGACCTGGCTTCGTTTTCCGTCCAGCATCAGTTCGCCGCGTCCCGACACGATGTAATAGATCTCGTCTTTGTCGTTGGTATGCTCGCCGATCGACGCACCGGGGTGCAGCGCGCGTCGGCGGAACACGAGGTCGAAATCGCTTGCGTGTTCGAAGAACGGATATGCGGTCGTCGTGCCGTCGCCTTCGTGCGGTCCAGGCTGCTCCACCGCGATGTCGGCGGCTCGCTCGACATACGAATCCGAACGCGAGGGCCGGTCGCGATCGGTGGCCAGGACGATGGGTGCCGAGATCGCCGACGCAATGACGACGGCGTATTTGAAGACCTGGAGATTCATCATGAAAGCTCCTCCGATGGGACGTCAGCGAGCCAGCCAGCCTCCATCGACCGGCACGATCGCGCCGTTGACGTAGTCCGAGGCGCGGCTGGCCAGGAACACCGCCGCGCCGCCAAGATCGGACGGCTCGCCCCAACGACCGGCCGGAATCCGCGCGAGGATGTCGCGGTTGCGCGACTCGTCGGCGCGCAGTTGCGCGGTGTTGTCGGTGCTCATGTAGCCCGGCGCGATCGCATTGACGTTCAGCCCCTTGCCGGCCCATTCGTTGGCGAGCAGACGGGTGATCCCGGCCAGGCCGGATTTGCTGGCGGTGTAGGAGGGCACGCGGATGCCGCCCTGGAACGACAGCATCGAGGCGATGTTGATGATCTTGCCGCGTCCGCCGGCGATCATGCGCTTGCCGGCGGCCTGGGCGAGAAAGAACGCGCTCTTGAGATTGACGTTCATCACCGCATCCCAATCGGCCTCGCTGAAATCGATCGCGTCCATGCGCCGGATCAGGCCGGCGTTGTTGACCAGGATGTCGATGCCGCCCAGCGTCCGCACGGTGTCGTCGACGATGCGCTCGATCGGTTCCAGGCTCGACAGATCGGCCTGGATCGCATGCGCGCGCCGGCCCAGGCCGCGCACCTGCTCGAGGGTGTCCTGCGAGGAGCCGCTGGCGAGGCAGGCGATGTCGGCGCCGGCTTGCGCGAGCGCGACCGCGATGCCCTGGCCCAGGCCGCGATTGGCGCCGGTGACCAGGGCGACTTTGCCGCTCAGGCTGAAAGGATGGTCGTGGCTCACGCGCGCATCCTCACTTGAGCTGGCAGATGTCGAGTTGATGCATGTCGGTGTAGTCGAGGTTCTCGCCGCCCATCGCCCAGATGAAGCAGTAGTTCTTGGTGCCCGAGCCCATGTGGATCGACCACGGCGGCGAGACCACGGCCTCGTCGTTGCCGATCACCAGATGGCGCATGTCGGCCGGTTCGCCCATGAAGTGCATGACCCGCTGATCGCCCAGATCGAAGTAGAAATACACCTCCGAGCGGCGATCGTGCAGGTGCGGCGGCATGGTGTTCCACACGCTGCCCGGCTTGAGCACGGTCAACCCCAGCAGCAACTGGCACGAGCGGCAGGTGGCCGGGACGATGTACTGATAGATCGTGCGTTCGTTCGAGGTTTCCAGCGCGCCGCGCTGCAGCGGCACGGCCTGGTCGATCGAGATATGCACGGTTTCGTAGCGCGCGTGCGCCGGCGTCGAAGCGAGATAGAACTTGGCCGGCTGCGCGGCATCGATGGAGGCGAAGGTCACTTCGGCGCTGCCCATCGGCACGTACAGGCCGTCTCTGGGCTGCAGCGAATAGCTTTGCCCATCGACCACGACCGTGCCGGCGCCGCTGCCGACGTTGACGATGCCCAGTTCGCGGCGCTCGAGAAACGGCTTGCCCGCGGCCGAGGCCGGTTCGCTGTGGACCGGCAGACTGACCGGCGCATGCGTGGGCGCCGCGCCGCCGATCACGAAACGTTCGTTGTGCGAATAGTTCAGGCGCACCTCGCCTTCGGCGAACAGATCGCCGATCAGATAGCGGTCGCGCAGTTGCTGGTTGCTGGCGCCGGCCATCATGTCCGGGTGGGTCGCGTGATACGTCTTTTGGAACATCGGGGAACTCCCTGGAAGCGGTGCGCACGGCGCGGCGTCGGTTTCGAGCGATTCTAGTCCCGAAAGGTAACCGGTGTCATTAGCCTGGACAAGGGCCGTCCGGAGGGCGTGGGCGGTCGGGATTCATCGCGGTGTCTGCGTTGCCGGCAGCCCTGTGGGCGAGGCATCGCGGATGAGCGTATGCAGGGTTGTGATCGCATTCGCTGCGTCAATTCGCCGCGGGATTCGCCGGCCGCGTGACGCCGGATCGGTGGCCGGCGTTCTACTATTGCGCAGCAAGCCGCAACCGACGCGCGGTCACAAGCTCAGGACGCGCCTGCTTTCGCGCGCGATCGCTGTCGATGCGGCCGCACTCTTGCTCGCTCAATACGCCGGCGGCTGGCAGGAATCGCGCACGATCAGATGCGGCCGCACGCTGGCCGACGCCACCACCGCGGCGGCGCCGGATTCGGGCTGCAGCAGCATCGAGGCGGCGATCCGGCCCATGTCGCGCACCGGCAGGCGCACCGAACTGAGCGCCGGCCACAGCCGCGAGGCCAGCGGGCTGTCATCGAAACCGATCACCGACAACTGCTGCGGAATGCTGATGCCCGAGCGCAGCGCGACCTTGTACACGCCCGCGGCCATTTCGTCGTTGCCGGTGAAGATCGCGCTCGGCCGCTGGCCGCCGGAGAGCAGCAGTTCCGCCGCCGCGACGCCCGATTCGAAGGTGTAACCGGCCTCGACGATGCGCGTGGACGGCAGTTCTATTCCGCGTTTGGCCAACGCATCGACGAAACCGGCGGTGCGCTCGTGGGCCGAGCGATAGCTGGACGGACCCGTGATCAGGGCGATGTCGCGATGGCCCAGCGATTGCAGATAGTCGGCCGCTTCGGCGGCGCCGTCGCGGTCGTCCGATGACCTGCGCAGCACCTTCCCACCGAGGCGATGCGCAACCACGGCCATGTCGCCAATACCACTTCCCACCCAGCATCCGCACGCGCTGCAGCAGCGCACGCGCACACCGTCTCAAACTGCGGCTCGCATGCACGACCAGTTCGAAACCGATCGATCAGCCATCACGATCCTCTGCGTCGTAGACCATGCCGATCAGGAACGAGCGGCGAAACGCCAGCCCGCGCGCGAACGGATCGGGGGTGTAGTTGAACTCGCGCATCACCGCTTCGACCCGCTCGCGGGTTTCCTGATGCACCAGCGGCGACTGGTTGAGCACCCGCGACACGGTCTTCTTCGACACGTCGGCCAAGCGCGCGATGTCGTTGATCGTCTTGGCCCGATCCGGGATCGTCCGCGCCTGGGCCGGAACAGGTGCTTCAGTTTTCTTGCGCGGCATGGCCGGAGGAGCGTTTCTAATAGCCCGCATCGCCGTTCACACCGTGCGCGCGTGTCCGCGTCTACAGCGGTCGCAGGAACCCGCGCCCGCCCGTATCAGTGCTTGAGCAACCACAACCCCCAACTGCGACAGCGCCACACCAGCAGCACCGCCAGCGCCGACAGCCAGAACCCAGCACCACGCCCCGATCCGAACAGCACCGAGCCCAGCCGGCGATGAAATATGCCGCCCTTCCAACCAGAGATCACTCCCCCGCCGATGATCATCCATCTCGGCCAGATGATGATCAGCCCATGAACGTGCCACCATCCTCAAATCCATCCCGCGGTCAGCAATCACAACAACAAATCCCCGCCATCACCCGCGACCGCCGCCCGATCCGCCACCCGCCGCGCGCGCGCGCCAAGCGCCTCATCCACCAGCGCATCCGCCAGCGCACCCATACAGCAGATCACCACCGCTCTCGCCGCCGACATCCGCGCCGGTGAAGATGCGCCGCGAATGCCGGCGACGAGACAACCGCCAGCGGCAAGCCCGCCGCGACCGCGAAGCCGCGACCGAGCGATGATCCAACGTCATATCCACCATCATCAGCAGCGCGGGCATCAGCGCGGCGAACACGGTCCGATCGAAATGCCGCCCGCCCGCCAACAGATCGAGCGGCACCCGCGCGACCATCGCCGCGGTCATGGTGACATTGACGGCGAAGTCGCGATCGAAGCCGCGCTTGGCCATCTGCGGAATCATCGCGCCGCCGACAAACCACGCGGCGAACAACACACGCGAACAGCGACGACTCTGACCTGGCCGAGTCCGCGCGCCGATCCAACCGCCGAGGCGAGACCGATCAGGCGCTCGGAGATGCCGCCGCGCAACATGATCTCGCCGGCGAAGATGAACAACGGAATCGCGATCAGCGAGGCCGAGCCCGCGCCCGCGGCGGTCTGCTGCACCACCACGATCGGCGGCAGGCCGATGTAGATCAAGGTCGCCAGCGCCGAGGCCGACAACGAATACGCCACCGGCACGCCGATGATCAGCAGCGCGGCGAATACGCCGAACAGAATCGCGACTTCCATCATTCGCTCCGGGCCGAGGCGGGGGAAACCAGCACGGCGAACAGCCGTTGCAGCGCGAACAGCGCCATCAACGCGCCGCCCATCGCCATCGGCGCGAACACCGCGCTCTGCGGCAGCGGCGCGCCCGCCATCGGGATGTCGATGCCGTCGAGCAACAATTGCGTTCCCCACACCGCCAGGGCGCCGCCGATGATCGCGATCACGCTGTTGGACAGCGCCAGCAGCACGCGTTTTATCGGTGGCGAGGCGGTGTGTACGAGTACGAAGAAACCGAAGTGCGAACCGCGATGCACGCCCGCGGCGGCGCCGAAGCTCATCGCGGTATTGAGCAGGATCAATGCCACCGGTTCCGTCCAGCCCGGCGAGTCGTTGATCACGTAGCGCGCGAACACCTGCAGCGCCTGCACCGCGACCATGCCGAGCAAGGCCGCGCCGGCGATCGCGACCGCGCCGGCGGCGATACGGTCCAGCAGGCCGAGCGACGCCGCTTGTTCGGCGTGCTCATGCGTATCGAGAGTCTCTTCCACGGTCGACGCCTCAAGCCAGGGAGCGGATGTCGCGGTACAGCGCTTCCAGCGCCGGCACGCGGTGGTAGTCGGACAACAGCGGCTGCACCGCCTTGCGGAACGCGGGCAGGTCGCATGCGTTCATCTGCACGCCGGCGGCGATCAGGGCGGTGCGCGCCTGCGCTTCGGACTCGTCCCACAGCGCGCGCATCACCGCGACCGAGCGACGGGCGATGTCGAGCAGCAAGGCACGATCGTCGGCGCGCAGCGAATCGAAGCTGCGCCTGGACATCAGCAATACGTCGGGCGCATAGGAATGCTCGCTTTGCGACCAGTAACGCGCCGCCTCGAACTGGCGGCTGGAATGGAAGCTGCGCAGATTGTTCTCGGCGCCGTCGATCAGATGGGTCTGCAGCGCGGAGAACACCTCGCCGTATGCGAGCGGCGTGGGATTGCCGCCGAGCATGCGGATCATGCGCATGAAGATGTCGGACGAGGGCACCCGGAACTTCAGCCCGTGCAGGTCGGACGGACCGACGATCGGCTTGCGCGCGTTGTAGAAGCAGCGCGCGCCGCAGTCGTAGATCGCCAGGCCGACCAGCTCGCGCGCGCCGAAGCCGCGCAGCACCTGCGCACCGACCGGACCGTCCAGCGCGCGCCGCAGATGCGGCACCGAATCGAACACATACGGCAACGACAGCACCTGGGTCAGCGGAAAGGCGTTGTTGAGCGCGCCGCTGTAGACGCGGGTGATGTCGATCGCACCGAAGCGCGCCATGTCGATGGCTTCGGACTCGCGACCGAGTTGGCCGGAGTGGTACATGCGCAGCCGCAGGCGCCCGCCGGTCGCGCGTTCGAGTTCGCGGCCGATCCACTCGATCGCCGCGACCGTCGGGTAATCCTTGACGTGCACGTCGGTCGCGGTCAGCAGCCGATGGCCATCGGCCGCCCGCGTCGCGGCCGGCACGACGGTCGCCACGCCGGCGGCGCCCAGGCCCAACAGGAAGTCGCGTCGCGTGGTCATGTCATGCGTTCCTCGGATCGGTGGCCGCCATCGTTTCGCACAACACACTGCCCCAGCGGCCGAAATCGACCCGCGAGCGTTGGCCGGCGACGATATCGTGGATGCCGGTGGTGGCGCCGGTGGCGATGTGCATGCCGGCCTTGAGCGGATAGCCGCGACGCGCGCAACGCGCAAGCGCGAAGCGCAATGCCGCCAGCAGGCCGCCGGGAATGGAGGCGCTGCCGCCACGACCCACCGAACGATCGTCGATGAAGGTTTCGCAGACCAGTTCGGCGTCGTCGATGCGTTGCCAATCCTCGATCCGCGGTCCGAGAATCAGGCCGGAGTTGTTGCCGAAGTCGGAGACCACCACCGCCGGGCCGAGGATGTTGATCAAGGGCAGCGGACTGCCGGCCAATTCGACGCCGACCGAGAGCGAATCCACCAGCGAGGCCGCTTCGGCCGCGCTGTACTCGGTCTTGTCCGCGGGCGCGTCGTCGCGCAGGGTGAACACGTACTCGGCCTCGACCGCGGCGAAGCCGTCGCGAATGATCGCGAAGCGGCCGCTTTGTCCGGTCGCGACGCGCTGCACCGCGTCGGCGAAGATCGGACCGACCAAGCGCTCCTCGCCGAGCACGCGCTCCCATTGCTCGGGAATGCGCCCGACCTTCCAGCCGGCCAGCGGCCGATCCCACAGCGCGATCGCGCGATCCTGCACGCGGTAGCCCTCATCCAGGCTCTGCGGCTGCGGCCCCGGGTAAAGCGCGAGCGCTCGGGCGCCCAGGCGGGCGTCGACCAGGCGGGTCGCGAGAGCGAGCTCGTCGATAGGGTCGTGGAAAGGGTGGTTCGCCATGCTTGAGCCGATCCCGGGGCAAATCCTGTCTGCGGCTGTTGTATAGGAAACCGGTGTCATTGACAATCCGGTCGTATGCTTGGCTCACAACCTGGGAGGGTGGGATGGGGATTGGACACGTGCTGCGGGACCTCGGCGGCGCCACCGCGCAAGCGAGCCGGATGGGTTACGGCAAGGCCGCGGTGCGAGGATTTCTGCTCGCCTCGCTGGCCGCCGCGTCGTTCGGCGCCATGGCCAAAGATCGTATTTCGCCGAGCGAAAACGTGGATCTGGCGTTTCCGGGCGCGCAGGGTTGGGCCGCGCACACGCCCGCCGGGCGGGGCGGGAAACTGTTGCGGGTGACCACGCTGGCGTCGAGCGGTCCGGGCTCTTTCGCCGAGGCGGTCGCCACTCCCGGGCCGCGCATCGTGGTGTTCGAGGTCGGCGGCGTGATCGATCTGGAACGCAAGGAATTGCGGATCAGCGAGCCGTATTTGACCATCGCTGGACAAACCGCCCCGCAGCCCGGAATCACCTTCATCCGCGGGGGGCTGACGATCGCGACCCACGACGTCGTCGTCCGCCATATCCGGGTGCGCCCCGGCGAAGCGGGCCTGGCCAAGCGCGCCGGGGTCGACTTCGACGCGATCAACACCGTGCGCGGCGCGGCCGACGTGATCGTCGACCACTGCTCGCTGACCTGGGCCACCGATGAGAACCTGTCGGCCTCGAGCACGCGTTTCTTCGGCGAAAGCCAGGCCGACTGGATGCGCGCCGCGTCCAGGCGGATCACCTTCAGCAACAACCTGATCGCCGAAGGCCTGGCCAACGCCACTCACGGCAAGGGCGAGCACTCCAAGGGCTCGTTGATACACGATCACGTCAACGACATCTTGATCGTCGGCAACCTGTACGCGCACAACTACGAGCGCAACCCCTTGTTCAAGGGCGGCGCGCGCGGACAGGTGATCAACAACCTGATCTACAACCCCGGCCAGCGCGCCGTGCATTACAACCTGATCGCCGAGGAATGGCTGGGCCACGCGTACTCGACCGGGCAGATGGCGGTGCGCGGCAACGTGATGCGCGCCGGTCCGTCGACCCAGACGCTGGCGTTCTTCAGCGTCGGCGGGTCCGGCGACCTGGACTACTACGCCGACGACAACCTGGTCGTCGATCGCATCGGCCAGCCGCTGCCGCAGATCGGGCGTTACACCACCGCGCCGGTGAAATTGAACGAACTCACGCAGGCGCCGCAGCTTCCGTTCGGAGTAAAGCTGCTGCCGTCGGCGCAGGTGCAGGACGCGGTGATCGCTACCGTCGGCGCGCGGCCCTGGGACCGCGACGACATCGATCGCCGCATCCTGGCCGACACCATCGAGGGCCGCGGCAAGATCATCGATGGCGAAAGCGAGGTCGGCGGTTATCCGAAATTCGAGGAAACCCGGCAGGCCTTCGTGCCCGCCGATTGGGATCTGGCGACCATGGAGCCGTTGAAACCGCTGCCACGACGCGCGCCGCTGCGCTGAGGCGGACATGCGCCGTCGCGAGGTGCTCAAGGCGATGGCGGGCGGCGCGGCCGCGGCGATGCCGTGCGCCGCGTTAGCCGCTCTCGCCAACGGCGCTAACGAGGCGCCGCTGGCGAGCACGCGCAGCGGCCGCATCCGCGGCTACCGCGATCGCGGCATTCTGGTGTTCAAGGGCGTGCCCTACGGCGCCGACACCGCCGCGCGCCGTTTCATGCCAGCGCTGCGCGAACTACCGTGGCAGGGCGTGCGCGACACCGTCGAACACGGGCCGTCCGCGCCGCAAAAGCGCGCCGACGGCCGCGTCAGCGAAGACTGTCTGTACTTGAACGTGTTCACACCGGCGCTGCGCGACGGTGCGCGGCGACCGATCCTGGTCTACCTCCACGGCGGCGGCTACGACAGCGGCTCGGGCAGCAGTGCCTTGTACGACGGCGTCAACCTGTGCCGACGCGGCGATGCGGTGGTGGTCACGCTCAATCACCGCCTCAACGCCTTCGGTTATCTGTATCTGGCGCAGTTGGGCGACGACAGCTTCGCCTGGTCCGGCAATGTCGGCCAGTTGGATTTGATCCATGCGCTGACCTGGGTGCGCGAACACGCGGCGCAGTTCGGCGGCGATGCTGACAACGTCACCGTGTTCGGCCAGTCCGGCGGCGGCGCCAAGATCGCCACGCTGATGGCGATGCCGGCCGCGCGCGGCCTGTTCCATCGCGCGATGACCATGAGCGGGCAGCAGGTCACCGCGGCCGGGCCGCGCGCGGCGAGCCAACGCGCGCAACGTTTTCTCGATGAGCTGCGCCTCGCGCCGACGGATCTGCAGCGCCTGCGCGCGCTGCCGTTCGAACGGCTGATCGAGGCGAGCCGGGTGCGCGACCCGTCGCGGATCGAAGACACCTCGCTGTATTTCGGACCGGTGCTCGACGGAAAGTCGCTGCATCGGCATCCGTTCTATCCCGATGCGCCCGGGCAATCGGCGCGGATTCCGATGCTGATCGGCACGACCCGCGACGAAACCCGCGCTTTTCTCGGCCACGATCCGGCCAATTTCGACTTGAGCTGGGAGCAGCTGCCGGACAAATTGCGCGACCATCAGTACGTCGATCTGAACCCGCACACGGTGATCGCGGAGTATCGCCGCCTGTACCCCGATTACACACCGTCGCAAGTGTTCTTCGCCGCGACCACGGCCGGACGTTCGTGGCGTGCCGCGATCGTGGAAGCCCAGGCGCGCGCGGAGCAGGGCGCGCCGACCTGGGTCTATCAACTCGACTGGGGCTCGCCGCTGGACGAAGGCCGCTGGGGCGCGATGCATACGCTGGATATCGCGCTGGTGTTCGACAACACCGCGCAGCCCGGCTCGAACACCGGCGATGGCGTGCAAGCGCGTGCGATGGCTGCGTTGATGAGCGATGCGTTGTTGGCCTTCGCGCGTCATGGCGATCCCGGCCACGCCGGGCTTCCCGCGTGGCCCCAGTACTCGCTGCAACAGCGCGAAACCCTGTTGTTCGATGTCCAGCCGCGGTTGGCCCACGACCCTCGCGGCGGCGAACGCAGGCTGTACGAGCGCGTGCCGTTCGTGCAGCGCGGAACGTTCTAACGCGGCGGGGATGTGGGTTCGTTCGCTCGCAGGCATCGCGCCGGCAGCGGACGCTTCAGCATCTGGCTCAACGGCAGCCGCAGCGCGCTCAAGCCATCGGCGACTTCGGCGGCCATGCAGCGCGCGCCCAGCGGCGAGAAATGGGTGTCGTCTTGCAGGCCGTCGGGATAGTTGGGGCTGTCGCCGGGCCGCAGCCACAGGAAAAACTGCTTCGAATCTTCGGCGCCCTGCGACGCCAGCACGGCTTCGCTGCGCCGCTCCAGATCGATCAAGGCCACGCCGCGCTCGGCCGCGACCGCGCGCACCAGGTCCGAGTATTCGCCGTGGCTGTGCAACAGCGTGCCGTTGGGATCGAACCTCCGCCGCGCGACCGGCGTCAGCAGGATCGCGGTGGCGCCGCGTTCGCGCGTCTGATCGACGAATCGTTCGAGATTGCGACGGTAGTCGGCCGGTGGCGTGTAGCGGTCGGGTTTGTTCTGCGATTGATCGTTGTGGCCGAACTGGATCAACACATAGTCGCCGGCGACGATGGCATCCAGCAGCGCCTGCCAGCGGCCTTCTTCGACGAAGGTGCGGGTGCTGCGACCGTTCAAGGCGCGGTTGTCGATCTTCACGCCACTGCCGGCGAACGCCTCGCCCAGCGCTTCGCCCCAGCCGGTTTCCGGGCGTTTTTCCGCGCGTTTGATCGCGATCGTCGAATCGCCGGCCAAGAGTATCGTCGGTGCTTCATTGGCGAGCGCGTCGTCCGATAACGCCATCAGCCACAAGACGAGCAAGATCGTGCGCATAAGTATCGAACCGATAAGGCGGGCGTAGAAATCGCGATGGCCAGCATCTGGCGTGGATTGCGCCGCGACCGTGGATTGAGCCGGCGACGGCATGGCGACTTGCGCCGCCATGCCGCGTGGACAGATCGCCGATCTCAGATCCGCATCACATCTTGTAACGCAGGCCGAGGAAGTACTGACGCCCGGTGTGGTGATAGACCGAAACCCGATCGGCGGCCGAATCCACCCACTGATCGTTGTACTCGTCGGTGAGGTTGAGCCCTTCCAGGGTCAGCTCCAGCTGGTCGCTGATCTTCCACGAAGCCGACATGTCGATGGTCGTCGTGCCCTTGGTGCCTTCGACATCGGCGTTGTTGCGGCCGGGCACGGTGGTCAGGTAGTCGTCGCGGTAAGCGGCCGACACGCGCGCGCTGAAGCGATCGCCCTCAAAGTAGAGCGTCGCGTTGTAGGCGTTCTTGGACAGGCCCACCAGATCGGTCTTGAGCGAGGACGCGCCGGCCGCGGTGACGTACTGGATCTTCGAATCGACGTAGGTGTAGTTGAACTGCACGCCGAAGTCGTGCCAGAAGCTCGGCAGGAAGGTGAAGGGCTGCTGGTAGCTCAGCTCCAGGCCGCGCAGTTTTCCGCCCGGCGTATTGACCGGGATATTGAACTGGAACTCATCGGTCGGCAGCGCGCCGGTACCGGCCAGCAGTTCGTCGGGAAGTCCGGAGGTGTTGTACGGCCGGATCTCGCGCGAGGTCTGCACGAAGGTGTCGATGTCCTTGTAGAACAACCCCAGTCCCAGCAGCGACTCTTCGGCGAAGTACCACTCGAAACCCAGGTCGTAGGTCTTGGCGCGGAACGGTTCGAGCAGCGGATTGCCGCCGGACACCACGCGGTTGCCGCCGCTCACGCTCACCGTCACGCCCGGGGTGAGGTTGCCCAGGCCCGGACGCGACATCACCTTGGAGGCGCCGAAGCGGATCAGGAAATCCGGGGTGATGTCGGCGACCAGATTCAACGAGGGCAAGGTGTCGCTGTAGTCGCGGCCCACCGTGGTCAGCACCGGTGTGCTGCCGGCCAGGGCGAAACCGGTGGAGGACTGCTTGGTCTTGACGTGGCGCACGCCGAAGTTGCCGCTCAACGGGATGCGACCCACCTGGGTGGAGAAATCGGCCTGGAGGTAGTAGCCCAGGTCCTTCTCCTCGACGCTGCGATTGTTGCCGCGCGCGCTGGCGACATCGGGCGAGACCGCGAAAATCCCGCTGTTGCTGTAGATGCCGAACAACCGGTTGAAGGCGTCGATGTCCGGAATCAGCCAGCTGGAATCGTTGTTGCCGCCCACGCTGGTGCCCTGCAGGCCGATGCGTTTGGTCAGATCGGCCAGATTGGTGCCCGGCGGCAGCGCCGGCACCACAAGTTCCGATGCGCGCCGGCTTTCGCTGCTTTCGAACTGATATTTCTTGGACTGCACGCCGCCTTTGATCTTGAAACCCGGCGCCACGTTCCAGCGGAAATCCAGCTGACGATTGTCGAAGGTGTTCTCGGAGGCTTGCGGACGCAGGCGGATTTCCGACACGCCGTTGGCGAAGCTCCAGGCGTTGGGATCGTTGACGTCGAAGCCGTTGTCGATCACCGGCAAGCGGCTGTTGCCGCGGTAGTCGTAGCTGTAGCCCTGCACATTGTTGCGATCCAGGGTGACGGTGGTCTGGATCGGGTTGTCGAACTCCGACTTGGCGCGGCCGATCTGGCCGCTGAGCGCGAAGTCGTCGCTGAACTTGTGCTCGCCGTAGAAGTTGGCCTGGGTGAACTTGGTGCTGAGCTCGTCGTAACGCGCTTCCGAGCGCACGTCGACGTTGTTGAAACGGCCGTAGACCAGATTGCCGTGTTCGTCGACCTCGCCGTCGAGCACCACGGTCTGCGGCTTGCCGGTGCCGGTGCGGCTGAAGGAGATGCCGTTGAGGAAGTTCTCGGTGCGGGTCGCGTCGAACTTGGCGTACAGCAGGTCCAGCCCCAGTTCGGTCTTGTCGCTGACCTTGAACTGCAAGGCGCTGGTGACGCCCAGGCGTTGTTGATCGTGCTCCATCACTCCGTACCGCGGAATGCGCGGATGGAAGGTGGTCGGAAGACGCGCGGCGGCGAACGGCGAGCTGGCGGCGAAACCGCCGCTGCTCGGCCCGTTGTCCCAACGCACGGTGCTGTGTCCTTCCTCGGTCAGTCGGCGATCGGTGTAGGCCACCGACAGCAACGCGCCGAAGCGGCCGTCCATCCAGGTGTTGCTGATCAACGCGGTGGCGCGCGGATCGGTGTCCTTGGACAAATCGTTGAAGCCGAGTTGGCCGCCGGCGACGAAGGTCAGTCCGTCGTAATCGAACGGCCGCGCGGTCTGCAGGTCCACGGTGGCGCCGAGCGAGCCTTCTTCGACATCGGCCGAGGCGGTCTTGCGCACCTTGAGGCTGTTGAACAACTCCGAGGCGAACACGTTGAAGTCGAAGCCGCGGCCGCGATTGGCGCCGCCGGAACTGTCGGTGCCGCCGGCGGTGGTCAGCGCTTCCATGCCGTTGATGCGCACCCGGGTGAAATCGGGCCCCAGGCCGCGCACCGAAATCTGCCGTCCTTCGCCGGCATCGCGCGCGATCGACACGCCCGGAATGCGCTGCAGCGATTCGGCCAGGTTGAGGTCGGGAAAGTCGGCGATGTCCTCGGCGACGATCGCGTCGACGACGCCGACCTCCTCGCGCTTGATGTCCAGCGCCTGCTGCAGACTGGCGCGGAAGCCGGTGACGACGACCGCGTCGAGGTTCTTGGCGTCCTGCGCGGATTCGGCGCCCGCCTGCGCGGGCGGCGCCGGATCGGCGGTCGTTTGCGCGTGACCGGTCACCGGCGCGAGCGACAGGGCCAGCGCGATCGCGCCGGCCAGCATGGTAACCGGTGTCTTTCCTATCATTGACTGCACTTGCATTCCGCTCCCCTCCCAAAGGTGTCAGGCCGCTTCTGAGCGGCCTTGACGGGCTTGCTGCGCCTGTTATGGTGTCCCCTGAATGAAAATGACACCGCTGGTCAAAACCCTAACAAAACCTTGAGCGAACAGCATGCTGCGGTGCGCAAATAGTTACGAGAGCCCGGTCACAGCTGACCGTACCGGCAACCTTGAGGAGGCCGTATGAGCCGGAAAGTGCTGTGTTTCGGCGAGTTGCTGCTGCGGCTCGCGGCGCCGGCCAACGAGCGACTGTTGCAGTCGCCGCGCCTGGATATCTGCGTAGGCGGGGCCGAAGCCAATGTCGCGGTGTCGTTGGCGCGACTGGGCCATGACGTGGGCATGGTCAGTGTCGTTCCCGACAACGCTTTGGGCCAGGCCGCGGTGGGCGAATTGCGCCGGCACGGCGTCGACACCCGGTCGATACGCACCGGTGCGGGGCGAATGGGACTGTATTTTCTCGAAGCCGGGGCGCTCCAGCGGCCGAGTCGCGTGCTGTACGACCGGGCCGGCTCGGCGTTCGCGCGCGCCGATGCCGACAGCTACGACTGGCCGACGCTGCTGGACGGTGCCTCGTGGCTGCATTTGTCCGGCGTTACTCCGGCCCTGGGATCATCGGGCGCGGCCGCCGCGATCGCCGCCGCGCGCGCCGCGCGTCAGGCCGGCGTGCGGATTTGCTTCGACGGCAACTTCCGCAGTTCGTTGTGGAAGGAATGGGGCGCCGATCCGGCGCCGATCCTGCATGAGTTGATGAGTCAGGCCGACGTACTCATCGCCGATCATCGCGACATCGCCGTCGCCCTGGCGATGCAGATCGACCCGCACGCCGCCGACGGTGGTCTGGCCAAGGCGGCCGAGCTGGCATTCGCCGCGTTCCCGAACCTGCAACGGCTGGCCTGCACCCAGCGGCTGCAACGCAATGTCGATCATCATGCGTTGTCGGCGGTGCTGTTCGATCGCGACGGCTCGGTGATCTGGACGCCATCGCATGAGTTGCCGTCGATCGTGGATCGCATCGGCACCGGCGATGCGTTCGCGGCCGGGCTGCTGCATGGTGCGTTGCGGGAAATGAGCGACGAGGACGGGCTGAATTTCGCATTGGCCGCTGCAAGCCTGAAGCACTCGGTGCCGGGGGATTTCAATCTTGTCGATTTGCAGGAGATAGAGGGGCTGCTCGGCGGCAGCGGGTTTCATGTGCGTCGCTAGGACGCCGGCGGCCCTATGCCCTGAGCCGTGGGTGCGACAACGGCAATAGCAGCCGGAAACGGGCGCCTTCCTGCGGGGCGTCCACGATGTCGATGGAACCGCGATGCAATCGCACGATGTCCCGGACCAGGTTCAATCCCAGTCCGCTGCCGCGTTGATTGTCTTGAATGCGATAGAAGCGTTCGAAGACTTTCTCGCGATGCTCCGGACGGATGCCGGGCCCTTGGTCCGAGATTTCGACGATGCCATGGCTGTGGTCGCGGCCGACGAAGATCGTGATCGAACCGTGGTTGCCGCCGTACTCGATGGCGTTGTGGACCAGGTTCACCAGTACGCGCTCCAGCGCCAAGGCATCGCCGGCGACGGGCGCGGAATCGATATCGGTTTCGAAGCCAAGCTCGTACCCCGCGCCAATCGCGAGCGGCGCCATATTCGCCGCGGTCTGTTGCGCCAGATCGACCAGATCGAGCGGCTGGAAATTCGGATTGGTTCGGTCCAGGCGTTGCAGGTTCAGCAAGTGCTCCGCCAGCACGGACAGTCGCGCGAGGTCCTGCAGCAGTCGCGCGCGCTCGGGAGAGGATGGCATCGATTCCAGGCGGGCATTGAGGATCGCGATAGGCGTGCGCAGTTCGTGCGCGGCGTCGGCGAGAAAACGCCGACGCCGCTCGTGGCCTTCATCGTAACGGCCCAGGGCATCGTTGACCGCGGACACCAAGGGCAGCACCTCGTCGGGAACGTCGGCCTCGGGCAGGCGTTCTCCGCGGCGTTCGACGTCGAGCTCGCGAGCGATTTCGACAACAGGTTCCAGGCTTCTCAATGACCAGCGAACGACCTTGGGAGTGGCGATTGAGGTGACCACAGTCATCAGGACCAGCAGCGGCAGTATGACGGTCGCCATTACCGTCAGAATCAGCCAGGTCGCGCGGCCGGGCGCCATCACCCGTCCTTCTTCAGTGGTCAATATCTGGACCCGGCCGAACGAGGTTTCGACCCGTTTGAGGCGGGCGCCGGTCGCCTTGTCGTCGTCTATCAGGTAGCCAAGACGTGCTTGACTGACCTGGTCCAACGCGCCGCCGATAGCGGCGAATTCCGGCGGTATCGGGCCGTGGCGCAGTTCGCGGCCTCGCTGGTCGCGGATGATGTACCACAAGGTCGGAATTTCGCCGCGCAGCTGCATGAGATCCGGCGTTTCGCGCAATGTCATCCGGCCGCTGCGGTCGAGCGTCAACGCGTGCTGGAGAATCTCGACCGCGTTGTCGGCGTCCTTTGCGATGTTGGTGCTGAACAGCGCCAACACGATCAGCAGTCCAAAGATGGCGAGCAGGGCGCCTTGCAGTACCAGCAGCCTCCACAGCAAGCGCCGCTTCAAGGAGTGCGAGCGTGCGCCGGTCATACGGCTTCCCGCAGCAGATAGCCGATGCCCCGGATACTGTGGATCTCCACGCCGGCGCCGGCCTCCGACAGCTTGCGGCGCAGGCGCGAGACGTGGGAGTCGAGCGTATTCGACTGTATGTCGTCGTCGAATCCGTAGACCGATTCCTCGATCACGCTGCGCATGACGGTGCGGCCTCGACGCCGCAGCAGGGCTTCGAGCAGCAACAATTCCCGCCGCGGAAGCTCCAGCGGCCGGCCCTCCACCTCCGCCAGCCGGGCGACCAGATCGAATGCGAGAAGTCCGATACGCACCGTGTCGGACGCCATCCGTGCCGGCCGACGCAACACGGCGCGCAACCGCGCGAGCAGTTCTTCGATCGCAAAGGGTTTGACCAGATAATCGTCCGCGCCGGCGTCCAGGCCGACGACGCGATCCGACAGATCTCCGCGCGCGGTCAGTACGATGACCGGCGTGCGCAGGCCCATCGCCCGCAGACGGGGTATCAAGGCCACTCCATCGCCGTCGGGCAGGCTCCGGTCGAGCACGATCGCATCGTGGACATCGCCCATCGCGGCGGCTTGGCCTTCGCCCAGCGTTGGGACGTGGTCGGCGACCATGTCGTAGTGCTTCAGCGCCAGCGTCAGGGCTGCGGCAAACTCGAGTTCGTCTTCGATCAGCAGGATGCGCATGAGTCCGGCCCCGGCGGGTTCGCTGCATTCTGCCACCGCCATCGCGCGCTCATGCCCCGATCCAGCGCGAGGCCGCTCGCCGGGTCACGCGATACACCGTCGCGGGGGGCAGGTTGCCGTAGACGCGACCGAGCCGTTGCACCTTGAATCCGTGGCGGTCGGTCCACGATCGCGGCAGCGGGAATTGGGCGCCGTAGGTGAACTGGTAGAACGCGCCGTCGACCGGAAGATGGCGGAATGCGCCCAGCAGCACGGCAAGCCGATGACGACGCGACAGGTTGCGCAGTGGCAAGCCGCTGACCACGGCGGCGACGCCGTCGTCGTCGCCTCCCGACAGTTGCCGCGGAAGGCGTCGAGCATCCGCGCACAGCACCTGCGCGTGCGGGAAACGCTGCTTCAGCAGGGCCGCGAATTCGGGCGCCGCTTCGACCAGAACCAAATCCTCCTCGGCCACCCCGCGTTCGAGCAGCGCGCGCGTGAATACGCCTGTGCCGGGTCCCAGTTCCAGGACCCGGCCCGCGGCGACGGTTACCTGACTCGTAATCAAGCGTGCCAGCGCCGCGCTGGATGGAGCGATCGCCCCGACACGCGCTGGCGAACGCAGCCAGGTACGCAGGAACGAGCGCAGATCGCGCAGCCTGCCGGAGACGGGCGCGGAAGGCTCCGATGTCGCGGCCTTCGGCGCGGCGTGGGGTAACAATGCTGGATTCATTCGAATTCCCAACGGAAAGGTTCGAATCCGATCTTAGGCAGGAAGGTTGCGCCAACATTGCGGCGGCGCACGAGGTCTTCGGCCGAGCAGGCGCCGTCGCCGGGCCCTTGGCTGCGACGGTCTTGCATGATGGGTGGGCCGCCCGGGATTTCGCAGGCATTGCGCAGTCCAGAATCAGGGGCTTGAGCGCGGAGGGGTTGCCGATTCACTCTTCAAATCGCCGTGTGCGCGAATCCGGGTGGCGATTGCGCGGCCGATGGATTTGCCGGCGATACACGTCCTGCATGACCTCCCCGCATGTTCGCGCGCGGCCTGTGTTGTAGCGGCCATCGCGGCAGGGGTCGTCGCTGGACCGATAGAGACGACGCGCGGAAGGGCGGCGATCGTATGCGTCACCGCGATCGATCTCGTCGAGTATTTCCGCGCAGGTCATCGGCCTGCCGTTGCTGTAACGTCCGTCTTCGCAAGGGGTGTACTGGGCGAAAAGTCGCTGCGACACGAGCACCGGCGCCGGTCGTGGCGTCACCGTGTCGACGAGAGCAGGCCGCAGGTGCCGTTCGGCCGTCGCCAAGCTGCTTGTGGCAAACAGCGCCAGAGCGATACTGATGAACATGCGCATGGTGGGTCTCCGAGGGGCCGATGTCGGCGGTGACCGGAGCATTCTCCCGTCGGGTTGCCAGAGCATGGCGCCGGGGAAATTCGTCGGCGCAATGCTCACGCAATGCAGCAGTGCAATAACTCGTACCCATTTGCCCGCGGCGCGCGACATACATGGAGGAAAAGCGTGCGAATTCTTCTGGTGGAGGACGAGCTTGAAATGGCATCGCTGCTTCGAGCCGCGCTGCACCGGCACGGCATTCTTATCGACCACGCGCCCACGCTCGACCTGGGCGGGCGTTACGCCGCCCGCGGCGGATACGACGCGATCGTGCTGGACCGGCGCCTGCCCGATGGCGACGGACAGTCTTTGCTGCCGCAACTGCGGGCGGCCGGCGACGGTACCCCGGTGATCATGCTGACCGCGCGTGACGAACTATGCGATCGGGTCGCCGGTCTGAACGCCGGTGCGGACGATTACCTGGGCAAGCCCTTCGCGGTGGAAGAACTGGTCGCGCGCCTGCGTGCGCTGCTGCGCAGGCCCTCGCCGATGGAGATCGATCTCGTGCGGGTCGGCGGTCTTTCCTTCGAT
The DNA here is from genome assembly GCF_018732085.1 of Lysobacter capsici. Classification (NCBI taxonomy): domain Bacteria; kingdom Pseudomonadati; phylum Pseudomonadota; class Gammaproteobacteria; order Lysobacterales; family Lysobacteraceae; genus Lysobacter; species Lysobacter capsici. Next base: position 5,535,643 of record NZ_CP076103.1, on the reverse strand, counting down.
CTGGGGCATTGCGAAGCGACGGTGGGCGATCGGCGCCTGGAGTTGCCGCGTCGCGAGCTGTTGGCGCTCGAAGCGCTGCTGCGGCGCACGGGCCGCACGGTGTTGCGATCGTCGCTGGAGCGCGCGGTATTCGGGATGGACGAAGATATCCAGTCCAATGCCCTGGACACTCACATCTGTCGTCTGCGGAAAAAGCTCTCGGAGGCCGACGCCGGCGTCGAAATATGCGGCATCCGCGGCGTGGGCTACCTGCTTCGGGCGACGCCATGAGCGAGCGTGAGCGCTCCTCGCTCAAGCGCAGGCTGATCGTTCGGCTATGGTGGGCGCAAGCGGCGATCCAGTTGATGGTGATAGGCGCGCTGCTCGCCTCGGGCCAGTTGGTCAGCTTTTCGTCGCCCGAAAACACCGTGGAGATCTTGCAAGAGGCGGTGATTCGGGACTCGAGCCACCGCTTGGGATTGGAGCCGACGCCTCGCCTGGCGCGCTTGCGCGCGGAAAATCCGGAGCTATGGTTTACCGTCAGGGACCGGCAGGGGCAGACCCTGACCGAAGGCCGGATTCCGACAGAGTTTTCGCGTGTCGGCGATACGCTGGACCAGGTCGGCCAGGCCCGGCTGGGTTGGAATATCGGCGACCCGCCCCGTCCCGCCGCGCGAATGCGCTGGGTGGATTCACGCGGCGGCAACGTGCAGATCATGACCGGCGCCGACAGTCCGGTCACCTGGCGAAATTTCGGTCTTTCGATTCTGTTGCTGCTGCGCGACCTCGTTGTTCCGATTCTCGGAATCACCGGCCTGGCCACCCTGCTGGCGACGCACGTCGTGGTCAGGCGCACGTTGGCGGGTTTGCGCACCGCCGCGGCGCAGGCCGGACGCGTAGACGTCGACCAACGGGGCGTTCGCCTGCCGATGACCGACGTGCCCAGCGAGATCGCGACATTGTTCGCGGCGGTCAACGATGCGCTCGAACGTCTGGACGAAGGCTACGCGCGCCAGGAACGATTCTTGGCCGACGCCGCCCATGAACTGCGAACGCCGATCGCGATCTTGAATACCAGGATCGAGAATCTGCCGGAAGGACAGGAGAAAGTTCGCCTGCTGATCGACGTGTCGCGCCTGGCCGTGCTGACGCGGCAGTTGCTCGATATGCAGCGCATGAAAGGCCGAAACGACTCGTTCGCGGCTGTCGATCTGGTGGGTCTGGCCCATCACGTCGTCGCCGACATGGCGCCATTGTGCATAGCCTGCGGCTGCGATATATCGCTCGAAACACAGATCGACCACCTCGTGATCCAGGGCGATCAAGGCGCGCTGGAGCGCGCGCTGACGAATGTCGTTCAAAACGCGATCGATCATGGAAAAGGACGGGTGCAGGTACGCATAAGCGCCACCGCGATCGTCGAAGTGATCGACGACGGCCCAGGTATCGCGATGGAACACCGCGAACTGATATTCAAACCTTTCTATCGCGTTCATTCGGCCGGACGCGGCGCGGGGCTGGGACTGAGTCTGGTGCGGGACATCATGGAGATGCACGGCGGCGACATCGCGGTGGGCGACGACCCGCAAGGCCGAACCTGCATTCGCATGCGCTTTATCCGCGGACGAGCCCGATAGCCGACCCTGCGCACATCGCGCCTTCACCGGCGCAATGTTCCCTCAATGTAGATCGCGCATCTTGCCGCATCGGCGAGCGCGGGGAGCGGGATTAACCGGGCGCCTCAGGACGAGGTCGGGCATGACGAAACTGGATTTGCCGTTGCGCAGTGCGCTGTCGTATCTGGCGTGGCCGCTGCTGTATGGCTTGGGCCTATGCGGAGCCGGCGCCGCGTTCGCCAGCGACAGGCCGCTGCTTTGGTTCAACCTGATGTATCTGTGCATGGTCGTCGTCATCGCCGCAGGCGAGAGGTGGCTGCCGTACGAAAACACATGGCTGGACAACGACGGCGAGACCTTCTGCGATCTGGCCCACACCTTGCTCACCAAGGGGCTGGCGCAGTTGGGCGTCGCCGCGGCCAGTACCTTGGCCATCTCGACGGCCTTGATCGCGCAGCCGTCGTTTTCCTTGTCGTCGATGCTGTGGCCGAGCGCTTGGCCAATGCCTGCGCAAGTGGTGCTCGGGCTGGTCGTGGCCGAGCTGGGGCTGTATGTCGCGCATCGGATGGCGCATACGCATGAAGCGCTATGGCGATTCCACGCGCTGCATCACAGCGTGACTCGCTTGTGGGTGCTCAACACCGGGCGATTCCACCTCGTGGACTCGTGCTGGAAGGTCGCGGTCAGCCAGACACCGCTGTACGGGCTGGGGGCCCCGTTGACGGTGATTGTATGGATCAGCGCCGTGACCGCCGTCACCGGCCTGCTCACCCATTGCAACATCCAGATGCGCACGGGACCTTTGGACTGGATATTCAGCACGCCGCGCTTGCACCGCTGGCATCATTCCAAGGTCTTGGCGGAAGGAAATCGAAACTACGGCGAGAATCTGGTGTTGTGGGATCTGCTGTTCGGAACCTATCTCAACCCGACACGAAGACCACCGGCCGACATTGGCATCAATGGCCGGATTGCGCGCGGCTTCCTGGCGCAACTGAAGCAACCGTTCACCCGGGCAGGCGTGCGGTCGATACTCGGCGTACAGACCCAGGCGAAAACGCGGCAAGATGTCGATATGCAGATATAGCGTCGATGCCGGCAGGTTCGAGAAGCAGCCACGCGGTGGGAGGCGGCCCGATTCCGATCCATCCCGCGCGGCAATCCGCGACTGCCCACGCCGATGCGACCGGCGTCAGAAAACCCAAGCCCGACGCGGGCATCCACCGCTGGATCGCCCCGGTGACGGGCCACTCAGACGAGGAGCACGAGATGACATCGATTCTACGGTCCGGTCATCGCCGGCCGCGCCTTTGCCATGCCGTTGCTCTGATCGCCGCGTTGCTGGTCGTCCCGGTTCCAGTCATTGCCGCGCAGGCGACGGCCGGACCTGCCGAACAGGTCGATCACTATCTTCAAATGCAGATGGACAAGCTGAGGATTCCCGGTTTGGCCGTCGCGGTCGTGAAGGATGGACGCGTCGTACTGACGCGCAACTACGGTATCGCCAGCGTCGAATTCGCCCAGCCGGTGCGCGAGGACACGGTATTCGCGATCAATTCGGTGACGAAGGCATTCACCGGCGTAGCGGCAATGCGGTTGGTGCAGGAGGGACGGCTCGACCTGGTCGCGCCGGTCGCTCGTTATCTTGGCGATCTGCCCATAGCCTGGCGCGGCATCACCATCCGCCAGTTGCTGAGCCATATGTCCGGCCTGCCGGACGTCATGCGCGCACCGACCGTGGAAACCGACGCCGCCGCCGCATGGGCCTGGACCCAACAGCAAGCCGTCGTCTTCCCGCCAGGCCAGCGCTTCAGCTATTGCCAGACCAACTACACGTTGATCCAACGCGTGATCAATACGATCGAGGGCCGCCCGCTCGATTCCACCTTGGCGGACGATCAACTGCGTCTGGCCGATATGACGCGAACCTTCTACGGCGATGCCTACGACGTAATTCCGCAGAAGGCGCCTACCTATCGCTGGGTAAAACCGGCGCTGCCCGTTGATGGGCGCAGCGGCGTGGCATCCGATGCGCCACGGGTCATGAAAGCGGCTTCCGAGCGATTCCAGCCTTTCCGTCGAGCCTCTTCCGCACTGAACAGCACCGCGGCCGACTTGGCGCAGTGGCTGATCACCATCGACACCGGACGCATGCTGACGCCGCAGGCGCGCGAGACGATGTGGACGCCGGTGACCTTCGCCAGCGGAGAGAAGGGGCAATGGGGCTTGGGCTGGCAAGTGCTGGCACGCGGCAGCCATCGTGCCGTGGGAATGACGGGCGGCGGTCGCGCCGCTGTTTTCGTCTATCCACAAGACCGTGTAGGCGTAGTCATCCTCACCAATCTGGCCGGCTCCTATCCCGAGGACATGGTCGACAAGGTGGCGTCCCTGTATGCACCCGGCCTTCCTCTGACCGGTGTGCCGGCGCTGCGGATCGCGCTCGAAGAACAAGGGTACGATCGCGCGCAACAAGCCGCCGCCGCCATCGAGGCCAAGGACAAGACGCTTACGTGGTCGGAAACGGAACTCAACGACTGGGGATACAGATTGCTCAGCACCGAGCATGCCGGGGATGCGCTGGCAATTTTCCAATTGGCCGTGAAAAAATTCCCGCGCAGCGCCAATGCGGAAGACAGCCTCGCTCAAGCCTATCGCGCGATCGGCGACAGCGACGCCGCCGCGCTTCATTATCGGCGCGTACTGCAGTTCCATCCGGGCCATGCCGGCGCGCTGCGACAGCTCGCCGAACTGAAGCAGAGCATCGACAATGAGCCGAGCACCACCCGATAGCGGCTACCTCTCACGCGCCGGGCGGCTGAAATCCCTGCTGCACGCGCTGGCGTTCTGCCTGACTGCCGCGCTTGCCCTGGTTGTCGCCAGTATCGCGTCTCGCCAGTTTCCCGGATGGCCGGAAGAGGTCGTCATCGGAGCGGTGGCGGCATTGCTCACGTGGGCGCTGACGGCTGCATTCCTGCGTCGGGACCGAAAGCGCTTCGGTGATGTCGGACTCGCATGGGATCGCCGAACACATGTGCGCTTCTTCATCGGCCTGGCGATCGGTTTCGCATTGGTGGGCGTACACGTCGCCATTCTTGCCAGCACGGGCGACGTGGTCTGGACGCGCAATAGCGGGGTCGATGCGACAGGGACGGTCGTCGCTGCGTTCGGATATCTGCTGCTTGCATTGCGCGAGGAAATCGCCTTTCGAGGCTACCCATTGCGCACGCTGTTGCCCGCGTTCGGCGCAGCCGGTGCGCAGCTGATGGTCATGGCCGTCTTCGTGGCCGAACATCGGCTAGGCGGCGCCACGTGGAGCAATGCCATCATCGGCGCAGGCTTGGGCGCGCTGGTGTTTGGCATGGCGGCCTTGGCGACGCGCGGCATCGCACTTGCGTTGGGGCTGCATGCGGCGTGGAACTTCGGCGACTGGATGCGCGGCGGCAAACAGGGCCATGGGGTATGGACGATGCATATCGAAAAGGCGCACTCGGCCCACGTTGACCAAGTCGCGCTAGCGGCGTACGCAGCAATAATGCTGCTGATGCTGTTTTTCTTCGCCGTCATCCATCGCCAGAATGAGATTCCCGTAAGCAAGCGCGATCCAGGCATCTGAGCGCTGACATCCGCCAATACAGTCTGCGAGGTAGGCGCTCCCCAGCGCCAAGTGGGACCAAAAGCCGTCCGCGCGGCCGACCACCAGAAGATCATCGAACCGTTGCACGATAGCGAGGGGTCGGACCTGCTGCGATTTTTGTTGTGCCTTGCAACATAAAATTTCGGCTCCGGAAGCCTTGCAGTAAAGCGTTCTCCTGTTTATGGTGCAATCGATTGCATGTGGGCGAATTGTTAGGTTTCACGCCGGTTGGGAGGCCGGAGATGAATGGGTATCTATTCGACCGAAGCGACGCATCCAAGCGGTGGCTGGCGTGCATCCCGCAGCAGGGGCAACGCCTCGAAAGATTCGTCTGAAAAAACTTTCGTTTGCGGTTTGAGGACTTCGCGATGAGCTCTTTGAACCCCAAGCTCACGAGGCGAAACGCGATAGGCGCCGCGATGATGGCCGGTCTCGGGCTGGCCGCGGGCGGGATTGCGCCCGGGCTTGCCGCGGCAAAGCCGCTCAAGGGCAAGCTCAAGCATTCTGTCGCGCGTTGGACCTTCCCGAAGCAGTCGGTCGCCGAGCTGTGCCAGACGGTGAAGGGCATCGGCTTTTCCGCCATCGACCTGGTCGGCCCGGACGACTGGCCCACCTTGAAGGCGCATGGCGTGGTCAGCTCGATGTGCAACGGCGCGGAGATCGGCCTGACCAAAGGCTTCGCCGCCACCGAGTTCCACGATCAGTTGGTGGAGCGCTACACCCGCCACATCGACCTGGTGGCGGATGCCGGTTACCGCAACCTCATCTGCTTTTCCGGAAATCGCAATGCAATGGATCCCGCGGAAGGGATGGCGAACGCGGAGGCGGGGCTTAAACGCATCCTCGGGCATGCCGAGAGGCGCGGCGTCATGCTGGTGATGGAGTTGCTGAATTCCCGGGTGGACCATCCCGACTACCTGTGCGATCACTCCGTGTGGGGTATCGAGCTGTGCAAGCGGATCGGTTCGGACAACTTCGGGCTGCTGTACGACATCTATCACATGCAGATCATGGAAGGCGACATCATCGCCAGCATCCGCAAGAACCATGCGTTCTTCAAGCATTACCACACCGCCGGCGTGCCCGGCCGGCATGAGATCGGCGCGGACCAGGAACTCAACTATCCCGCGATCTGCCGCGCGATCCGCGACACCGGTTTCGACGGCTATCTGGCGCAGGAGTTCATGCCGCAGGCGCCCGATCCCGTCGCCTCGCTGCGTGAAGCGATACGCCTGTGCGACGTTTGAAATCGATATCCACCTAGGTAAATACCCATGGCAGACAATCACTACGACGCCATTGTCGTTGGATCAGGAATCAGTGGCGGTTGGGCTGCCAAGGAACTGACCGAAAAGGGACTCAAGGTCCTGATGCTGGAGCGCGGCCGCAACATCGAACACGTCAAGGGCTACGTCAACGCGATGAAGGAGTCGTGGGACTTCCCGCATCGCGACCGCCCGACCCAGGCGATGAAGGCGGACTTTCCGGTCCTCATGCGCGACTACGGTCTGGCGGAAAACACGATGGGGATGTGGGCCAACGAAAAGGACAGCCCCTACACCGAAACCAAGCGCTTCGACTGGTTCCGCGGCTATCACGTCGGTGGCCGCTCGTTGCTGTGGGGCCGGCAGAGTTATCGATTTTCGGATCTGGATTTCGAAGCGAACCTCAAGGACGGCATCGCCACCGACTGGCCGATCCGTTACGCCGACATCGCGCCGTGGTACGACCATGTCGAGAAATTCGCGGGCATCGCCGGCACCGTCGAAGGACTGGACGTTCTGCCCGATGGCCAGTTCCTGCCGCCGGTCCCGTTGAACGTCGTCGAGAAGGATGTGGCGGCGCGGATACAAAAAGCATTCGGCGGCACGCGCCACCTGATCCACTCGCGCACCGCGAACATCACCCAGCCCAAGCTCGAGCAGGGCCGGGTCAATTGCCAGTATCGCAACAAGTGCATCCTGGGTTGCCCGTACGGCGCTTACTTTTCGACCCAGTCGGCGACGCTGCCGGCGGCGATGAAGACGGGCAACCTGACCTTGCGCCCGTTCTCGATCGTCAAGGAAGTGCTTTACGACAAGGACCGCAAGCGGGCACGCGGGGTGGAGATCATCGATGCCGAGAACGGCCAGACCTATCAATACACCGCCGACGTCATCTTCCTCAACGCATCGACCTTCAATTCGACCTGGCTGCTGATGAATTCGGCCACCGATGTGTGGGACGGCGGGCTGGGTTCGTCCTCGGGCGAGCTGGGGCACAACGTCATGGACCATCATTTCCGCATCGGCGCCGCCGGCACGGTCGAGGGTTACGACGACAAGTACTACTTCGGCCGCCGCCCGTGCGGCTTCTACATTCCGCGTTTCCGCAATCTCGGCGGCGACAGGCGCGACTATGTGCGCGGGTTCGGCTACCAGGGTTCGGCCAGTCGCACGGGATGGTCGCGCGACATCGCCGAACTCAGCATCGGCGCCGACCTGAAGGACGCGTTGAGCGTACCGGGAGACTGGCGCATCGGCATGACCGGTTTCGGAGAGATGCTGCCGTATCACGACAACACGATCAGCCTCGATCACAATCGCAAGGACAAGTGGGGGCTGCCGGTGCTGGCGATGGACGTGAGCCTGCGCGAGAACGAATTGGCCATGCGCAAGGACATGGGCGCGGACGCCGCCGAAATGCTGGAGGCCGCGGGCGTCAAGGACGTCAAGGTGCAGAAGGGCGACTATGCCCCCGGCATGGGCATCCACGAAATGGGCACGGCGCGAATGGGCCGCGATCGGAAGAGTTCGGTACTCAACATGCACAACCAGGTCTGGGATGCGCCGAACGTCTACGTGACCGACGGGGCCTGCATGACCTCCAGTGCCTGCGTGAATCCGTCGCTGACGTACATGGCGCTGACCGCGCGCGCGGCGGATCATGCGGTGCGCGAACTCAAGGCGGGGAACCTGTGATGGAACGTCGCGAGCTTTTGAAGATGATCGCGGCCGCCACCGGCGCGGCAATGATCGGCATGCCGGCGTTCGTCTACGGACAGGCGCCGGTCGCGAACGGCAAGACCGCCTTCTCCGACAGCGAAGTGGCCAAGCTGGACGAGATCGCGGAAACCATCCTACCGCGGACCAAGACGCCCGGCGCGAAGGATGCGGGCGTGGGCCTGTTCATGGCGCAGTTCGTGACCGATTGCTACACGCCCGGGTATCGGACGATCTTCCGCGAGGGGCTGGCCGACATCGACAAGCGCGCCGGCGGTGACTTCATGTCGCTGACGCCCCAGGCCCGCACGGAATTGCTGCGTGTGCTGGATGCCGAAGCCGGAAAGCAACGCGACGCGACCGACGTGGCCACCGGGGGCGCCAATCCAGGGTCGGTGAAGCTGCATTACTTCGCGATGATCAAGCAACTCGTGCTTTTCGGTTATTTCACTTCCAAGGCGGGCGCGACACAGGCGCTGCGCTACGTCGCCGTGCCGGGCCGCTACGACGGCGAGGTGGCCTACGAGCCGGGCACGCCGGCGTGGGCGACCAACTGATGAAGCACCGTCTTGCTCGAGTCGATCTTCTTGGGGGAATGATGACCAAACCGGTCCTGATGGCTTGGTGTGTGCTGGCCGCGGCTCCTGCGTTCGCGCAGGCACAGGGCGGGCAGCAGCCCGATCCGGCCAAAACCGAAGTCTGGAAACCGATCCCCATGGCGGTGGCCACGCCCAGGGACGCCGCGCCATCCGACGCGGTGGTGTTGTTCGACGGCAAGGACCTGTCGGCCTGGGAGAGCGAGCTGGGCGGCAAAGCCCCGTGGGCCGTAGCCGGCGGCGCGTTCACCGTGGTGCCGGGCAGCAAGGGCATCCGTACGAAGAAGCGCTTTTGCGACATCCAGCTGCATGTCGAATGGCGAAGCCCCGCCAAGACCCAGGGATTCGACGGCCAGAAGCGCGGCAACAGCGGGATTTTCCTGCAGGAGCTCTACGAGTTGCAGGTGCTCGACAGCTACGACAACCCGACCTATGCCAACGGCCAGGCGGCTTCGATCTACAAGCAGGCCATCCCGCTGGTGAATGCCTCGCGCGCGCCGGGCCAATGGCAGGTGTACGACGTGATCTGGAAGGCGCCGCGCTTTTCGGAAGGCGGCGGTCTTGCATCGCCCGCTCGCATGACCGTCCTGCACAACGGCGTGCTCGTACAGAACGACACCGTCTTGTCGGGCAAGACCGAATACATCGGGGCGCCGTCGTATGCGCCGCACGGCTGCGCGCCGATCTATCTGCAGGATCACGACTCGAAAGTCAGCTTCCGCAACGTCTGGGTGCGCGAGTTGTAACCGACAGGCGCGCAGCGAACCTGCGCGCCCGCTCGCTACTGTTTCAGGAAGGCTGCGATGTCTTCGACGTCCTTGGGCGACAGTTGACCGAACGGCGGCATCAGTCCGCCGCCTTTCTGGATCTTTTCCTTGATCTGCTTCGGGTCGAGCCGCTTGGTCACATCGGTCAGGGCGGGAAACGTCCCTGCGATGCCCGCGCGGTCGGGACCGTGGCAGGCCGAGCAGTTGTCGGCGTAGAGCTTGGCGCCTGCCGCGGCATCCTGCGCGGTGGCGGGTGCGGCCATCAGCGCCGCGGCGAGGAAGGACAGGGCCGCTATCGGGATGAATTTGAACATGGTCATTCCTTGGTGCTAGCGACCCGCGCCTGCGGGCAGGTGCTCGTTGAGGTAGGCCGCGCCGGTCTTGATGACGGCGGCCGGGTCGAACGGATGGTCGTGTTCGATGATGTACCACCGCACGCCGGCCCGCGCGGCGGCGGGAAGGATCGCATTCCAGTCCAGCACGCCTTTGCCCACGGCGGCGAAACCGTCCTCGTCCTTGGCTTGACCTTGTGGCGCGTTGTCCTTGGCATGCACGGCAAACACACGCCCGCGGAACTTGCCGAGCAACGTCGCCGGGTCGTAGCCCGCGCGCGCAATCCAGGCCAGGTCGAGCTCGGCCTTGAGCTTGGGGCCGGCGCCTTCGAACATCAGTTCAAGGCCGGTCTTGCCGTTGAAATCGACGATCTCGAAATCGTGATTGTGGTACGCGAGCGTCATGCCCTTGGCCTGGACCTTCTTCGACATCTTGCCCAGTTCCTTGCCCAGCGCGGTCCAGCCGGCGGCATCGGTCGGACGCTCCTCTTTCTTCAGGTAGGGCACCACGAGCGTGGTGTTGCCGATCGACTTGTTGAACGCCACCACCTTGTCGAGGTCGCTGCGCAGATCGGACAACTGCGCGTGGGTCGAAACGACCTGGATCGAATACTTGTCCAGAAGCTGCTTGAGATCGGTGGCCGACACATTCTGCGTGCCGACGGTCTCCACGGCGTGGATCCCCGCGTCGTGGACGATCTTCAACTGCTCATCGAGCGAGGCGATGTTGCGCAGTGTGTACATCTGCACCGCGATCGGCCTGGCGTGGGTGTTGGTGTTCTGCGCGAAGGCGGGCAGGGCAGTGAAGAACATAAGCAGAGCTGCCGCAATGCTGCGCGGTGTGGCGATCATCATGGGTTCCTCCCGGGATTGTGATGACTACGGACTAGGTAATGGCTCACGTGTCGCTGTACCTGCGGCATCGGGTGGACCGATGCGCCTCGCTCTCGTTCAACCGATGGGAGTCCAGGCGCGCGTCCTGGACGATGCGATGACGCGATCGACGATCAGGGCCGAGCGCAGTCCGTCCTCGAACGTCGGCAGCCCTTCCGGCCGTTCGGCCGCGATGGCGCGATAGGTATCCGCGACAAAGGCCTCGAAGCAGTAGCCGTAACCTTGCGCGTGGCCGACCGGCAGCACCGAGAGCCTGCGTTGCTCGGAACTTCCCGCGGCCGGGCCGCGGACGAAGATCTCTTCGCGCTGGTCGGGCAACCCGATCCACAGTCGCTCGCTGTCTTCCTGGTCGAACGCCACGCTGGCCTTGGCGCCGTCGATCTCGAACCACAGGCGATTCCTGCGCCCGGCCGATACCTGGCTGACGGTCAATGAGACCAGGGTGCCGCCCCCGGTCTTGAACATGGCCGCGGCGACGTCTTCGCTCGATACGGCGTGCATTCCAGCCTCTGTCGTCGCAGTGGCGAAGCTCTGGCTGGTGGCGGCGCTTCGCTCGGCGATCACCGTTTCGAACGCGGCGCTGACTTCGACGAATCGTTCCCCGGTGACCCATTCGACCAGATCGCACCAGTGCGATCCGATGTCGGCGAACACGCGCGAGGCGCCGCCCAGGGTCGGATCGACGCGCCAATTGTTGCTGGCAGGATCCATCAGCCAGTCCTGCAGGTAGCTGCCGTGAATGAGGCGCAGCGGCCCCAGGTCGCCGTGGGCGATGCGCGCGCGCGCTTCGCGTACGACCGGGTGATAGCGATAGACGAAGGGCACCGTGGCCGCCAACCCGGTGGATGCGGCCAACGCCGCCAGGGCCCTGGCGTCGTCCAGCGTCGTAGCGAGGGGTTTTTCGCAGATCACGTGCTTGCCGGCCTCCAGCGCGGCCTGCGCCATCGCGCGATGCAGGTGGTTGGGCGTGCAGACATGCACGACCTGTACCTGCGGGTCGGCGACGACTTCTTCGATATCGCGATAGGCCCGCGGAACATCCCAGGCTGCTGACACGTCGCGCGCGCGCTCGTACGACGACGCGCTCACGCCCCTGACGACGGCGCCCGCCAGGACCGCCGCGCGGCGATGCACCTCGCCGATCATTCCGGTACCCACGATGGCGATTCCAAGCTTGCTCATCGATCTGGGTCCTCAGTGCGCCGATGGTGCGGACGATTGCGCGGACACGGCGGCCGGCCGTTCGCGGAACAGGAACACGAAGGCCAGCAGCACGACCAGCGCGACGCCCGCCGGGAACAGCCAGATCTGCTGCCAGTCGCGGCCTGCCGCGGTGGTGTAGTGCTCCACCACCGCGCCCGACAGGAAGCTGCCGATCAACATGCCCACGCCGTAGGTCGCCAGCGTGATGAAGCCTTGCGCGCTGCTGCGCGAGGCGGGGCCTGCATGGGCGTCGGTATAGATCTGGCCGGTGACGAAGAAGAAGTCGTAGCAAATGCCGTGCAGCACGATGCCGGTCACCAGCAGCGCGAACCCGGCGCCGGCATCGCCATAGGCGAACAGGACATAGCGCAGTACCCACGCCGCCATGCCCAGCGCGAGCATGGTCTTGACGCCGAGCCGTGCGAACAGGAACGGCATCGCCAGCATCAACAGCACTTCCGACACCTGGCCGAGCGACTGCAGTCCGGCCGCGCCGCGCACGCCGAGATCGTTGAGGTAAGGGTTGGTGAAGTTGTAGTAGAACGACAGTGGAATGCAGATCGCGATCGAGGCCAGGAAGAACACCAGGTAAGAACGCGACTTCAACAGGCGCAGCGCATCCAGCCCCAGGATCTGTCCGAGCGTTGCGCTGCGTTGCTGTTCCAGCGGCGGCGTGTCCGGAAGGGTGAGCGCGTACAGGCCAAGGAGCAGCGAGGCCGCCGCGGCCATCTGGAAGGTGAGTTCGAGCCGATGGGCCTGCTCCCAACCCAGCCAGCCGATCAAGACGCCTGCGACGATCCAGCCGATGCTGCCGGCGACACGGACCGGCGGGAACTGCTTTTCGGGCGCGTGCATATGCCGCATCGCGATGCTGTTGGCCAGGGCCAGCGTGGGCATGAACAACAGCATGTAGATCATCACGCAGGCCGAGAACGTGCCGAAACTCGTGGCCGTGGAGGCCTTCCACATCAATACGGCGCCGGCCAGATGCAGCACCGCCAGGATGCGTTGCGCGGCGAAGTAGCGATCGGCGATCAGCCCGACCAGGAACGGCGCGACGATGGCGCCGATGGACTGGCTGAGGAACGCGGTCGCCACCTGGCTTGCGCTGGCCTGCAGCGGACCCTGCACCAGGTAGGTACCCAGGGTCACGAACCACGCACCCCAGATGAAGAACTGAAGAAACATCATCGCGCTCAAGCGCGACATGGTGGACGTCATGACTTCCCCTCCCAGGTAAGTGTCGGATCAAATCCCCAGCATGCCGCGCATCGTGTCCGCACCGGCGCCGCTGTCGGCGAAATCGTCGAAGGCGCGCTCGGTGACGCGGATGAGATGATCGCGGATGAAGGCGGCTCCCTCGCGCGCGCCGTCCTGCGGATGCTTCAGGCAGCACTCCCATTCCAGTACCGCCCAGCCCGGGAAGTCGTACTGGGCCAGCTTGGAGAAGATCGCCTTGAAATCGATCTGGCCATCGCCCAGCGAGCGGAATCGTCCGGGACGATCGATCCAGTTCTCGTAGCCGCCATACACGCCGCTGCGCGCACTGGCGCGATATTCGGCGTCCTTGACGTGGAAGATGCCGATCCGCTCGTGATAGCGGTCGATAAAGCCCAGGTAATCCATCTGCTGCAGCAACAAGTGGCTGGGGTCGTACAGAATCTTCGCGCGTGGGTGATGATCGACAACGTCGAGGAATCGCTCGAAGGTCGCACCGTCGTGCAGGTCTTCGCCCGGATGGATCTCGTAGCACAGGTCCACGCCGCAGTCGTCGAAGACATCCAGGATGGGGCGCCAGCGGCGGCCGAGTTCGGCGAAGGCGGTTTCGACCAACCCGTTCGGCCGTTGCGGCCAGGGATAGAAATAAGGCCAGGCCAACGCGCCGGAAAACGTGGCATGCGCGCTGAGTCCAAGGCGCTGGCTGGCTTTGGCCGCCAGTGTCAGCTGCTCGACGGCCCAGGCCTGCCGCGCGGCTGGATCGCCGCGCTTTTCCTGCGGGGCGAAACCGTCGAACAAGATGTCGTAGGCTGGATGGACGGCGACCAGCTGACCTTGCAGATGCGTGGACAGCTCGGTGATCTGGATGCCGTGCCGCGCCAGCGTGGCGGCGACGTCGTCGCAGTAGGCCTGGCTGCGCGCGGCCTGGGCGAGATCGAAGAGGTGGGGCGCGCTGGTCGGCACTTGTACCCCACAATAGCCCAACCCGGCGGCCCACTCGGCCAAGGTGTCGAGCCGATCGAACGGAGGTTTGTCATCGATGAACTGCGCGAGGAACAGCGCTGGACCCTTGAGTGTTTTCACGATAATCCGCCCAATGCAATCGATTGCAATCCTAGCATGGGGTTATCCGGACACGCGTTGTGCACTGCACAGGAAACCGTACGACTGAGACATGGCAACCATCTACGACATCGCAAAACACGTCGGCGTCTCGGCGGGCACCGTGTCCCGCGCGCTGTCGCGGCCGGACAAGGTCCTGCCGGCCACGCGCAAGCGCATCGAGGAGGCCGCCGCGGCGCTGGCCTATGTCCCCAACACGGTGGCCAGGACGCTCAAGACCCAGCGAAGCGGCAAGATCCTGGTCACGGTCCCGGACATCGCCAACCCGTTCTTCGCGCAGATCCTGCAGGGCGCGGAAGAAGCCGCGCAGGCCGCCGACTACGCCGTGCTGCTCGGCGACACCCAGAACCGGCCGGATCGGGAAGAGCGCTACGCGCAGATGCTTCCGCGCAACGAGGCCGACGGCCTGATCGTACTGGGGCACCGGCTTCCACCGACGGCGCGCGAGATCGTCAAGCGGCTCGGCCTCACCGCGCCGGTGGTCAACGGCTGCGAGTTCGATCCGGCGCTGGGCATACCCAGCGTCCACATCGACAACGCCGCCGCCGCGCGCACCGCGATGGAGCATCTGTATGGATTGGGGCACGAGCGCATCGCCGTGGTGGGCGGCCCGCCCGACAATCCCTTGCATCAACAGCGGCTGGAAGGGGCCAAGGCGGCTGCAAGAGCAAAGGGTCGGTTACGTCTTATGACGGTCGTCCCGGGCGATTTTTCGGTCGAATCGGGCTATGTGGCCGCGAAAAAACTGTTGAGCCACGCGCCCGCGCCGACCGCCGCGTTCTGTTTCAGCGACCAGATGGCATTGGGCGTTCTCGCCGCATGCCGGGATCTGGCCATCCGCGTGCCGCAGGACTTTTCGATCGTCGGTTTCGACGATCTGGAATCGTCCCGCTATCTCACCCCGCCGCTTACGACGATCAGCCAGCCCATGCGGGAGATCGGCGTGCGCGCCGTCAACCTGTTGCTCGCGATCATCGAGGCGGTGGAAGCGCCGCATCAACAGACCCTGGATTTCAGCTTGATGGTGCGCGGGTCGACCGCCGCGCCCGGGGCATAAGACGCATTGGTACAGGCTTGAATGGAGGGTCGAACTTGGCGCCTGCGCAATGCATACGCAGTCGATGGCATCGGCACATCGGTAAAGGCTGGAACGGCCGGATCTTCCGGATTCGCGCGGCAAGCTGCGCTTGATCTTCTCCGCGCTTTCGCAAGGATGTCGCGCAGAATCTCATCTTCAACGGTGCCAGGCAGAAAGCCTGTTGCCGACAACGATCGCGAGCCGCGCGGTTGCAGTGTAGTGGTTGTCGTCTGATCGGTCGGGAAGGTGATGCATGAAGTCGAAACGATTTTCGCTATGGACGTTACTGGTCCTGTCTTCGGGTTGGTTACATGTGGCCAACGCCGTGGAGATTGCCGCGTCCGAGGTCGAGCTCAAGGCGCAGATACAGGCGGCGCTGGTGCCGTCGCCGTACCGACTGTCGCCGGCGGCGCGTCACGGCACCATCCGTTACCGGCTCGGCGAGCGCAACGGAGCGGTGGGCTGGTCGTGGCCGCAGACCGGCGAGCAATACGCGGTGCGCAGGTCCGATGGATTGGAACTGACAGTCTGCAAGAATTGCGGGCACGAAACAGCACCCGACGCAAAGGCGTTACGGCGCTATCTCGCACCTACGCCGTGGCTGCAAATTGGCGACCGCGCGGTGATCGGTTTCGCCCGTGCAGCCGGCGGCGGCAGCGTCGATGCACGCATGCGTCGCTTGGTTACGGCGGTGCAGGCACGCCTATCAGGACCCGTGGTCTATAGCGGCTACCACGGCGCGCGCGAGGCCTTGGCACGACGCGAAGGCGATTGTACCGAGTACGCGCTGTTGCTCGCCGCCGCCGCACGCGCCCGCGGAATACCGGCCCGGGTGGTCGCCGGCCTGGCCTACGGCAGCCGCTTCGTTGGTCAAGCGCACGCGTTCGGACCGCATATGTGGGTGCAGGCCTGGAACGGGGAGCGCTGGGTCAGTTACGACGCCGGCCTGGGCGAATTTGATGCCGGCCACCTTGCGTTGGTCGTCGGCGACGGCGACCCGGACAGTCTGCGCGGAGCGATGCGGGCAATCGCCGGGCTGCGTATCGAGGACGCGTTCGGCGTATTGGACGAAGACCGCGCGGCGAACTGAGGTTTCGCGAGCGCTCATTCGCGCGGCGGTGGTTCGCGCCGCATGGGTAGCTCAGGCAGGTGATGATCGTCGTCGACCCATTCGGCTTCGCCGGGCCGGCTGATACTACCGACGAACACCATCTGCAGGTCGGGCTCGACCAGGGTCTCGGGCGCTACCGGGGTCTGCGCCTGCGGTGTGGCATTGGGCGGAGTCAGCGGCGCCGCCTGCGACGATGCAGCGACATCGACCGGGCTGGCCGCGGCCGGCGCGGCGATCGACAAGGCCAACGCCGTACCCAGCGCCAATCGATACGAGACGCAGACCGGGCCGCTGGCCTGTCGCAACAACGCCGCGCGCTCCGTGTCGCTGCGTCCGTCCAGGCAATGCACGGTCTTGCCACACAGGCCGCAGTGGCCGTCGACGCGGCTGCGCGCCGCGTCGTCGAGTGGACAGGGTTGGTCGATACGAGGATAGCGGGCCATGGCGGGGTCCTTTACGCCGAATGATGGATAGTTGTAGCACGTGTCCGGCGGCTTGGGCCCCATGGATGGTGGTCGGTGCGGGGCATGTACCCGATAAGGCCAATGCGCGCGGCCAGCCAGCCGTGCGCTCGGTGATCTCGACTGTCGGGCGTTGGTGATTAGTAGTTCTCCAGGATCAGCGACGCCATCGCTGTGCTATTGGAGCGCTTCTGCGGCAAGGGTCATTGGGCGGAAAACGGCTAACGCAGCAAACCTGAGAATGGCCATTCTCAGACACTGACGCACGAGATATTTGAGCCAAGGCCGTGTAGCGGTATCGGCGGAGCTCAAGTGACAGATCTTTCTGGTGATAGTACGGCGACGACAAGAGCCATGCCTCGTATCGGGCCGACATTCATCCCGAGTCCGGAGAAGGCTGCGCGTATGAACGCATCATCCTGCGCTCTGCCCCCTCAGCGATCAGCGTCTTCAAGCATGGCTCGCTCGAAATCGCCTAGATCCCGTTCCAGACGCCATTGCAATCGCGCCTTGGGACTGCCGCCGAGGAATCGCGTGCAAGCGGCGTCGGGTGTTGTCGACAGCGCGGCGCATTCCGGTACGCGAGCGCCACCGGCTCGGGTCTGCCACAGGCTGGCGCCGGGCAAGAATGCGTATTGCAGCCCGTCGCGGGCGATCTGCTTGAGGTCGAGGTAGCGCAGTCCGTGCTCGCGCACGGCGCGCAGATATTCGTGGGTCATGTCGCTGCGCAGCACGCCCTGGTCGTCGGTCGACAGGACGACCGGCACGCCCGCCGCGCGATAGAGGGTCAGCGGATGATCCTTGCCTTTCACGCCCAGGATCACCGCGTTGCTGGTCAGGTTGATTTCGACCGCGATCTCGTCGCGGGCCATCCTTTTCAGCAGCGCGGCCGCATCGTGTTCGTACGCGATGTCGACACCGTGGCCGATCCGCGCGGCGCCCGCGCAGACGACCGCATCGTGGATATGCGACCGCAGGTAGCGCGGCGGGACCAGGCCGAGCGTCAGTTCGCCCGCGTGCAGCGACATCGGCACGCCGGGATGCTGTTTCTTCAGGTGGGCGAGCATGCGCATATGCAGCGCATAGTCTTGATCCGATGCCGGATGGTGCTCCGGGCCGAGCAAATTGACGCCGACCCATCGCGGGTCGGTGTCGGCCAGGGCGAAACCGAAGGCCAATGCCGCGAATACCTGGGGCGCGGGCCAACTGCGCTGGGAAGGGACCTGGTAGCGAACTTCGATGTCGCAAGCGGGCCGGGGTGCGGCGCCGTTGCAGCCGAGCATCGCCGCGACCTGAGCGTCGTAACGATCGAGATCCGCGCGGGCCCGGGCGATGGCCGCCGGCAACATGGGAGCGAGCGTGGATGCAAGTTTGGCGAAGTCGTTGGCGTCGCCGCGCATCTTCTTCGCCGCTTCGAGCAGCGGCTGCGCGGCGAGCGGCATGGCGATCAGCTCTACGTAGCTCACGCGGTCGCCGGCGGCGGCTTCGCGCGCGGTGGCGATTTTCGCGGGGAAGCTGCTTTGCGAGATGGGGCGGAATCCATCGAAGGCGGCGAAGAAGCGCTCGCGCGCCGGCTGCACCGGATCGCCGATGCCCTGTTCGACGCCGCGTGTCGACAAGGTATCGACTACCTGCGCGTAACGCAGATAGGCCTTGCTCGCGAGATCGCGCGCGGGCATGCGGCCGGGCGCATCGCAGGGCGGCGGGACGATGCTGTTGCTGTCGGTGGCGATGCACATCCCCTGGTCGCCGGCCCAGCGAAGATAGTCCTCGGCATAGACCGACCCGCCAAGGTGGTTGTGCAGGTCGGCGCCCTTGGGCATCGCCTGCAGAAACATCCGCAGCTGGGCAGGGCTGTCCGCGATCTGGTCGAAGCGAACGGCGACCTTTGCTTCGGCCTGATCGCGCGCCGCGCCGTGGACCGCAGGCGCCGCCGTCAGGAAAATGCACAGCAGCAAAGCCTCGGGCCGCGGCCGACGAAAGCTCGAAGTTGGATTCATCGCTTATCCCCAGGTCGAAAGTGATTGCTCGCCGAAGGATCTTCCCACGCCGCGCGTCAAGCCTTTACGCGTAGGCGACATGGACCGGTTTCGTCGGCAGCGCCGCTCTTGCTGAGCTAGGATTCACCGAACGGATTCGCCGGCGACACAGTCCGGTACCCGCACTCCACGGACCGGCCAGCATGAAGATCCCTATCAGAAGAACCATCATCGTCAACGGCAGCGAGTGGGATTTCGGCCGGTCCATCCACGACGCGGCGCTGATCGGCGACACGGTGGTCGTGACGTTCTTGCCTGACGACGGGGAGCCTTCCATCCTCGCGCTGGACCTGGGTCGCAACGTGCTTTGGAGCGACCTCGATCTGGCGCATTTCTCGCGCGATGACGATCATCTGGTCATGTACAGCATCGCCGGCGAGGAGCCTTTGAGCTTCTACCTCGACGTGGGCTACATCGCCAGAGTCGATGTAAAGACCGGCGCGCTGATCGAGATGCAGTTCGTAAAGTGAGGCGACATGTACGCGAAGCGCTCAGCTGCACTGATGGTGGCAGTCGGATCGATCGCGCTCGCGTCGTGCGCCCGGATGCCGACCGAGTCACTGTATTACCCGGTCATGATGCCCGTTCGGGCGGAGCCGCCGTTCGAACTTGCCGGGCGCCCCACGTTCGACGCCGACTCGGAAAATCAAGCCGCTGTGCGCGACGATGCCTTGTTATCGCAACTGTATGATGAGCTTCCCGATCTCATGACGAATCGGGCCGGTGTGACGCGCAAGCGGGAAGAGCCCATTGTCTCCAACGGAAAACCTTACCGCAGGGTCTGGCTGACCTATCAAGATACTGCGATGGTCACCATGCAGGGAGCGTGTGGTCAGAACATCCACATGTGGCTTGCGCCATCGGGCGAGGTCGCCGAAATCTATGTTGGGATGATGATGTGTCCGCTCATGACGCCATCGCGCTAGACCTGCCTGGATGTCCCGCAGCGGATCGTTCGTGCTGCCGTTGAAATCCATGGCGCGTCGGCCGGACGATCCGCGACCGGACGACATGAAAAAGCGGGACCCATGCCTGGGCCCCGCTTCGAATAGCAACGTCGATTGGACGCGATGAAACCTTACATCTCTACGATCGGACCACCCGGATCCGGCGCCGGCGGGCAACCCTGGCTCTGGCTGCAGATTCCGACCAGGCGCCAGTTCGCGCCGCGGCATTGGTAGAGGTAGCCCGGATCGACCGGGTGATCGTACGCGACCTGGAACAGCTCGCCTTCGTGCGCCAGCGTGCATTCGTAGGTCGGCTCCGCCGAGACCGGCATGGCCGAAACCATCGCGCCGACGAAAACAGCCAGCACGGCCCCTTTTGCAATCCATCCCTTCATGCTTTATCCCTCCGTTGAAAGCCGCCCCGATCGTTCCCCCTCATCGGTCGGACAGCGCGCGCAACCCTGGCGTATCGCGATGACGCGACCCTCCCGGAAGCGGCGGCGGCCTCCGGAATTATCGGGAAAGGCGACGCTAGCACAGGATGTGTGCCGTCCGTAATTGCCGGGGACTGCGACGAAGGTCGATTTGCGGCTGCGTTGCGACGTTGTAGTCAGTCATGCGAGCGCGATTTTCTCGCGCGGCTACGCCTTGATGAAATCGACGAACGCGCGCAGCGGCGCGGGCACCAGGCGTCGCCCGGGGTAGTAGAGAAACGGCCCGGAAAACGGCTGCCACCACGGCTCCAGCAACGGTTCCAGCGCGCCGCTGTCTAAATGCGGACGCAGCCAGTCTTCGAACAGATAGATGATGCCGACGCCGGCGATCGCCGCATCGACCGCGAGATCGGTGGCCGCGCCGATCTGCACCAGCAGCGGGCCGGACGGATCGACCTGGATCAGTTCGCCGTCGCGTTCGAACTCCCACAACGGCATCGCGCCGCTGCTGAAACGTCCGCGCAGGCAGGTGTGAGCGAGCAGGTCGCGCGGGTGCCCGGGCCGGCCGTGCCGGTCGAGATAGGCGGGCGACGCGGCCGTGGCGAAGCGTTGCATGCGCGGACCGATCGGCACCGCGATCATGTCGTGTTCCAGGCGCTCGTCGTAGCGGATGCCGGCGTCGCAGCCGGCGGCGAGCACGTCGACGAAGCTGTCGTCGACGTTGATCTCCAGGCGGATATCGGGATACGCGGCGAGGAACCGCGGAATGATCGCCGGCAGCACCAGGCGCGCGGCGCTGACCGGCACGTTGAGCCGCAAGGTGCCGGCCGGTCGGCTGCGAAATCCGTTGACCACATCGAGCGCGGCGTGGACTTCGTTCAAGGCCGGTTCGAGCCGCTCCAGCAGGCGCGCACCGGCTTCGGTCGGCACCACGCTGCGGGTGGTGCGATGAAGCAGGCGGACGCCGAGCTGGGTTTCCAGCCGGCGCACCGCTTCGCTCAGGCCCGAGGCGCTGCTGCCCGACGCGCGTGCGCCTTCGCGGAAACCCTTGGCGCGCGCGACCGCGAGGAAGGCGTTCAAATCGCTGAAATCGATGTCCATTGTTCGCAATCCCGCACGGCCCGTGCCGATTCTAGACAGTTATCGAACAGCGGGGCCGGCCTCAGGATGGTGCCACGTCTCTCACGCACAGGTTTCCCCCATGTCCAGCATCGACCACAGCGGCACCTTCCAACTCGGCGATCGCACCGTGAAGCGCCTGGGCTACGGCGCCATGCAGCTCGCCGGCCCCGGCGTGTTCGGCCCGCCGAAGGATCACGACGCGGCCCTGGCGGTATTGCGCGAGGCCGTCGCCAGCGGCGTGAACCACATCGACACGTCGGACTTCTACGGCCCGCACGTCACCAACCGGCTGATCCGCGAAGCGCTGGCGCCGTACGGCGACGATCTGGTCATCGTCACCAAGGTCGGCGCGCGGCGCGGCGAGGATGGCTCCTGGTTGCCGGCGTTTTCACCCGAGCAGCTGACCCAGGCCGTGCACGACAACCTGCGCAACCTGGGCCTGGACGCGCTCGACGTGGTCAACCTGCGCTGCATGTTCGACACCCACGGCCCCGCCGAAGGCTCGATCGAAGCGCCGCTGACCGCGCTCGCCGAGCTTCAGCGCGCGGGCCTGGTGCGGCATATCGGGTTGAGCAACGTCACCTCCGCGCAGGTCGCGCAGGGACGCGGCATCTGCGAGATCGTCTGCGTGCAGAACCACTACAACCTCGCGCATCGCGCCGACGATGCGCTGATCGACGAACTCGCGCGGCAGGGCATCGCCTACGTACCGTTCTTCCCGTTGGGCGGGTTCAGCCCGCTGCAATCGTCCGCGCTGACCGATGTCGCGCGCCGCCTCGACGCCACCGCGATGCAGGTCGCGCTCGCCTGGCTGTTGCGTCGCGCGCCCAACATCCTGCTCATCCCGGGCACTTCCTCGCTGGCGCACCTGCGCGAGAACCTGGCCGTGAGCGAGCTGGCGCTTTCGCCGCAGGTCATGGCGCAGTTGGATGCGATCGCCGCCTGAGAGCATCCCCTCCAGGGGGTCGCGCAACACGAACCCGATCAACGATTCGAATCGGCCGATTCGGTCGTAGGCACCGTGGCGCGCCAGCCATCGTCGATCCGGTGATCGCGCAACATCTCGATGAAGGTCTTGAACGACGCGCTGGCATAGGCCTCTTTCCAGGCATGCTCGGCCAGTTCGGTAAGCCGCTTGGAGGCCGCCAGCGATGCATTGTCGAATTGCAGCAGTCCATCGCGGCTGGTGTCGGGCGTGCCCTCGATGCGCTGATAACGGCTTTCGAGAATGTGGTGGAGGATGCTGTCGGTGAGTTCGCGCTGGGCCGACGACATCGTGGTGTACAAGCGCCCGTTGCGAAGCCAGCCCAGCGCGCCGAGGTTGGGATTCTCATGCACCGAATGGCGCGGGCTGGCCACGTTGGTGCCCAGGCTGAGGACATGGATGTCCGCGATCGGCACCTTGCAATAGTGGCTGGCCTCGTGCAGGCCGAACATGCCCGGTGAGTTCGCGAAGATGCCCGCGTCCACGTACAACTGGTCGCGCAACATGGCCAACGGGAAATACGTCGGCGCCGCGGTCGCCGCCATCGCGATCTGCGCCATCGGCAGGTCCGCGTAATACCAGTTGCGTGGGTTGTGCGGCGTCTTGATGATTTCCAGGCGCCCGGTGGTCGCATTGATCACCGGAATCAGCAGACGCGTCTTCGCCTCGCTCAGTTTGCGGTGCTCGCCGATGATCGCATCGACGGTTTCGCCGACCGTCTCGCCGCGGTAACGCGAACGGAACATGTAGCGGATGCTGGACAGGTAGGCGAGGGCGCGGTGCGAGCGCCAGCGATGGCCGGGGAAGATGGTCGTGCCGCGTTGCAGGAATCCGGCTTCGATGTCGCGGGCCGGGGTTCCCAGCGACAGGCCCATCGCCGCGAGCGCGCCGATCGAGGAGCCGCAGATCAAGTCGAAGGCCTCGCCGATCGGTCGATGTAGCGCGCGTTCGAGTTCGCGCAGCAACACCGCCTCGTGCAGGCCGAGATAGCCGCCGCCCGACAGGGCGAGAATGGTGAATGCCATGCAGGTCTCCGCGACGCGATCGGCGGGTCGTGCCAGTGAGGCCAGTCAACGCGCCCGGCGCGGAAAATGCAACGGCGCGGCCTGTTCGATTCTGGCGGAATGGCATGGATCGCGCGGGCCGCGGATGGGCGGGCGTCGCCACGCCGCCCCATGCCTCGATTCGGCTCAGGCGGGCCGCGGCGGCCGAGTCTTCGAACTCGTCCACGGGACCAAGTGCCGGTCGCGGGAAGTCGGGTGCCCGCAGGCCGGCGGCCATTGCCATGCGCACGACCCGGGCCGTACATTCACCGCCGATCGTCTTGTCGAATCGGGTTGCGAGCGGCCCGACGATTCATTCGAATTCATGCCGAGGCCGCTTCGCGGGTCGGCCCAGCCGTGTACGGGACCTCATGACCGATTCTGCTCGCGAGCTTACGAAACAGCAGTACGAGGCCACGTTCTCGCCTCCGATGCTCGAGGTGACCAACCGCGCCGACGAGGTCGTCGATCTGTGGGCGTACGCGGACCCGATCATCGAGGAGCGGTATCACAACTGCTCCGCCTGGGAATGGCGGGTCGCCCACGTCTACGAAACCCGCGACGGTTCCTACCAGCACATCAATATTCCGGTCCCGCGCAACAATACCTACCTCAGCGTCATCGTCGACAAGCCCAGGCGCTCGATCGTCGGTCATTACATGCTCGATCTGGGCGCGCGCTACCCGGACAGGGTCGAGGACGGCGTCTGACCATCGCCAGGCCAAGACCGCTTCGCGGCTTGGGTTCGACTTTCACTCAGGCGTCCGTCCGTCATGACAGATCTCCAGTTGGCTGAAATCGCCTATCCCTCCGGCGCCATCGAGTATCGCTATTCGCGTTACCTGCGATCCGACGGCGCTGCGTGGATACGCCATGGCCTGTTTCGCGCCTACCACGAAGACGGCTCGCTCGCGTCCGAAGGCCATTACGAGCACGGCCAGGAGCACGGCCGATGGCGCGACTACCATCTCAATGGTCGACTCGCCGCGGAAGGCGACTACGCAAACGGCGTCGAGGTCGGCACCTGGCGTTACTGGTCCGACGACGGCTCGCCCGAATCAGCGGACGCGGCGTAAGCGCTCGTTCGTTCGCTTCAAACCAAATCGCCCGGTCGCGCATCCGAGTCCCGGACTCCATGCGCGATGACCGCCTCTCATGAAGAAACACCCGCTCGTGTCCTGCGCGACGTTGCTGCTGTGGAGCCTGTCGACGCAGGCCCAGCCGAACCCGCAAGCCGCTCCGGTCGAAACGGTGCAAGCGCGGATCGCCCGAGTCGAACAAGGCCTGTCCACGCGCGTCGTGGTCAAGGGCTCGGCAAACCGGACGATGAACTTGACCGACCGCATGGCCTTTCATCAGGTCCCGGCGGTCAGCATCGCCCTCATCAACGACGGCCGGATCGAGTGGGCACGCGCCTACGGCCTGGCCGATGTCGCCGGCCGGTGGCCCGCGACCACCTCGACCTTGTTTCAGGCCGCTTCGATCAGCAAGTCGGTCAGCGCCATGGGCGCCTTGCATCTGGTCGAACAAGGCAAGCTCGTGCTGGATGGGGATGCGAATCGGCAGTTGTCGTCGTGGAAGATTCCGCACAACGCATTCACCCGGCGCGAGGCGGTCAGCCTGCGCATGCTGCTCAATCACAGCGCCGGCACGACCGTGCATGGCTACAACGGCTATGCGCCGGGGCAGCCGTTGCCGACCTTGCTGCAGGTGCTCGACGGTGTCGCGCCGGCCAACTCCGCGCCGGTCCGGGTCGACGCGGTCCCGGCAAGCGCGTGGCGCTATTCGGGCGGCGGTTACAGCATCGTCCAGTTGATGATGATGCAAGCCAGCGGGCAGCCGTTCGATCACTGCATGAAGGCCGCGGTGCTGGACCCGCTGGGAATGACCCAAAGCACGTTCGCCGCGCCGTTGCCGGCCAGCATGCGCGCGCGGGCGGCCACGGCTTACGACGGCGACGGCAAGTCCGTCGCGGGTTCGTGGCATGTGTATCCGGAATCCGCCGCGGCCGGCCTGTGGACCACGCCGAGCGACCTGGCGCGGCTGGTGATCGAGGTTCAACGAGCGCAGGCCGGACAGTCCGACAAAGTCGTCTCGCGCCGCATGGCCTCGACCATGCTCACGCGCGGCCTGGGCGAGTACGGCCTGGGCTTCTTCGTCGAAGATCTCGGCGACCGCATCAGCTTCAGTCACAGCGGTGGCACCGAGGGATTCCGCGCCCAGTTCTACGGCTATACCCGAACCGGCCAGGGCGCGGTGGTGATGACCAACAGCGACAACGGCGCGGCGTTGATCGACGAGATCCTGAGCAGCATCGCCGCCGAGTACGGCTGGCCCGAGTTCGGTGTGATCGAGAAGGTCGCGATCGCCGGCGATGCGGCGAACAACCGGCAGCTCGCGGGCGAGTATCGGTTGCTGGACCGGCCGGCCCGCATCGTCGCCGACGGCGAACGTCTGTATTTCCAGAGCGATTTGTTCGGCGCCAGGCGGATGGAACTGTTCCCGGAATCGAAGACCGCGTTCTTCATGACCGCGCAGGACATGGCGATCCGGTTCGAGCGTAGCAAGGACGGTGCGATCGACGGATTCAGCCTGGTTCGCGGGGCGAATAGCTACCCGGCCACACGAGCCAGGTAGCGGATAAAGGTTAGCCCACCGATGGGCGCCTGCGCCGCGGCGGCAAACTCCATCACGAAGCGCCGGCATCCGATGGCGAAGAGCACTAAGCTGCCCTGAGTTTCGCCGGCATCGTCCGGCCCTGTCCGCACCGGAGCAAAAAGCGTTCGCGGCCCGGTTCGATTCCTGCGTCGGCCCACTGGAGGAGCCCATGAAGCGCACCTGGACCATCATCGGCGTTGCCGATGTCGCTCGCAGCTTCGCCTGGTATCAGTCGTTGTTCGGCCAGGCCAGGACCGCGCCGGCCCACGACTACTTCGGGCAGATCGTCGATGCCGACGGAACGGTCCTGATCTGCCTGCACCGATGGGGCGCGCACGAGCATCCGCCCCTGGCCAGTCCCGAACCTGCGCAGCCGGGCAACGGGCTGCTGCTGTTCTTCCGGGTCGACGACTTCGACGCGACCCTGCTCAGGAGCCGTGCGCTGGCGCCGAAGCTGGAAGAGGAACCGCATCTGAACCCCGGCACCGGCACGTTGGAGTTCGCGCTGCGCGATCCCGACGGGTACTACGTCATGGTCAGCGCGCTGGACGCGTTCCGGGAAACACCGAAGTAGGCCGAAGCCGCGTCGGGGCTCGTCGTAATTCAGGCGCTAGACTCCTTCCATCGCCGGCTGGCCGGCGGAAAGGAATCATCGTCATGACGCCTGAGCAACTGAGTCGGATCGAGGAAATCTTTCACGCCGCCAGCACCCAGCCGCCCGATCGGCGCGCCGACTTCGTTTGCTCCACTGAGGCCGATGCGCAGGTGCGCGATACGGTGTTGCGCCTGCTCCGGCATGCGCAGGAAACCCAGGCCGATGCGATGCCGGACTCGGTCGCGCATCGGCTCGGATGGTTGTTGTCGGTGCCCGCCTCGGGCCGATGGATCGGTTCGTACCGATTGCTGAGCGAACTGGGCGCCGGTGGCATGGGCACGGTGTTCCTGGCCGAGCGCGACGTCGACGGCACCGCGCAACGCGTCGCGCTGAAGCTGCTGCACGGCGTGCCGACGCTCGCCGAAAAGCGCCGGATGCGGCGCGAGCGCGCCTTGCTGGCCGGGCTCAATCATCCGCAGATCGCCAAGCATCTGGACGGCGGTGAAACCGAGCAGGGCCAGCCGTTCCTGGTCATGGACTACGTCGAGGGATCGACCCTGCCCGATTACATCGCCGCGCAGCCGTTCGATCCGGGTCGGCGCCTGGAGTTGTTCCGGCAGCTGTGCATGGCCGCGCAACATGCGCACCAGCGCCTGATCCTGCATCGCGACATCAAGCCGTCCAACGTGATCGTGCGCCACGACGGCTCGCCGGTGTTGCTCGATTTCGGCGTCGGCAAGCTGATCGGCGAAAGCCTGGGCGACCATGCGACCGTCACCGTCGCGTTCACACCGGGTTACGGCGCGCCGGAACAGCGCCGCGGCGAGGAGGCGACCACGTCGGCCGATGTGTTCGGCCTGGGCACGGTACTGTTCGACCTGCTGACCGACGTCAGGTTGTCGACCGTGAGAAAAGGCGATGCGCCCGTGCCGGCGCCGAGCGCTCACGCCCAGGACCGGGCCCGCCGCCTCGTCCTGCGCGGCGATCTCGATCGCATCGTGCTCAAGGCCTGCGCGGAACGGCCCGAGGACCGCTACGCGACGGCGACGGCATTGGCCGACGACATCGCCGCCTACCTCGAAGGACGGCCGATCTCGGCCGCGCCGGATCGGGTCGGTTACCGCCTGCGCCGATTCGTTGGCCGCCATCGACTGGCGTGCGCGGTCGGCGTCGGCGCGCTGGTGCTGGTCGGCGTGTTCGTGGTCCGGCTCGACGTCGAGCGTCAGCGCTCGCACCAGGCCGAGATCGCCGCCGAGCGCGAAGCGCGCTATGCGCATGCCTCGCGCGATTTCCTGGTCTCGGTGCTCGGCGCCAGCGATCCGTCCCTGGCGCGCGGAAAACCGATCACGGTCGGCGCGCTGTTGAGCGCGGCGACGCAGAAGCTGGCCCGGAACCCGCCCGAGGATCGCGCCACCCGCGCCATCGCCTGGCTCACCGTGGCCGAGGTCTATGCCAGCCTCAACGATCCGCAGCCGGGTTTGCGCGCGTCCGATATCGCCTTGTCCTTGCTCGACGACCGCGATCGCGCCAGCGGCGAGCTTCGTGCCCGCGCATTGAGCGCGCGGGGAAAAGTGTTGACGCAGCTGGACCGGCATCGCGAAGCGCTGGCGACGATGCAGCAGATGGTCGAGCTGCGCGAGCGGCTGCATGCGGGTCCTGTCGAGATGGCCAGGGCCTATGGGGTCTATGGCGCCACCGCCGAGAAAGCCGCCGAATTCGACTCCGCGAGCAGGCATATGCGGCGCGCGTTGGCGTACCTCGATCAAGCCGGGGTCGGCGATTCTCCCGACCGCGCATCGCTGCTGATCGGCTTGCTCGGAATGTCGGCGGCGCGCAGCAAAGTGAGTGAGGCGCAGGCGTATTTCGGGCAAGCCGACACCGCGGCCAAGGCATCGTTGGGGCCGGATGATCCGCTTTGGTTTTCCCTGCACAAGAGCGCCGCGCGACTGCGCTACGCGCAACATCGCGCGCACGAGGAGCGCTGGCATACGCGGCAGGCGCTGGAGATCGCCCACCGGATCTATGGCGAGAACAGCCGGCTGACCGCAGATGCGGAAACGTACATGGCCATGGCGCTGATCCCCGAAGGCGACGGGCGTAACGTCTCCGATCATCTGCAGCGCGCACGCGCCATCATGGAGCGCATCGGGCTCGATGAGCGAAGTCTCGCCGAGAACGACAGCATGCTGGCCACCCACTATCTGGACATCGGCGACTACCCCCGATCGCTGGCCTTTGCCGACGACGCGATCGCGCGTCTGCCCACCGACGAGCCCGGCATGGCGCAGGCGACCATCAATGCGCATGTGACACGCGCCAGAGCGCTGCTGAAACTCGGGCGCGAGGTCGAATCCGATGGTGCGTTCGAGCGGGCGCTGGATATGACCCGGCGCTTCAGAGGCGAGGGCTCCGCCAAGTACGCCTGGGTGGCGCTGTGCTATGCCGAGATGTTGATCGACACGGGACGGCTCGACGAGGGTGAACGCAACCTGGAACTATCCCGCGCGGGCTACGCGGTGCATTTTCCCGGAAGCCCATCGATGCGATCGACGTTCGCGACGGCCGACTCGGTGCTGGCGCGAAAGCGCGGCGACTTGACGGCCGCAAGGCGGCATGTGGAGGTCGCCTTGCAGTACGACGGAGAGAGCCATTTCGCGGACAGGTTCGAATATTTGCGAACCCGCGTCATCGGCGCGGAGATTTTTGCACTCGGTGGCGATACCGCTCGGGCGCACGCCTTGCTGGCTCAGGCGATCCCGGCATTGGAGCGCGGTGCATTGCCGACCGAATCCACCCTGGTCCACGCACGCGCCCTGATGGCCCGGCTCAATCATGAAAAGGTCGCGACAAGCGGCGCGGCACGGCGTTGATGCGCAATGGGCGGCCGTGCCTGGCAACGGGAATGACCGGCATCGGCCGACCACCGGTCGACACGAGCATGGTTTCGATCTGTCGGAACGTTCGATCCTCCATGGTTTGGAAAAGTGCCGCAGAATACAAGCGGCAAGCGCCGTGGCGGGCGCGCGGGGTGCGTCCAACCGATGGCTGGGCGGCGGTGAACGGGGATGTGCTGGTCGGGGCGCCGATCGTTGCGCGAGAGCGGCCACCGTTTCGCCGCAGGACGGGCGCGACTCGGCGACGCGCCGGTTCATCGCGCTGCTTGCCCGGTTACAGTGCCGATCGAATCCAAACCAGTTCAACCACAGGACGACCCACGTGACAGATGCACCCGCCGAGGCGACACGCCTGGAAACACCGCGCTCGACCGGCGAGTCGCCGCGCCTGCCCGGACTCGATCTGCTGCGGGCGATCGCCGTGATCTGGGTGATGCTGTTTCATTCCTACCTGGTCGGCGGCCTGGGCGAGGACTACGCCTGGTTATCGCGCTACGGTTGGATGGGGGTCGACCTGTTCTTCGTGCTGAGCGGCTACCTAATCGGCTCGCAGGTGCTGGCGCCGCTCGCGCGCGGCGAGCGCCTGTCCTTCGGCGGCTTCTATCTGCGTCGCGCGTTCCGCATCCTGCCGGCGTTCCTGGCGGTGTTGGCGATCTATCTGTGGGTACCGGGATTCCGCGAAGCGCCGGGCATGGAGCCGGCGTGGACGTTCCTGAGCTTCACCCTCAATCTGCTGATCGACTACGGCCGCAACCAGGCGTTCTCGCATGCCTGGTCGCTATGCGTCGAAGAGCATTTCTATCTGTTGTTCCCGCTGTTGGCATGGTGGTTGACGCGTCGGCCTTCCAAGGCGGCGTTCATCGCGATCTGCATCGGCGTGGTGCTGGCCGGCGTGGCCTTGCGCGCCGGTGTCTGGCTGCACGATGCCTCGGTCGAAGGACCGGTCGGCACGGCGCAGCGCAACTGGTTCGTCGAGGACATTTATTACCCGACCTGGAACCGGCTCGACGGCTTGCTCGCCGGCGTGATGCTGGCGACCCTCAAGGCGTTCCGACCACGCGCCTGGCAGCGCGCGCAGGCGCACGCCAACACCGCGCTGTTGCTCGGACTGGGCGTGGTCGCGCTTGCGTTGTGGCTGTTTCGCGTTCGCACCGGCCTGCTCGGCAATGCGATCGGCTGGCCGGTGCTGTCGGCCGGGCTGGCCTTGCTGGTGTTCGCCGGCGCGAGCCGCGGCGGTTGGATCGGGCGTTGGGCGATTCCCGGCGCCGGTTGGCTGGCGGCCGCCTCGTACAGCCTGTACCTGGTGCACAAGGCGATGTTCCATGTGGTCGACGAGGCGTTCGGCGAAGCGTTGGCCGGGCGCGGCGTCGTCGCGTTCGCCGTCTATGGCGCCGCCGCATTGGCCGCCGCCGCGATGCTGCACTACGGCGTGGAGCGGCCGTTCCTGCGGCTGCGCGATCGCATGCTTGCCGGCAAGCGCATGCGAACGGGCAGCGATCGGCATGGCGATCAAGCGACTTCAGTGATGGCCGCCCCGGGTTGCGCGCCGGATCGTACGCTGTAATTCTGGCCGCGGGCCTGGATGCGTCGTTGTCGAAGCCACGGATCGGCGGCAACGAAGCGAACGATCCGCCCTGCTGGCGATCGACATCCGCCCATTCGGAGTGATGGCATGACGACAGACACCGATCACGACGCGGCGGCTGCCGCCCACACTCAGGCCAAGTCGGCCGCTTATCGCAATGACCGGGCGCATGTCTTCCATTCGTGGTCGGCGCAGGCGTCACTGGACCCGCTCGTGGTGGCGGGCGCGAGCGGCTCGTACTTCTGGGACGAAAGCGGCAAGCGCTGGCTGGATTTCTCCAGCCAACTGGTCAACGTCAATCTGGGCCATCAACATCCGCGCTTGATCGAGGCGATCAAGGCGCAGGCCGACAAGCTGTGTACCGTCGCGCCGTATCACGCCAACGAGGCCACCGCCGAAGCCGCGCGCCTGATCGCGCAGGTCGCGCCCGGCGATCTCAACAAGGTGTTCTTCACCAACGGCGGCGCCGAGGCGGTCGAGAACGCCGTGCGCATCGCCCGCCATCACACCGGCCGGCACAAGCTGCTGTCGACCTACCGCAGTTATCACGGCGCGACCGCCGGCGCGATTTCCCTGACCGGAGATCCGCGTCGATGGGGCGCCGAACCGGGCATTTCCGGCGCGATCAAATTCTGGGGGCCGTACCCGTACCGATCGGCCTTCCACTCGTCTTCGCCCGAACAGGAATGCGAACGCGCGCTGGCGCATCTGGTCGATGTGTTGATGGTCGAAGGTCCGCACACCGTGGCGGCCATCGTGCTCGAGAGCGTCGTCGGCGGCAACGGCATCGTGGTGCCGCCCGACGGTTATCTGCGCGGCGTGCGCGAGTTGTGCGACCGATATGGCATCGTCATGGTCGCCGACGAGGTGATGGCCGGTTTCGGCCGCTGCGGCGAATGGTTCGCGATCGACCGCTGGCGCGTGGTGCCCGATCTCATCACCTTCGCCAAAGGCGTCAACTGCGGCTACGTGCCGCTCGGCGGGGTGATCATCAGCGAGCGCATCGCCGAGAGTTTCGCCAGCAAGGTCTTCCCCGGCGGACTGACCTACTCCGGGCACCCGCTGGCCTGCGCGGCCGCGGTGGCCTGCATCCAGGTCTACCGGGACGAAGCCATCATCGAACGCGTCCGGCGGATCGGCGACGAACTCATCGCGCCCGCGCTGGAGGCGATCAAGCAACGGCATCCCTCGGTCGGCGACGTGCGCGGCGTCGGCATGTTCTGGGCGATCGAACTGGTCCGCGATCGCGCCAGCCGCGAACCGCTGGTGCCGTACAACGCCGCAGGTGCCGACAACCGGCCGATGGCCGAGTTCGCCGCCG
The DNA here is from genome assembly GCF_018732085.1 of Lysobacter capsici. NCBI lineage: Bacteria > Pseudomonadati > Pseudomonadota > Gammaproteobacteria > Lysobacterales > Lysobacteraceae > Lysobacter > Lysobacter capsici. Next base: position 5,503,028 of record NZ_CP076103.1, on the reverse strand, counting down.
CATGCAAGGACGCCGGCCTGTGGCCGTTCACCCATTTCAATCGGACCCATGTCGTGCCGCCGCTGACGATCAGCGAAGACGACCTGCGCAAGGGGCTGGCCATCATCGATGAGGCGTTGACGATGACCGATCGCTACGCCACGGCGTAGCCGGGCGAGACGCATGCCCGCGAACGGCGTCGTTGCGATCGATACGGGGCGCGACGCCCTGCGCGGAGACAATCCGATCGCCGAGGCGCCGCACAAGCCGGCGCTTGGGACTATCTGTCGCAAGTACGATTTAAAGCCTCGGCGGCAGAAACAAAGAGGCCCCGACATGCTCGGGGCCTCTTCGATCAATCCGGTCCTCTCGGCGTCAAGCGGCCGCCGCGGCCTTCTCCACCAGCGAATCCAGCCCGAAGATGTCGCGGGTGCTGTTCGAGAAGATCACCGAAAACACCTCGTCGTGATTGCGGAAGGCCTTGAACTCCAGCGAGTTGCCGCTGGGGTCGTTGAGGAACATGGTGGCGTGCTCACCCGGCAGGTCGCGCATGCGCACGTGCGGCGGGTCGATGAAGGCATACTCCTTCGACTTGATCCGCTCGGCCAGCGCACTCCAGTCGCGCCAGTTGAGGTTCATGCCGAAATGCGGGACGCGCACGGTTTCGCCATAAAACGCCGATCCGAAGGCATTGTCCGCGGTGTCCGCATCCTTGGGCGTCTGGTGGATCACCAGGTGATGGCCGTAGAAGTCGAGATCGATCAGGTTCTTGGTCGATCGCCCCTGTTTGGCGCCCAGCACCTCGCAGTAGAACTGCCGCGCCTGCTGCAGATCGTGTACGCCGATCGCGAGATGGAATTGATGGATGGCGGCGTCCGCGTGCCGATCGTCCTTGATCGGGCCAAGAACCAGTTCGCCGACGGCCGAACGCGGGCCCGATGCTTGACCCGCCGGCTTGGTTGCCTCGTCGTGGATGTTCCGCCAGAACGCCGACCACGCGCTCATGCTGTCGCGAAAGCCCGCTGCGAGCGCCGCTACGCTGCCGCTGTCCATGCCGGCGACTTCCTCGCCGATGAGTCTGCGAAGGTTCTCGCGGTGCGCGATGTCGTGCTCGCCGATGTGCAGCTCCCAGAATGTCCAGTCGATGCTCGCCGTGTGTTCGCGGATGTACGGATTCAGGATCAGGTGCTCGTACAGGCGGGCCAGGTAGATCTGGCATACGCACTCACCGCCCATTCCGCGCAGGCCGATGCCGTAGGCGGTGTCGTGGTCCGGGTTGATCAACTTCGCGCGCGCGGATTCGAGCAGGGCGATATTGTCGGCGAGCGCCCTGCGGTCGAGGGGCATCTCGTCGAGCGGGGCGCGTTCGATTCCGAGGCTGGTCAGAAACGCGTCGTACAACTCCGGATGGGCCTGGGTGTGGTCGCCGCCGCCGAGCTCGTCGAGCAGGATATCGGCGAGAAAACTGCGCATGCGGCCGGGTTGCAGGCGGGCGATCAACAGCGCGATATCGGCGATGTAGTAGGCGGTGAAATATCGGTACTGGATCAGCAGCGAAAACAGGCGCTCCGGGCTGGCGGTTTCGACGAAGGCGAACATGTCCTTCGCGTGGCCGACGGTCTGCTCTTGCAGGTCGTCGGCGAGTTTCCAGAAGCGTTCGATATCGAGATCGTTGCGGGGACAGGGCGATTGTGGCGAATCGATCTTCATGTTGGTGGTCCATCCTAGGGTTTGATGGTTGATGGCATCGAGTGCGCTGGCGGCTTCGGCCACCTGTCGACCGCCCATGCCGGAAATCTCCGTCGTCGCGGCCTGGCGGCGGTGGCGTCCGCGCCTGCTCTGCCTTGCAGCGACTGTCGTGCGTTGGTCGTGCGTCGAGGCGCTGGAAGGCCGAAACGACGATAGCGGTCGTCGCGATCAGCGATGCCTGAGTGCGTGTGACCGCGGTCATAACCGTCGACGGACGCGGGAGTGAAATCGTCGGCTTCGGGCGCGCTGCAGCGGAACGACAGTCCGCGAAATTGTTCGTGTTTCCTGCGGTTCAAGTCGCTCGTCGCAGATGGGCCATCAGGGTGTCCCGAACGCGTCGCATCGGCCGCGAATGCGGTTCGACGCGTTGCCCATACGATCGAAAGACGCCGCTGCGCATGCCGCAGTGCCGCATCGCGCAAGCGACATCGCGTTCGTCTGGCTGTTTCAAAGTTGATACCGCAAGGTGCCAGGACAGTCGCGGGCTGTCCTGTGACTTGCATTTACGGCGTTCGCTTAGTCATCGGGCCGCCAAGCGCTGGTCCGTCGCTTCCGGACTATGGCGCGCTTGCGAAAGGAGACGCTTCCCATGCCCCGTCCCGCCGTGTTGATCTTCGCCGCCATCGTGATCGGCGCATCGATCCCTCGCGTCGCGGTTTCCTCGCTGACCGCTCCCACGAGCGTCGACTGCGGGCCGGGCGAGTACGTCGTCGGTTTGACCGGACGAACCGGTGCGTGGATCGATGCGATGGGACCGGTATGCGCACGCTGGGATAACCGGACGTTTCAGTCGGTCCCGGCGCGCGCGAGGCGGCCGGCGGGCGGGCCGGGAGGCGGCGGCAATCAGCAACTGTGTCCAGCCGGCTCGGCGATCGCGGCGTGGCAGTCCGAAAAAATCGTCGCCGACCAGGCCGCCTTCGCCGATCGGGTCAGCGTGCAGTGCCAGACCCTGGCGCCGCCGCGCGATCCCACTCAGGCGCGCGTTTTCGGCGGACAAAACACCTTGCCGCGTGGACGCGGCGGTCCCGCCAAAGGCCGGTGCCCGGACGGACAACTGGCGACCGGCGTCCATGTCTGGCTCAGCCATGACGGTCGTTTCGTCACCGATGCAAGAATGAAATGCGGTCCCGCGCCATCGGTGGCCGGAAGGATGGCGTGGCGGTCGGGCAACGATGGAACGGTGACCTACTACGCTCCAGAGCTGAAAGTCAGAAGCGGCGATCGCATCCAACTGGACTGGTGCCGCCAGTGGGCCAGCGACTGCGGCCAGCCCGCGGCCGACGCGTTTTGCAAGGTGATAGGCCAGGCGCGCGCGGTGCGGTTCGCCGCCAAGTCCAAGGTTGGATTGACCGTCATCGTCTCGGATCGGCGCATCTGCAACGCGCCCGATTGCACCGGTTTCGAACAGGTGGTGTGCGGGCCCTGACGAGCCGATCGAGGCGCGAAGGCAGTGTGTCGGTGTTGCCTGGCGCGAGCGACGCGCGCTGGCACGGGACTGACGCGACGGCAGCGACGGCGTCAGCGAGGATCGACGCGCTCGAGCCGGCGTTCGCCGCCGCGTTCGATCACGCGCCAGCGGCCGTCGCGCGATACGGCGACGGTGCCGTCCGCGGCCGGCTGCGCGGCGTTGCGCAGCTTGGCCGCGCGCGCATCGGCGGCGCCATGCGCTTCGCCCGGATCGGCCGCGCTGTCGGTGACGCCGGCCGGCAACGGCGCGAGGCTGTCGCGACGCATCCGGCATTGCGGATCGAACCAGTATTGATGGCGAATCGGCCCTTGCGCATCGTCGTGGCCATAGCTGGCCATGCGCATGCCGTCGCGGTCGGCACCGAACGCGCGGCTGAGATCGACGCCGTCGCCGCGGCAAGTGCGCCGGCCTTGCAGCCAGCGTTGCGGCGCGCCGGCGGCGAGCCACAGCGCGCCGTCGTCGGCGTAAGCGATATCGGCGATGTCGGCGTCGGCCTGGAAGCGTTCGCTGCGGCCGCTGCCCAGATCCAGGCGAAACCACTCGCGCCCTTGGGCCCAGGCCAGTTCGTCGCGCTGTGGATGAAACGACAGCGGGCCTTGCGAAGGCAATCGAATCGCGCCGGCGTCGGCCGCGGGCGCCGCCGTGCGCGGCGGCGCGGCACAGGCGGCGGTTGCGATCAGGAAGCAGGCGGCTACGGCCAGGCGCAGGCAAGGGTGGCGAAGCGATGAAGCGGTCATGGCGATAGGTTCTCGGCTGGCGCGGACGGCGTCAGTATCGGCGCGAATGCCGCGATGGCCAGAGATCGTCGATGAAGCACGTCAACGTCCGCCGAGCCCGAGGTTGTTCCAGACCTGATCGAGTCCGCCCTGGCGATACGCCGGCAGCATGGTGCGTGCTTCGCCGGCGCCGAGTCCGGGGTGGTACTCGATATGCGGTCGGTCGTTGATCCCGCGCCAGTTGCCGCCCCACTCCAATCCACGCTGCACCGCGATCTCGCCGTAGCGGCTCCAGTTGGCGTTGTCCGGCCAGCTCGGTTGGCCGTTGGCGTTGTTGAACGCCACGTCCACCGCCAGCCCGTAGTTATGCCAGGAACTGCCGCCGGTGGCGTTGGTCACCACTCGGCCCGGCGCGGTCCGGCCTTGCGCGAACAATGCGTTCTGCTCCTCGACGCTGCGGAAATCGCTGACCACGCGCATGTCCATGCCTTCCATGCGCGCGCGCGAGATCACGTCGGTGGCGAGGCGGGCCATTTCGCGGTTGATGTTGGCGTTGTCCAGGCGCGCATTGGGATCGGCGGCGTGCAGGTTGACCAGATCCTGCAACTGCTGGGTCGCATCCATCTCGCGCAACTGCACGCGGGTGTTGATGTCGTCGTAGACGCTGCGCGTGGTGGTCTCGCTGTTGAGTTGCACCTGGCCGTCGTTGCGGATCGTGCCGGCGACCTGGCCATCGGCGCCGATCAGATTGCCGTTCTGGATGCCGTAGGTCTGGCCGTTGAGGGTCAGCGTGCCGGCATCGGGCGTCAGCGAGGTCGGCGTGGCCTGCGGGTTCAAGGTCTGCTCGGCCACGCCTTGCAGATAGGTCGCGGTGGCGAGGTTGGGCGCGGCGTTGAACGCGTCCAGTGCCTGCACCTGCTGTTCGACGCTGAGCTGGGCGTAGTTCGTATTCGCGGTCAGCGCGGACAACGCGGCCACCGCCTGGGGGTTTTCGGCCAAGGCGTCGCGCAGATCCTGTTCGCGGGTCTCGGCCTGGGTCGGCGCGGACTGCGCGCCGAGCGAGGCGGACTGGCTGTCGTGAGTGCCTGAAGTGCCTGCGGTGCCGGAGCTGCCGTTGACGCTGTCCATGAGTCGCTCTCCTGTGCGGTATGCCGCCGATGCGCGGCGGTGATAGCGGTCGCGCCCCATTACAGGTGCGGTGATCGCACGGGACCAGCTAGGGCTTACCCTTGGAAACGATTACAAAGCCGTGGAAAGTGCGGCATCCGTCACGCTCGCGCCGCCGTTGGGTCACTCCATGATCCCGGTCGCCTCGCGGCACCGAACGCGCTGAAGTCTGCTGCGACTCGATCAGGCTCGTGAGTGCGTGTCGCGCATGTCGCCAAACAAAAAGCCCATCGCATGCGGTGGGCCTGGTTCGGGTTCGCGGCGACGAGCGCCGCGGCCGTCGACTTAGTTCGCGCCTTCCGGGCCGCCGCTGCCGCAGGTCACCTTGCGCAGGGTGAAGTAACCCTTCAGGACACCCCAGGAGAAGTTCTCGCCACAGTTGCCGTAGGAGCGCTCGCCGACCACCTGGGTGCGCGCCGCATCGGCGTAATAGGTCTGGATATAGGCTTCGCCCGGGTTGGGATAAGGCAGGGCGGCCGCGGCGAAGGACACCACCACGCCGACAACGAACGGCACCAGCGACAGCTTCTTCTTGGACAACGTCTGCAAACGAAACATCGGAACTCTCCTTAGCGCCTTGGGATTCCGGCCCATGCCGGAACGTCGCTTCTACGCTTTATCCGGCGACGCCGACCAGCACGGCTGCGCAAAATTGTGACGCAGGCAGATTCGGCAAATTTTGTATCGAGACAATCAGAGCCCGCCCGCGCAAGGACAGGCCGGCTTGCCCTTGCCGGGGCCTGAATGGAGCGGCCGGGCCATGCCGCATGCGCGGCGGTTCCAGGCGCCGGGCGCAGCGCCGTGCTGTCGTGCAGCACGGCGCGAGCGAATGCGGGCGCGTAGTAACAACCAGCCCACATCGGGAATGTGAACCCGTCCGCGCAAAAAATCGTCTGGAAAAGACAGCCGTTGACAGCGCTGTCATACGAATCCAGTTTCGACCGCGAACCCGGCGCGCGGCGATTTCGATACGACGTACGCGGGCTCGTCTCCATTCAACGCCGGGACTTGTTCATGGCTCGTCTCACGCGTTGTTTGCGCATGCCGTTCGCTCGATCGTCGGCATCGCTTCGCGATCCCATGCGGAACCGAAGTTGCCGGAGATGGAAGTCAGGCCTCATCGCAACTGGCCGGATGTCGCCGAATGCCTCGCGTCGCAGCGCGCGAGTCGTCGCGTCGTGTCTTGCCGCATCGAGATTCATACACCCCTTCCCAACGAGGATAAGACGTCATGAAGCAGCTCATGAAAGGCATGATTTTCTTCGTCGCCTGCATGTTCGCCGGCGGTGCGTCGGCGCAGAACTGGCAACTGGTCTGGAGCGACGAGTTCAATGGATCGATCGGGCCGAGCTGGGTGTTCGAAACCGGCAACGGCAGCGGCGGCTGGGGCAACAACGAGCTGGAGTATTACCGCCGCGAGAACGCCGGGATCGAGAACAATGCCCTGGTGATCACCGCCCGGCGCCAGGATTTCGGCGGATTTCGCTACACCTCCGCGCGCATGAAGACCCAGGGCATCCGCAACTTCAAGTACGGCAAGATCGAGGCGCGCATGCGGTTGCCGTCGTTCATGGGCGCATGGCCGGCGTTCTGGGCGTTGGGTTCCAACCTGCCGCAAGTGGGCTGGCCCGCCTCCGGCGAGATCGACATCATGGAGCACGTCAACAACGAGAATCGCAGCTACGGCACCATCCACTGGCGCGATCACAACGGCAACTACGCCCAGTACGGCGGCAACACCGCCGTCAGCGTCGCCGACTGGCACGTCTACGCGGTGGAGTGGGACGCGAACGCGATCCGCTGGTACGTCGACGGCAACAAGTTCCATGAAGCCAACATCCAGAACAGCATCAACGGCACCGACGAATTCCATCGCGACTTCTTCCTGCTGCTGAATTTCGCCATCGGCGGCAATTGGCCGGGCTTCAACATCGACGAGAGCAAGTTGCCGGCGAAGATGCACGTGGACTACGTACGCGTGTACCGCCAGCTCTGATCGAGCGCTTGAGGGTTGAAGACTTGAAGGCGACGGCGTGGCGCTGCCTCGGGCGGGGCCACGCTGTCGCGTCGTCCGCTGTCGTGCGGTGTTGCTTAGTGCTTCGGCGGTGAAGGCAAAGAATTGATCCGGGCCGACATCGTTCAATGGCTTGGACCGGTCTCAAGCCAGACGTCGATACGGTCCGGTTTTGTCGACGTTGGTCAGGCGCCTAATGCGCGCTGCGTCTAAATTCAGGCCGGAGCCAAGGTCACCCCGCCGCCGCACCGTGGGCCCTCGGCAGGTTTCGCCAAGTGCTAATCTCAAGCGGCCGAATGAGTCGGCGCCACCCATGGGAAGGATCGTCATGTTCAAGTCTCGCTTGCTGACCCCATTGCTGTTTGGCTCGATCACCGTCGTCGCCGCGCTGTTGCCTGTCTCCAGCGCGTTCGCGGCGTGCAACGATTGCGGCTGGTTGTTCGTGCGGTGCATGAGCCGCGCCGATACGCCGGAAAAGGCCCAGGCCTGCGAAGAATCGCGCGCGCTGTGCGAAGAAACTTTCTGCACCAACCCGTTCGCCGCATCGTTCACCGACCTGCTGCGGCCGATGGTCGAAAATCCGCTGCCGCGACCGATCCAGGTCGCGCAAGTGCAGAGCCTGCCCGCGCAACGCAGCGTGCAATAAGCCTTCTTCGCATCCAGCGGGCTCCGGCGGCGGCCGTTGCAAGTGGCCGCCGCCGGTTCCGTGCCGCAGTACGTTCGCGGCATGATTTGATCGACTGAAGTCTGTTGCGACACTTTCCGATGCGAATCGCCTTTGACATCGACGGCACCTTGACGCCACTGGGCAACGGGCAGTTTCGCTCTTCGCCGCTGCCGTTCCCGATGCGCCTGCTCTTTCGCGAGCCATTGCGCGACGGCACGGTCGCGCTCATGCGCGAATTGCAGGCCGATGGGCATGATCTTTGGATCTACACCTCTTCGCTGAGATCGGAGCGTTACCTGTACCTGTGGCTGTGGTGCGCGGGCATTCGTCTCGGTGGCGTAGTCAATGGAACCACTCATGCGAATGCCCTGCGCGGAAGGTCCATCAGTCCATCGAAATTTCCGCCGGCGTTCGGGATCGATTTGCTGGTCGATGATTCGGCCGGAGTCGAAGTGGAAGGCGACAGGCACGGCTTCCGTGTCGTTGTCATCGACCCAGGCGATCCGCACTGGGCCAGCAAGGTAAAAGCCGCCTGCCAAGTGTCGCCTGAGCGTTCATTCCAGCCCAAGCTCTCCCGTGGCTCGTTCTAGGCCCGTCGTTACCCGCATGGACGCTCGCCGATGAAGACTGCCGAGGCATACGCGCTGCTGCTCAAGGAACTGGAGACCGTCCGGAACCTACCCGAGCCGGACCTCGTCGCCTTGGTGGGGCGCGCCGCCTCGGGGCGAGTCGTTGACGTGGGCGGCGAGCCGATCGAGATCGAGTGGCAGGTCGCCTGGCAAGATCGAACGCATGCTGCCGTTCGCGTTACCGCGCACGCTCGCGGACCGAGCACGTGGCGTCATGAGCATCTGCAAGAAACCATTACCATCGCTGTTTCATCGGACGCGGCGGCCGCTACCCGGCCTGCATAGGCAACAGTGCGCCGGCAAGCCGTTCTTCTTCAGCGGTCGATGTCGACGACCTGCTTCAAGCGAGTCGACCCATGTCCGCCAATGCCACGGCATCGACACCGGCCGGAAAATGCAACCGGGCCGATGCATCGTTGGCCGCGCGCCAGACCGCTTCGGCCACATCGCTCTCGCGGGTGACCGCGCTGTTGTCGGCGAGTCCGGCGAACACGCTGTGCGCGAACGGCGCATAGACCTCGGGGATCAGTCCCTGCATGCGTTGCTGGCCGTTGGAGGTGAAGCGGGTGGACGGGCCGTAACCGGGCTCGATCAGTTTGACCCGCACGTCGAACGCCCGCAGTTCGTGTTGCAGCGAAGCGGTGAATCCCTCGATCGCGGTCTTGCTGGCGGTGTACGCCGCGACCAGTGGAAACGCGGCCAGGGTGGCGCTGGAGGTGATGTTGACGATGGTGCCGGCGCGGCGGGCGCGGAACTGCGGGATGATCGCCTGGCACAGCGCCATCACCGCGAAGGTGTTGGTCTCGAAGACTTCGCGCACGGTCGTCATCGGCGTGGCTTCGAACGCGCCGAACAGGCCGATCCCGGCGTTGTTCACCAGCACGTCGATGGGGCCGGCGAGTTCCAGCGCCTGGGCGATGCTGGCGGGATCGGTAACGTCGAGCGCGAGGATTCGCAGGTGCTCGGACGCGGGCAACACGTCCTCGCGCGGCGTGCGCATGGTGGCGATGACCGTCCAGCCCTGGGCGAGGAAATGGCGGGCGGTTTCCAGGCCGTAGCCCGAGGAACAGCCGGTGATCAGGACGGTCTTCGTTTCGTTCTTCATGGTGTGGCTCCGGTGAAGTGAATGACTCGGAGCGAACGATAGAGGCGCCATGCAGGATGGGCGATAATCAGAAGTCCGAACAAATTCAGCGAGCGTCCAGATGAGCGACCCGCTTACCGAAGTCGTGCGCCTGCTGCAGCCGCGCGCGGCGTTCGCCAACATCATCAGCGGCAAGGGCAACTGGGCGGTGCGCTACGCGCAATACGGCCGGCCGAGCTTCTGCATCGTGCTCGAAGGCGGCGCGTTGCTGGCGGTGGACGGGCATGCGCCGATCAGTGTGCGCGCCGGCGATTTCGTGCTGTTGCCGACGACGCCGGGCTTCACCTTGTCGAGCTTCGTACCGGCGCCGCCGATGTTCATCGATCCCGATCTGGTGCCGGGCGGGCAGGGCGAGCTGCGTCATGGCGATCAGGACGGGCCGCCCGACATGCGCTCGCTCGGAGGCGCGTTCGAGTTCGACGGCGCCGACGCCGGGCTGCTGGTGTCGCTGCTGCCGGCCGTCGTGCATGTGCGCGGATCGCAGCGGCTCGTGCAACTGGTGCAGATGGTCGGCGAGGAATACGAGGATCGCAAACCCGGCAGCGAGTTCATGCTGAGCCGGCTGGTCGAGATGCTGCTGGTCGAAGCGCTGCGTTCCGGCACGGCGGTGACGGCGCCGCCGGGATTGTTGCGCGGCCTGGGCGACGAGCGATTGGCGGTCGCGTTGAAGCAGATGCACGCGCACATCGACCGTTCCTGGACGGTGGCGCAGCTGGCGAAGGAAGCGGCGCTGTCGCGATCGGCGTTTTTCGATCGCTTCACCCGCGCGGTGGGCGTGGCGCCGATGGAGTACCTGCTCGCATGGCGCATGGAAATCGCGAAAGACCTGCTGCGCCGCGACGAGCTGAGCGTAGCGGAAATCGCCGAACGCGTCGGCTACGGTTCGACCAGCGCTTTCAGCATCGCCTTCAGCAGGCAGGTGGGCCGCTCGCCGAGCCGGTATGCGCGAGTCGACCCCGACTAGCCGCGAAACTATCGTCGGTCGGTTCGGTTCGGTCCGGGTCGGGCTACAACGCGGTGGGTTCCGACGCGAGGCGACCGAAGGTCGAACCGATCGCTGGCGAATCGTAGGTTTCCGCCGCATACGCCGCCGCGCCCAGCAGACCCGCGCAGGCATGCACGACCGCCAACGACGGTACGTCGGCCATCGCCAGCGAAAAACGGCCCTTCGCTTCGAACGCTTCGCGAAAGCCGCGTGTCTGCAGCGCATCCAGCAGTTTCGGCACCACGCCGCCGGCGAGGAATACGCCGTCCCAGGCGCCGAGGGTCAATACGAGATCGCCGGCCATCGAGCCGAATGCTGCGCAGAACAGATCCACGGCCTGCTGGCAGTGGGTATCCCCGGCCGCGGCGCGTGTGTTGATCTGCGCGGGCGACAATGGCTCCGCCGTCGCGCCTTCGACTTCGCACACCGACAAATACAGATTGACCAGGCCAGGCCCGGACACCAGCCGCTCGCACGACACGCGTCCATAGCGACGCATCAGGCATTCCAGCGTGCGCAGGTCCTGCGGCCGCGAAGGCGCGAAACCGGCATGGCCGCCTTCGGTTTCCAGCGCAAAGCAGCGCCCGTTGCGAACCAGCAGTCCGCCCACGCCCAATCCCGTGCCCGGTCCGATGACGGCGTAGGTCTGCGTGGTGCTCGTGTCGAAGCCCGGCCAGCCGACCGAACCGATCGCCACCACGTCGTTAGCGTGCAGACGCGAGATCGCCATCGCCTGCGCGGCGAAGTCGTTGATCAGCGCCACCCGCGGCGTGCCCAGCGCGGCGCCGATTTCGGGCGCGCGGATCTGCCAGGGATGGTTGGTGATCTGCGCTTGTTCGAAGCGCACGCGGCCGGCCACCGCGAACACCGCCGCGTCGGCGCGTTCGCCCAGTTCGTCGAGGAAGTGACGCGCGGCATCGGCCGCGGTCGCGAAGTCCGCCGCGGGATATTCGCGCACGCTGTCGTGCAGCAGCGGCGCGCTTCGTGCCAGTTCCGCCATGGCGAAACGCGCGTTGGTGCCGCCTATGTCGCTGACCAGTACCCGCATCAGCGAGCGTCTCCCGAAACCGGCTGCAATTGCAGCGACGCGAGGTCGGGCGTGCCCGAAACCGCCTCGATCACCAGCGTATTGCGGCCGCGCGGCAACGCCACCGGCTGCGATTGATTGACCTCGACCGGTGCCAGTGCCTCGCCGTTGACCTTCGCTCGCACCCGGCCCGATGTGCCGCGTACCGTCAGCGCGTAGTTGCCGGCGGCCTCGACCTCGATCGTGTACCTGAGCCATTCGCCGTTCTGCATCGCGGCCACATGCAGGCCGTCGGCGTTGCCAATCAGGTCCACGCCGTCGTTGCGATACAGCTGCGAGGGATTCCAGTCGCCGCTCGGCTTGCCGCTCTCGTTCGCCGCGGTCAGATCGAAATAGGCCACGCCGTTGCGGCCCATATCGAAATCGACCGCGGCCACCTCGCCGCCGCCGGCAGCGATGGTATTGCGCTTGAACGGCAGGCTGCGGTCGTCGCGCGGCGCGCGCAGCCAGGCATCGACCACGTCGGGATGGCGTGTGTTGTTCTGCAGGCGAATGTCGTGGTTGGCCAGGGTCAACAGCGCCTCGCGCGCCTGTTGACGGCTCGGTCGCGGGCCTTTTCCTTCCCAGTATGCCAGCACGCGCTCATAGCCCGGGTTGGCGATCACCTGCAGCGGGTTGTTGTAGCGCAGTTTCTTCACCGGCCAGTTGGCCCAGCCGATGCCTTCGCCTTCCATGGTTTCGACGGTGCGGGCGAACCAGTCGTTGGAGTTCTCGCCGGTTTCGCCCAGCCACAGCGGGATGTTCCATCGCGCGCGCAGGGCCAGCTGATCCTTGATGCTGTCGCGGCCGGTGCCGTTCCAGTACTTGTGGAAGCTCAGCACGAGGTTGTCGTCCCACAAACCGGCATCGAGCACGCCGCGGTAGTTGTTGCCCCAGCAGTTGCCTTCGATGATGACGATATGGCGTTTGTCGACCTCGCGGATCGCCGCGGTCGTGCGCACCAGCAGCTCGCGCAGCGGCGCGTTGCCGGTTTCCTCGCAACCATGCTTGTCCTTGGCGCTGGCGAAGCCCCAGTTGGGTTCGTTGATGATGTCGTAGCCGGCGACCGCGGGCTCGTCGCGATAACGCTGGGCCAGCTTGCGCCACAGCGCGACCATCTTGTCGCGGTTGGCGGCGTCGTCCCACAGCGAGGCCATGGACGGATCGCGATCGGAGATGTTGAGATCGTTGCCCTGTCCGCCGGGCGCCGCGTGCAGGTCCAGGATGACGTAGGCGTCATTGGCCTTGGCCCAGGCGATTAGTTCGTCGGTGCGGCGAAAGCCGTCTTCCAGCCAGGTTTGCTGGCCGGGCACCGGCTCTTTCGACACCGGCAGGGTGTAGAGCTCGTAATGCATCGGCAGGCGGATGGAATTGAAGCCCCAGGCCGCCAGCGTATCGATGTCGTCCTTGCTCACGTAGTTGTCGAGCCAGGCCTTGTAGAACAACTGCGTGTCCTGCTCGCCGATCAGATCGACGATGCGCTGGCGGATCGTGTGCTGCATGCCCGGGCCGCTGAGTCCAAGCATGTAGCCTTCCTGCAGCATCCAGCCGCCCAGGCCCACGCCGCGCAGGATCACCGGTCGGTTGTTCTCGTCGACGATCTGCTGGCCCTGCGCGCGCAGAAACCCTTCGGCCTGGGCTACTTCCGGCGCGAGCGTCATCGCTGCACACATAGCGGCCGAAGCCAGCGCGGCGCCGAGACCGCGCGCGCTCCCGCAATGAGCGTTCATGCGATCACGCGACATTGGCTGGCACCGTCGCGCGCGGCGCGCTGGGGCAGTACTGGCTGAGGTAGGCCTGATGCGACGGCAGGCTACGCACGGTGGCGTCCACGTGGTTGCGGATGTTGTCGAGGAAGCGCCGCAGATCGGCCTCGCTCATGGTGTCGGCGGTCGGATGATGGGTCTTCGGCACGATGCCTTGGCCCATCATCACTTGTATCCAAGAGTTCTCGGCGAACAGCTCGCCGGGTACGTGGAACACGGTGCCGGTCTCGCGGAACAATTCGATGCGGCGACGCAGTGTCTCGGGCAAGGTCATGTTCGATACGTATTCCCAGTAGGGCGAATCGCGACGCTCGGTGGCGTGGTAGTGCAGCACCACGAAATCGCGGACGTGCTGCAGCTCGTCGGCCATCTGGGTGTTGTATTCGTCGACGCCGGCCTGGCTGATGACCTGCGGGAACGAGCGGATCAGGTGGGTGATGCCGCGCTGGATCAGGTGAATGGTGGTCGATTCCAGCGGTTCGATGAAACTTCCGGCCAGGCCGAGCGCGATGCAGTTATGGCTCCAACACTGCAGGCGCCGCCCCGGGCGGAAGCGCACCGGCCAGGGATTCTTGAGGATCTCGCCGTCGACGCTGTCCAGCAGCGCCTGCTTGGCCTCGTCGTCGCCGACATGCCGGCTGGAATAGACGATGCCGTTGCCGACGCGGTGCTGCAACGCGATCCGCCACTGCCATCCCCATTTTTCGGCGATCGCGCGGGTGTACGGCACCGGATCGCATACCGAGGTGGTCTGCACGGCGATGGCGCTGTCGTTGAGCAGCCAGTGCGACCAATCCTCGAAGCCGACACCCAGGGTTTTATCGATCAACAGCGCGCGGAACCCGGTGCAGTCGATGAACAGGTCGCCTTCGATCACTTCGCCGCGTTCCAGACGCAGCGCGGTGATGAACCCCGAGTCGGGGTCGGTGAGCACTTCGACGATCTTGCCTTCGATGCGCCGGCATCCGTTGCCCTCGCTCATCGTGCGCAGGAACCGCGCGTACAGGCTGGCGTCGAGGTGGTAGGCATAGTTCATCCGGTAATTCTTCAGATGCGCGAACTTGCCCTGCAACGCGGCCTGCAGCTCGACGCAGTAGTCGTCGTAGCTGCCGGCCAGGCCGAGTGCGCGGCCCCTGCGCCAGAAATGCTGGAAGCCGGCGCTCCAGTGATCCTTGCCGGTGCTGCCGAAAGAATGGATATAGCGATGCTGCTCGGTCGTCCAGTTCTCGAACGAGATGCCGAGCTTGATCGCGCCCTGGGTGGCGGCCATGAACTCGCGCTCGTCGATGTCGAGCAAGCGGTGGAACGTGGTCAAGGTCGGGATCGTGGCTTCGCCGACGCCGACGGTGCCGATTTCCTCCGACTCGATCAGGCGGATGTCCAGGGTCCGGCCGAGGATCTTGGAGATTGCCGCCGCGGCCATCCAGCCCGCGGTGCCGCCTCCGGCGATCACCACGCGCTTGATCGGTCTTGCGGCGCTCGCGTTACTACCGGCATCGTCATGCATGGCGTGTCTCAACGGTTCAGGCCTTGTAGCAGGCGCGCGCGCAATTCGCGCGCGCGCAGTTCGTCTATCGGCGCGAGCAGGCCGCGCACCGCTTCGGGAATATGCGCGGCGGTCTGCGCGTCGGCATCGAAGACGTAGTGGCGAAACACTTCGCGCCAGATCTCGCGCTGCTCGGGCGGCAGGTCGCGCACGCTCATGATCGCGAGCAGCAGCGCGTTCATCGGCGTGTCCATCCACTTGGGCGATTGCCGCCACCAGTAGTTGACCAGCACGTTGAACGCATCGAGCGCCTGCATGTGATGCCACCACATGCTCGGGATCAGCACCGCGTCGCCGGGACCCAGCTCGGCGGTGAGCGCGTGGCGCAGCGCCTCGGCGAATCTGGGAAAGCGTTCGTGATCGTGCCGGTAGTCGGGTGCCACGAAATCGACCAGGCTGACCGCTTGCCCGGCCGGCGTGCGGTCGAGTGGACCCATATAGAGGTTCTGCAACTGGTCGGGCGGAAACAGCGTCACCCGACGCCGGCCGGCGACCACGCAGGCGATGTTGTCGGGGACGTCCTGATGCGCGGGGATGCAGGTGCGATTGCCGATCCAGATGCTGGCCAGCGGCTGCATCGCGCCGAATCCGAGGTCGTTGTGTTCGCGAAAGCCCGGCAGCCAAGTGTCGATCGTGGTCGAGCCGACGTAGATGGTGGGCGCCGCCGGATCGTCGAGTTGTTGCAGCAAGCTGTCGAGCACGACCGGCAGCGTCGCCTTCTCCTGCGAGAAGCCGAAGCCGAGCATGTCCTCGCGATAGGAAATCCGTCCGCCGGCCTGCGGCGGCGCCACGCTGACCGTCACCGGCGTGTCGCGCGCGTAGCCCTTGAGATAGGCGATCGCTTCCTGCGCCGACGCGTTGCCGGCGCGGGCGATCGGCCAATGTGCGGCGATGCCGCGCAAGACGTACGGCCGGGTGGGATGCAGCAAGACCTCGGGCAGCGCCGCCGCGTCGATGCCGTGAAGTTCCTCGATGGCTTCAACGATCGGCGGCACGGCGGCGGTTCATTCTTTCGATCAGGTCGCGCAGGTGCGACATCGACGCCATCGCCATGTACGCGGCTTCGAGATATCCGGCTTGCGACAGTTCGTGCAACGCCGTGCCGTCGAGCTCGCGCAGGCGCTGTTCGTAGATGGTGTGGAATCCGGTCAGGCGCAGTTCGGATCGGTCGTCCAGGCGGATGTCGAGCGTGAACGGCTCCAGCAAGCGGTGGCGCAGCAGCGCGGCGATAAAACCCGCGTTGTCGCGCAACCCGTCGTGCAGCGCGCGCAGCATCGAGGCCATGCGTTGCAGGAACGCGGTGGTGCCGCCGTGTTCGAGGAACAAGGGCTCGCCCTCCGCCGCGGCGCCACGGGCGACGCGCGGATGATCCAGGTCGATATGCAGCATCGGCTCGTCGTCGGCGATGCCGATCAGGAACGGCAGGCGCTCGACCGCGATCGGCAGGTAATGCGCGTCCCAGCGCTGGATTTGGTTGCGCCCATCGAGGAATCGCTTGTCGAGAAACAGGTTTTCGTCCGCCCGCAGGCCGAGCAGCGCCATCGGCTGGAAACCGCCTTGCGCGGTCTTCTGGAAGACGATCGGGTAGTACGCCTGCAAGTCGCGGAACTCGCGAAAGAACGTCGGCGCCAGCATCGTGTCGTCGCCGTAGCGAGCGCCGCGGGCGGTGATTACGCGCAGGTCGTGATGGTCGATATTGTTGAGCAGTACGGCCTGGGGCATCGCGGTTTCCAAGATCGGTGCGTGCTCGGTGCGGGCCATGGGTGGCGTGGCGCCCTGGCCCGAATGTCCGCGGAACCAGCCGCCGCGCGTGTCCGCGTGGCGGCGTCCGAGGAGGCTGCACCGACGAGGATGTACCCGCGACGCGCCGAGGGGAAGGCCTGTCGTGTCGTCATGGCGGCAGGCGACGGGCGATGGCCGAGGACGGTGTTCGCCGCGCCGGCCGCTGGCGCCGCACGGGCCTGCCGAAGCAGGACCCGGTGCGCCAACGGCGAGGCGTCGCGGTCGCAGCGATCAGAACTTGTAGCGCACCCCGAACATGTAGCGCGGCCCGGACTGGTCGTAGGAGTACAACTGACGCGTGTTGCGCCCGTGGGTCCGCATGGTCTCGTCGGTGATGTTGATGCCTTCCAGCGACAGCACCAGATTGTCGGTGACCGCGTAGCTGACGTTCATGTCCAACTGTCCGTAGGCTTCCACGTAGATCGGATTGGCGCCCTTGCCGTCGCCCAGCGAGGTCAGGAACTTGTCGCGCCAGTTGTAGGCGGCGCGCGCCTGCCACGGGCCTTTTTCGTAGAACGCGACGAGGTTCGCCGAATCGCTCAGCCCGGTCATCGCGAACTGGGTGCCCAGGCGCCCGTCGTCGTAGGTCAGGCCGGAATTGACGATGGTGTAGTTGGCCGCCAGGCCGAAACCCGAGTCGCCGAACACGTGCTGGAGGTTGAATTCCCAACCGTCGAGCGTATCGGCGCGGTTGTTGACCGGTGCGGTGATGTTGAATGCCAGCACCGGATCGCCGGGCTGGCCGGTGATGGTGCCGGTGGCGATGCCGTTAGCGTCGACGCCGGTTTTGACCACGCCGGGCTGGCCGTTGTAGGTGTTGAGGATGTAGTTGCGGATGCACGGCCGGTCGGTGGCGGCGCAGCCCTGGGCGATGGCCTGGTTCCAGTACGCGCCGCCCGCGGGCGTGTGCAGATCCGGATAAGGAGTCTGGCGGCTGACCTGATCGGCGATGAAGTTGTCGATCTTCTTGCGGAAATAGCCGACCGAGAAATAGCTCGACTCGCCGTAGTACCACTCGTAGGACAGGTCGAAGTTGCGTGATTCCAGCGGCTTGAGCCCGGGATTGCCCGCGCCGCCGCCGCCGCCGTCGTAGCGCGCCTGACCGCCGACGCTCAGCGCCGGATTCAGGCTGCCCCAGTTCGGCCGGCCGATCGATTCGCCGTAGCTGGCGCGCAGCTTCATGCTGTCGGTCAAGTCCACCGACACGTCCAGGCTCGGCAGCCAGTACTTGTAGTCGCCGTCGAGATTGCGGAACTGCGAACCGGAGTAGCGGATGATGAACTCGTTCTCCGACAGCCAGTCGATGCCCGACGGCGCGGGCTGCAGCGCTGAGGCCTTGACCTTGGTGCGCTCGTAGCGCACGCCGGCGGCGAGGTTGACCGGCAGCTTCCACTCGAAGGTATTGCTCCACTGCAGGTAGAAGCTGCTCGACTTCTCGCGCACCTGGCTGTCGCCCACGGTGCGGTTGGCGGTGCTGCCGGGAACCGCGGCGCCGCTGTAGTCGAACGAAGCGCGGTAGTCCTCGCGGCTGCCCTTGCCGGCGGCGACCCACGCGTCCTCGGCCAGTTGGCGCACCTGGTCGAAATCGAACAGGAAGAACGAATCGGTGAACTTCGGATCGCGGCTGCCGCTGGCGCCGTTGAAGAAGTCGCCCATGTGCTGCAACTGCCAGACCGAATCGGGATAGTCATTGACGCTGGTGGCGCCGCCCCAGGTATCGAGCTGGACGTTGGTGAAGGCCGAGCGGTTTTCGTAGTCGGTCGAGGCGACGCCGAAATTGAGCTTGGAGTAGTTCTGGAACTCGAACTCGCCGTTGGCCTGGAACTGCTCGATTTCCGCGCGATGCATATCGTTGCGGAACACCGAGCCGGCCACCAGCATCTGCGCCGGATCGATCGCGGTCATGCCGGCCGGCAGATGCAGGGTCAGCACCGGGAAATCGCGGCTGAAGTCGATGGTGTTGCCGGCGCGGAAGAAGCCGGCGGCGCCCAGCGTATTGCTCGAACCGTACGGACTGTCGGGCGAGGAATCGGCGGTGGAGCGGTGGTAGTCAAGATTCAACTTGAAATTGTCGGCCACGCGCCAGTCGACATTGAGGCCGACCGACTTGTTCTCGCGCTTGACCGCGGTCTTGCTCGCGCCGTTGGCGAAGTCGGAATTGCCGTTGTAGCGCTCGTCGTAATACGTCGGCGAAGAGCCCGAACCCTTGGTCCACGAACTCGTGCCGGGGGTGAAGTTGAGCCACACCGACATGTCGTTGCGCAGCTGCTCGATCTTGTTCTGCGAGTAGGTGTAGTCGAGCGTCGCGGTGAGGTTGTCGGTCGGCGCCCACTGGAAGGTGAGCTGGCTGTTGAGGCGTTCGCGTTTGACCGAGTTGATGCTGTAACCCAGGCTTTGCGGCATCGAATAGACGTCGTTCGGACCGGGGCGGTTGGTGATGTTCCCCGAACCGGGCTGGCCGGGCAGCGGCAGCGCCGAACCCGCGCCTTCGCCGTTGGGCTGCGGGGTATCGATGAACGGACGCCAGCCGTTGCCCGAGGCCACGAACGCCGAAGCCGAGCCCGATTCGCGCTTCAGGTAATTCGCGCTCAGCGCGATGCCGAAGCGGCCGTCGGCCGAGGTGTTGCTGAAGATGCCGGACGCGTCCGGAGTGACCGAGCTGCCTTTGTAGTCGCCCGGCAGATCGTCGTCGGAACCGTCCCAGATGCCCTTGATGCCGGCATTGGCGTGCAGGCCGGGATTGTCCAGCGGACGCGCGGTCTTGATGTTGATCGTCGCGCCGATGCCGCCGGTGGGCGTGGCGGCGCGGCTGGTCTTGTAGACCTCGACCGCCGAGATCGACTCGGCCGCCAGGTCGCTGAATTCAAAAGCGCGGCCGCCGGTGGCGGTCGGCATCTGCCGGCCGTTGAGCAGCACGAGGTTGAAATCGGGACCGACGCCGCGCACGGTCACGCGCGAGCCTTCGCCGTTGCTGCGGTCGATCGACACGCCGCTGATGCGCTGCAGCGCCTCGGCCAGGTTGGTGTCGGGGAACTTGCCGATGTCCTCGGCGGCGATGCCGTCGACGACGCCCTGCGCGTCGCGCTTGAGGTTCATCGACGAGGTCAGGCTTCCCTTGATGCCGGTGACGACGACCGTGTCGAGCGTCCTCGCGTCTCGTTCGGCGTCGGGTTTTGGCTGCGCGTCGGCAGCGGTGCCCGGCGTCGGTGTGGTCGTCTGTGCGTACACCGGCTGGCCGAGCACCAACAACAGTGCGGACGCCAATAGGGTGTGCCGTGGGGCAACACGCGTTTGCTTCATCGAAACTCCTCCCCAGGATCTTGCGATGGATATGCAGGTACATCCTGCATGCCCCGAAAGTGCCGCGGGGCGATTTGACACGCGGACTGACAGCGCTGTCAATAAAATCGGACAAGCCATGCAGCGAACTCGACAGAAAGCGTTTTCTCGGCCGGTTTCTTTGTCGCGGCGCAGCATGGGAATGGCGCGGGATGCCGTCGCTTCGGCATCGGCAGACGAGCCGCATGCGCGTCAGCGTTGGGGTGGAACCGCGTTTGCGTCGACGTAGATCCGTTCGCGCGCTTGTCGTTCGCCGGTACTTTGCGAATGGCTGAAGGCCTTTCAGCGCAGTGGTTTTCGAGGCATCGCCTCGGTCGTTGCCGGCGTGTTCAAGCGGCCCGTTTGATGCGCGGACAAACGCTTATGAATGGGCGACGCGGACACTTCGCGCATTTGCCGTTGAGTCCGATCGGCGATGTCGATGCTGGTGTTGCGGCCTCTCAAAGACCGACGGACAACAATGTTTCAATGGAACCTCGTCACATGTTTTTAGTGCTGGGCCCGGGCGCATCGAAGATCCTGCCGATGAGCGAACGGCGCGATGCCTCCATCGCGCCGTGTCGGCATGCGGCGGCGCAACAACGCACGGCGCGATCAGGCGGTCCGCGCCACCAGTCCGCGCAAGACCGAGTTGATCATCGATCTCATCTTGACGCCAACCCGGGTCATCACGGTCGCTTCGCCCGCTTACCTCAAGACCCGCGGCCGACCGAAGCATCTCAAGGACATCGAGCAGGCCGATTGCATCGACTTCTACGACGCAGTGCTCGGACGGGCCCATGAGTGGGAGATGCGGCGCAAGAACAAAGTGCTGCCGCTGCGGGTCAAAGGACGCCTGCTCACTTCGGATAGGGGCGCCATGCCCGGGGCTTGCGAGGCCGGTGCCAGTATCGATGAGGTACTGGAGATCGGCTGCGAGCACTTGCTGCGCAGCGGCCGCTTGATCGAACTGTGCCCTGAGCGGTCGGACGAGCGCCTTGCGCCGTATGCGATCTGTCCCTCGCGTCATCACCGCGCGGCGAAGGTGCGTGCGTTCATCGACTTCGTGGTGGATGCCCTGAAGATCGAAGTCGGGCAGCGGGGGCTGGCGAAGATCGAAAGATCGCGGCGGCCGCGGAGGCTCGACTCTCAGTCGCCTAGGCCCCGGGGCAGCGCCAGCCCGGACGAGCCCGCCGCGACCTTGCGCACGCTGGAAATCGCCGCCGACGACAGCGAGCGACGCACGAGCATCGCCGGTACGTTGCCGCCGATGTCCGTCAGCGAGGCATACGTCAATCGCGTCCCGGTGCCCGCCGGCGTCAGGACCCACTCGCCGCGCGAGCGCAGCGCGATGCAGTCGGCGGTCGGTTTCCTGCCGACATAGTCGAGGGAGGTGAACTTCACCCGTATCGCCTGGTTGGCGAGCGCATGCCGCTCAAAGCGCATCGAGTAACAGCGCTCGCTGGTGACCGGCGTGCTGAGGACGTCGGACCAGACGGTCAGCTCGCGGCCGCGCTCGATGAAGGTGCGGCGGATGTTCTTGTTCTTTTCGTCGAGATACTTTCCGAACAGGTAATCCGCGACCGCCTCCGGCGAGGCTTTCAGCGACGTAGTGATGCGCAGTTCGTCGAAGCGTTCGCCGGCGATGCGCCGGGTTTCCAGGCGGATGCCGTCTTCATCGCTGACGGTTCGCCATTGCGGGTCCTGGGCGTTGGCAGCCATGGACCATGCCGCCGGCAACAGGGCGAGACACGCCAGGTATCGCCGCATGTCGCGCGAAGCGGATCGTGCCTGGTGTGCGACCCGGTTACGGAACGAAGTCATGGCTCGCCTCCCGGCGCGTGAGCCGTTGCGTGGATTGCATGCCAGTGCCGTGACAGGGTCAAGACAGTTGGCGGTTTTGCCGGCTGTGCCTGGGGTGGAGGTCGGCGGAGTGGCGGGTTCCAGGCGGAAGCGGCACGTCAGACGGTCGCGGTGCCGCGCGTCTTGCGCCTGTGGAAACTGCGTTGCGAGCAGCGGGCGGCGGACTTTTGCATAGAGCGCCGTGCGGTTGCCGGAGCGATCTCGCAGCTTGCAGGTTGCAGCGCGGCGGCATGGGAACCGGACGGCATCCGCTCGATAGCGGCCCGACTTGTAGAGCCGATCACGCATTGCAACTGAGACCGCCGGCCGATCTGGACGATCGCGTACCGCCGGGAACCTGCTTGCTGCGAGGAAAGCGGCCGCGAGTACCAGTAATGGGCTCGGCCGCGTGCTATCGGTTCGCGCGACGGTGGCCGATGTTGCAGCGGCGCCTGGATCGAAAGGACCGTGCTCGGCGGCGAATTCTGCGCGGAGCACTCGACGGCGGAGGAGGTCGCACAGGGGCGCGCCATGGCGAACGACCAGGACGATGGCGAGACGGACGGAGCATCCGCGTATGACGCATCGTCGAGGATTGCGGCGTCGTCCGATGCCGGTGGACTATCGAACGCACGTCAGCGTTTTGCTCAGGTGGCATCGATCGATTCGCAGGCGCGCGCGCGGCACCCGTTTGCCGATTCGGACCATGGGATTCGACGGCAGATCAGCACCGCCGGAATTTCGATCCGTCGCCGAACGATGGCGGAACCGCGAACATGCACCGACATGCCGGTGCAGCGGTCCGACGATCCCTTGTTGTCGGAATCGTCGGCGGCGGCCGTGGCCGTTACGGACTGGCTGCGTTCGCAAGGCGTCGATGTCGGCGGCCGGCCCGACATCCGCCGCTGCGACGGCGGCATGTCGCACCTGACCTATCGCCTGCGTTACGACAGCCACGATCTGGTGCTGCGCCGGCCGTTGCCGGGGCAGGGCGGACTGCAGCGGATGCGGCGGGAGTTCGCCTTGCAGGCCGCGCTGCGGCCGCATTATCCGGTCGCCGACATGGTCCGCCTGTGCGTGGATCAAGGCATCGTCGGAACGCCGTTCTATGTCATGCGCTACGTTCCTGGCCTCGTGCCTCGCCGGCGATCGTTCGCGGGCGTCGCCTTGTCGGCCAATGATGCGCGTCAGGTCTGCATCAACCTGCTGGACAAGATGCTCGCACTGCATCGGATCGACCCGCGTTCGCTGGCATCGAAGGAACTGGTGCTCGCGCCCTCCAGCGCGAGCCATCTGCGCAAGCGGCTGCTTCACTGGTTGAGTCGCCACGCCCGGCTCAAGGCGTGGACCATCTGCGATCTGCGGCCGATCGGCCAATGGTTGATCGATCGCGTGCCCGAGCAACGGCACGCCGCCTTGCTGCACAACGATTGGCGGCTCGACAACATCGTCTTCGATGCGGCGCAGCCGGCGCGGATACGCGCCGTACTGGACTGGGAGTTCGCCGGCGTGGGCGATCCGCTGATGGACCTGGGCATCCTGCTGTCGTACTGGATCGATCCGGGCGACAACTTCGTCGTGCGGCGCTATCAATGGCAGCCGTCGCACCTGCCCGGCATGCTCAGTCGCGATGAGCTTCTGGATCGCTACCTGAGCGCGTCCGCGCGCGATACCCGGGACTGGGCGTTCTACCGGATCTTCGGATTGTTCCGCTACCTGCTGACCTTGCAGGAACTGTACGTCCGCCACGTGGTGCAAGGCGGCGAGGAGAAAGCGTTCTTCAGTGGTATCTGGGTGCTGATGCATTACCTCAACTGGAAATGCCGCGGATTGATGCGACATGCCTAGCCTGATCTGGCACGAGCGGATCATGAGCGATCTGTCCGGTTCGCTGGATCGCCTGGCGTTTCTTCCGCCCAGCTGGCGCTACCGGATCGTATCGGCCGCGCTGGGTAGGCAAAGCCGCTATTTCCGCACGCATGGCTTTCGCATCGTCCATATCGAAGCGGGCAAGGTGTCGATTGCGGCCGGCAATCGTCGTGGTTTGCGCAATCGCGCCGGTGGCATTCATTCGATGGCGGCCAGCCTGGCCGGCGAATACGCCGCCGCGCTGGTGGTCGCGCAGCATCTGGCCTGCAGCGCGAAGTTGGTGGTCAGGCGGGTGCAGGCGGATTTCCGCAAACCGCTGTGCGGCGACATCCAGGCGCATGCGTCCCTTGATCCGGCGCAGGTCGGCGCCGTATCGGGTGCGTGCGACGGCCAGTTGCGCGTCGCGATGCAGGTGGTCGATGCAAGCGGCAAGGTGCCGATCCGCGGGCACGTGGATGTGGTGTGGCGTTCGCCGATGCGCGCGCACGATGTTTCGTAGCCGTTGGCGCAAACATGAGCCGTGCGATCGAAGCTTCAACAACCAATCCCTTGCCAACCTGCCGATAAAAACCAGATGCCAGACCCATCGCCAGCGCCGCCTCGATCCTCCGACCGCCTCCTGCGCGTCACGCTGCTGGCGGCCTGCTTCGGGTTCATGGTGGTCCAGCTCGACATCACCATCGTCAACCTGGCGCTGCCGACGCTGGCGAACGAGCTGGCCACCGATATCCCCGGGCTGCAATGGGTGGTGGACGCCTACACCCTGCTGTTCGCCTCGCTGCTGCTGTCGGCCGGCGCGGTGAGCGATCGGTTCGGCGCAAAACGCAGTTTCCTGATCGGACTGAGCGGATTCCTGTTGGCCTCGGCGGCCTGCGGCCTCGCCCAGAACCTGACCCAGCTGGTGGCGGCGCGCGCGGTTCAAGGGCTGTTCGCCGCGTTGATGGTGCCGTCCTCGTTGGCCTTGCTCAATCATGCGTTCGCGCACGATCCGAAACGGCGCGCGCGCGCGATGGCGTTGTGGACCGCTTCGGGCGCCGCGGCGGCGGCGATGGGTTTGCTGCTGGGCGGCGTGCTGCTGCAGACGCTCGGATGGCGCAGCGTTTTCTTCGTCAACCTGCCGTTGTGCGCGCTCGGTATCGTGCTGGCGTGGCGCATCGCGGAAACGCCGCGCAACGCGGACAGGCGCCTTGATGTTGCCGGGCAGGCGCTGACGATCGCGGGCCTGGGTGGGTTGATCGGCGCGATCATCGAGATGCCCCGGCTGGGATTCGCTCATGGCCTGGTGCTCGGCGGATTCGGCCTGGCGGTGGTGTGCGCGGTCGCTTTCGCTGGCGTGCAGTCGCGGGCCGCCCAGCCGATGCTGCCGCTGACGCTGTTCCGATTGCCCAACTTCAGTATCGCGTTGCTGTCCGCGATCGCGATCAGCCTGGCCTACTACGGCCTGATCTTCGTCATGAGCCTGTACCTGCAACAGGTTGCCGGCTACACGCCGCTGCAGGCCGGCCTGGCCTATGTGCCGCTGACCGTGGCCTTCATCGCCGCCAATCTGCTCAGCGGCCGATGGCTGGCGCGCCATGGCGTTCGCGTCGCGATCGTGGCGGGCCTGGTGCTGTGCGCCTCGGGTTTCGCGTGGCTGGGCCGGCTCGGACACGGCGAAAGCTACGTCTGGATATTGCCCGCGTTCCTGGCGATTCCCGCCGGCATGGGGCTGGCCATGCCCGCCACCACGACGATGATCCTGGCCAGTGTGGAGCGGTCCTGGTCGGGGACGGCCGCGGCGGTGCTCAATGCGGTGCGCCAGACCGGCGCGGCCCTGGGCGTGGCCTTGTGCGGCCTGTTGCTTGCCGATGCCGGACGCATCGATGTCGGCCTGCGGACCGTATGCCTTGTTTGCATGGTCGGGCTGTTGTTTTCGGCGGCTTTGTCGTGGCGTTGTATCCGTGACGGCGGTTCGGCCTGAGCCGGCAAACTTTGGGTCACTATCGGCGGCTTTGTGCGGCGCTTGCGGGCGATGCGGGTATCGCCGACGAAGTGTTTTTCGATGCCTTCATCGAAGCCGTGGGGCCGCCGCCGATCGATCGCTCGAAGCGAATACAGCGTGACCAAAAGTCGTTCGCAGCACTCATTTGACAGTTATCGACATGGCTGTTTAGAGTGCCGAGGCGGTATCTCTTGATGTACGTCACCGAGTCAATTCGGTTCGCGATGAGAGGCCGCAAGGCTCGAAATCGATGTCCGGTGCGACGGAGTTTCGCCACACGCAGCCGCCGTCTGCTGGACGACATTCAGTACTCAAGGAGGATCTGCAATGCAAAGCAACGATATCGTCTCCGCCTGGCTCACCGGCGCCAACAACGTCGGCGGTTACAAGAATCCGGCGGGACCGCTCTACATCGAAGGCGAGATCGCGATGGACGAGGCGATGAAGACCCCGTTGACCCACTCCACTTCGATCTCGACCTGCCCGAGCGGTCGCTGCTACTGCTGCATGTAAGCCGTTCCCGAGGTCGTCGGCGCGCAGCCCAGCCGGGTTGCGCGTCGTCTCGGCACTGATTGCGTACTGCTCATGGGCCGACGGCCCGCTCTCCCAAATCTCAGCCCGGTGGCGCAATGACCGAAAGCCGTATCCACGAGGGCTTCGGTCCGATCATCGATCATTTCACCGCCGCCGCGCGCGACACGTTCGACACCCGCCTTGCGGCCTTGCCCGCCGGCCTCGATGCCGCCGAATCGGAACTGATCCGCGCGGCGCTCGCGCAGGCCTTGTACGAAAACGCGCGGCTCAAGCTCAACCGCGTGCTGCTGCTCGAACTGCACGCGGCGAAGCTCGGCGGCGAACTCACCGCCGAAGACGAACCCGGCCGCTTCGCCCAGTTCGTCGCCAAGGCGCTCAGCCCGGAATTCGCCGAGCAGTTGCGGCATCGCTATCCGCCGCTGCGCGAGCGCTTGCAGCGTGCGCTCGACCAGCAATGCGCGGCGATCGAAACCCTGGTGGCGCGCCTGATCGCCGATCGCGCGGCGCTGGCCGAGTTCCTCGGCAAAGCGCCCGGTCGCCTGATCAAGCTCAGCCTCGGCCAGGGCGACCTGCACGAAGGCGGACAGACCGTGGCCCGGCTCACCTTCGAAGCCGGGCAGGTGATGTACAAGCCGCGCTCGCTGCGCATCGATGCGGTGTTCGATTCGTTTCTCGCCCAGTTGTTCGAAGAAGAACAGCGCATCCGCGTGCCCGCGGTGCTCGATCGCGGCGATTACGGCTGGGCCGCCTTCATCGACCATCGCTATTGCGACGGCGACGACGAACTGCGTCGCTTCTATCGCGGCCTCGGCCATTGGCTGGCGATGCTGCGTCTGCTCGGCGGTACCGACATCCATCTGGAGAATCTGGTGGCCGCCGGTCCGGTGCCGGTCGTGGTCGATGTCGAGAGCCTGTTCGCGGCGGCTCGGCCGGTCGCGTCATCGAATTACGGACAAGCCTACGATCTTGCCCAGACGCTAATCCAAGACTCGGTGCTGCGTACCGGCATCGTGCCGTTCCGTTCGCGCAGCGTGGGTTTCGGCCGCGCGGACTTGTCCGCGGCCGGTTCGTTGCCGGGCGAACAGCCGCAACTGCAAGTCCCGGTCATCGCCGACGACGGCACCACCGCCGCGCGGGTGGAACTGGTCGAAGCGGACATGGACCGCTCGCAGAACCATCCCAGCCCGAATCCGGATGTGTCGCGCTATTGGGACGAAATCACCGAGGCCTTTCTCGATGCCTCGCAGCGACTGCGGCGACTCGACGCAGACGGTCGGCTCGCGCCGTTGCTGGCCGCGTTCGAAGGTTGCCGCGCGCGCGACGTGCGCCGCACCACCCAGGTCTACGTGGAAATCGGCCGCATGCTCTGGCATCCGGCGTCGCTGCACGAAGAAGCCAAGGCGATCGAGCGCGCCCGCGTCTTGTTCTCCAGCGCCGGTGGCGGCGCGCAGCCGTCGCCGGAGGACATCGCCGGCGAAATCCACGCGCTGCGCTACGGCGACATTCCGATCTTCGTGCTGTGGCTGTCGCCCGAGCGCATCGCCGCAACGCTCGCCAACTGGCGCGCGATGCGGATCGAACTCGAAGAAATGACGATCCGCAGTTCGCTGGTCGTCACCCAGCTCAACAGCGGCGTCGATGGGCCGAACCAGCGTGACAGCCGCTCGCACTACGCTCGCCGTCCGCATCGGGACGAGCTCGACGGGCGCAGGCGCCGGCTGGCCGCCGAAACGATGCAGCGTCTGTTGCAGCTCGCCGTGCGCGGCGAAGACGGCTCGGTCACCTGGATCACGCCGGAAAGCTTCGGCAGCCAGGGCTGGCATGTGCAGCCGTTGGGCGCCGACGCGTATTTCGGCCTCGGCGGCGTGGCCGTGACCTTGGCCGGTTATCGGCATGAAGTCGCGCACGGACGCGCCGATCCGGTCGCGGGCGTCGACGAAGCGCTCGAGGGCGCCTTGCTCGCCTTGCAGACCTTCGTCGCGGCGCAGGCGCCGGCGACGGTGGGCGGCTTCACCGGCGACGGCAGCCGCATCTGGGCTTGGCTGGTGCTGCACGATCTGCTGGGGCGGCCGCAATTGCTCGCCAACGCTTGCGCGTGCGCGGCGGCGCTGGAGCAAAAAGGTTTCGAGGACGATCCGAGTCTCGACATCACCGATGGCAGCGGCGGCGCCATCGCGCCGTTGCTGGGGCTCGCCGAGGCGACCGGCGATCCGCGTTGGCTGTCGCTCGCCGCGCGCGCGGCGTCGCATCTGGAATCGCAGGTGCGGGTCGACGAACAAGGCACCTACTGGCTGACGGCGGGGATCGCCGATCCGATCGGCGGTTTCGCCCACGGCGGCTACGGCATCGGCTGGGCCTTGGAGCGTCTGGCGCAATCCGATGCCGGCAGCGAGAGCGACCGGCAACGCTGGAACGCGTTGGCCGATGGCGCCTTCGCCTTCCAGGACTCGCTGTTCGACGCGGCGGTCGGCAACTGGCGCGATGTGCGCATGAAGGACACGGTGAACTTCCCGACCTGGTGCAACGGTGGGGTCGGCATCGGTCTGGCCGCGGCCGATCTGTATGCACGCGGCGGCGATCCGCGCGATCTGCGCGACCTGCGTCGCGCGGTGGCGGCGTCGCGCGGGCAGTGGGGGTTCACCCATACGCTCTGTCACGGCGATTTCTCGCTGTGGGAACTGCTGGTGCGTGCGTCGGCGCTCGATCCGGAGGGTTCGGCTGTCGACTTTGATGAGGCGACTGCCGAAGTGGTTTCGGCGATCGAGGAGCACGGTATCGTCGGGGGGATCACCCGTCAGGCGTTTACGCCTGGCCTGATGACCGGACTGGCTGGTGCGATTCACGCCTTGAATCGGATGCATCCTGATTGCGACCTCGCCTCGCCGTTGTTGCTTGAATGTCGGCGGAGCTCTTCTCGCGTAGGTGCGGAAGCTTTGGAGCTCTCGAGCCTATTAGGCTGAGGGCAAGATCAACGGCTTTCGTCCGCAAGCGGCCGAGTTACTTTCTTTTGTCTAAAGCGAAAAAATTCTGTCTGGATTCCCTTCGGTCAAAAGGTAACCAAAGAAAAACGTTTTTTTGTGGATCGAGTGCCCGCGCGTGCGGCGCTTACGCGGGCATGCGCCACACGGGACATCCTGTCCCGGTGGCGCACGGCGCACATCCATGAGCGCTGCCCTCCGGGTGTGATGTTGCTAACGCGAGTTGCAAGCCTCGCAGCGCTGGAAATGAAACCTGACTTCAGCCTAGAGCCCCATGATCTCTCTATGGGAGCGCGCCGATGACGGGCATGGATGCGCCGGCGTTTTCGTAGGCGTCCGTTCTCGCTCGGTAGCGGATGCTAGATGGCCGTGAACTTTCGGTCCTGTTCACCAGCGTGAGAGCCGAGCATCGGCCCAGAAACGTCAAAGCGCTTCAGGAGCTTCGCACGCTCACCAGATCGCCGTTCGATCCTCGTTCGAACAGGCGATGCTCGCGGGGTTTGTGCGGATTCCAGCCTGCCGCGATCGCGGCATCGATCGCCCAGCGCACCGTTTTTGGCGTGACGGGGGCCAGTTCGAAAAATTCGTGGCGCCGTTCGCTGGGCGCGGTGATGATCGGGCCATAGTTCAGCCACGGATCGTCGAAGCGCATGCGCACTTCGAGCGGGAAATCCTTGCGCCCTCGTTCCCTGGACCAGGCTCTCAGGACGATATGGTTGGGATCGATGGAGCGAACGATCCACACGTACGTAGCCGCTCCAATCGTCATCCGCCGGGGTCTTGCTTTTGTGGGCATGTGGATCTTTCTGGGGTGGTGGCGATCAGTGACGAAACAGTGTGTCCGCTTGCAGCGCATCGCCCGCGGCATTATGGGCCGTTGGCCGCGTGATCGCCCAAGGCGACGCATCCATGGAACGCATCGAAGCATCCGCGATCGATCGGGCGCAAACGCTCTGCGTTAGCATCAGCGGTGTCGAGTCCCCAAGTGGAGCCGTGCTTTGTCGTTCTCAGATCCCCAGGCGGTTGCCCGCTACGCGCAAGGCCCGGTCCGGCAGGTTCCGGGTTTCCATGCCCTGCAGCAGATGACGATGCTGTTGCTGGCCGAGGCCGTTGCGCACGACGGTCGGGTGCTCGTGCTCGGCGCTGGCGGCGGCCTGGAATTGAAGGTTTTCGCCGAGGCGCAGCCCGAATGGCGTTTTGTCGGCGTGGACCCGTCGGCCGAGATGTTGAAACTGGCGAATGACACCTTGGGCCCGCTCGCGTCGCGTGTGGAGCTGTGCGAGGGCTACATCGACACCGCACCGGACGGCCCGTTCGACGGCGCGACCTGTCTGTTGACCTTGCACTTCTTGCCCGCCGACGAGCGCCTGCGGACGCTGATCGAACTCAGGCGACGACTGAAGCCCGGAGCGCCCTTGATCGTGGCTCACCACAGCGTTCCCGACGATGGGAAATTGCGCTGGCTCCAGCGCTATGCCGCGTTCGCGGTGGCGTCCGGCGGCATTCCTGCGGAGAACGCGAGCAAATCGGTCGCCGCGCTCGACAGCCGACTGCCCATGCTCTCGCCCGAACACGACGAGGCGCTGCTGCGCGAAGCCGGGTTCGAGCATGTCGAACTGTTCTATGCCGCGTTCACCTTCAAGGGTTGGGTTGCGTACAACCCATTCTAGAAGCGGCATCCGACGGCTCAGCCGTGCGCAATATCCATGTGGACGCTAAAGCAAGCCCAACTGAGCCGCCTTCAAGGTAGCGGCCGCGCGAGTGGAGCACTCGAGCTTTCGAAATACGCTCTCGATGTGAGTGCGCACCGTGCTGGGGCTGACTCAAGCCAAGAGCCCATTGCCCAGGCGACTTGGATCACCTGCGCCGAAGTTTGCGACAGGTTTGCTGGTCATCTTCGCGTTTGATCAGAGTGTCCTTTTTTTGATGAGCGATGCGAATCGAGCCGGTATCATTGAGGCGGAGTGTTTGCCGCGCGCGTTGAATGGCCGACTTGTATCGGCGGGACGATTCAATTTCCGGGTCGGCTATATTTGAAAGAGGATCGCCCGCATGTCGACCGGAAACCTGTTCGTCGATGCCGATGCGCCCGCCCAGGGCGAACGCTTCGAGACTTTGCTCACGCACAACAACCTCGTCGTCGAGCGGATCGTCAGTTCGGCTGCGACGATTCCGGTGGAGTACGTGCAGACCCAGGACGAGTGGGTCGCGTTGCTGCAAGGCGAGGCAACCTTGGAGGTTGCGGGTGAATCGATGGAACTGGTTTGCGGCGGTTATGTCTTCTTGCCCGCAGGCACGCCCCACACCGTGCGGCGGGTTTCGCAGGGCGCCGTCTGGCTGGCGATTCATCTGCATCCGGCGGCGGCACCGAACGATTGAGGCGGGGCGCGCCGATCCTGTCGCTCGCTGGACCAGGCGTGGGATTGTTCATTCAAGTTTGAATGCCCGACGTTCTTGCCGGCCGATGCAGGCAAGGGCGCATAGGCGAAGCCGCCACCGATCCGTCATGCGCCAGATATGACATATGCGGCTTGCGTTACGCCTGGCGGGTGGCGATCTTGTCGGCTTCGTCGACATCCGGCTCGGACAAGCGATACAGGTGCTTGTCCGTCTTGCGACGCCGACACTGCTGCCGCAGGTGTCGAACCCCGATGCAGGCGGTTCGCTCGAAATGTTTCTTTACGATCAATGGAGGACTCCGTGAAAGCCGGCATCTTCGTTTCGATAGCGGCGAGCCTGTCGATCGGCTGCGCCACCGCGGCTGCGAACGCGGCGAAGGACGGCGCGGGCTCGCTGAGCTCCCGTCTGGTAGGCACGTGGCAGGTCGTGGAGATGGTCGACACCGATGCCGCCGGTACGACCCGACATCCGTATGGCGAGCACCCGACCGGATACATCGTGTACGACGCGACCGGGCATATGCATGTGCAGGTCATGCGCACGCCCGCGACGCCGCCGTTTGCCGCGGGCGACCAGAAGGGCAGCGAGCGCGAAGTCCGGGCCGCCTACGACGGTTATGTCGCGTACTTCGGTACCTACCGAGTCGATGAAGCGCAGGGCCGGGTGATCCATCAGGTGCAAGGCAGCCTGATGCCGAGCTACACCGGCACCGATCAGCCACGGCCGATCAAGCTGGTCGGCGATGAATTGATCATCGAAGGCAGCACGCCCGATGGCGGTTTCTATCGGCGCCTGCGAAGGGTGAACTAGCCGGCGTTCGCCGGTTCCGGGCCGGCGACGACACGATGCGTTTGCCGAACTCGGGTCCGCGGGCTGCTCGGCCACGCGTTCATTGGGTATGCTGAGTCATAGACCAAGGACAAGCAACCCGTGAAGATTTGGCTTTCGACCATTTGCCTGATGTCCGCGGCCTTGCTCGGCGGGCCGGCCCATGCTTTGGACTGCCGCAAAGCGTCGACTGGACTTGAACACAGGCTGTGCGCGGACCCGGGTTTGCGCAAGGCCGATGCCGCGATGGGCAAGGCTTATTTCGATCTGCTGGGTCTCGCCACGGATCCGGAGGTGCGCGCGGCCTTGATCAACAGCCAGCGCCGCTGGATCGCCGCGCGCGAGAAGGATCTCGGCGGGCTCGGTGAGGGCGAGGACGCGCCGAACGCCGACGAGCAACGCGCGATCCTGCTCGATGCCACGGCACAGCGCACGAAGTACCTGAGCGAGCGTGTCGGCGGAACGCCGAAGCTCATCGCCGATGCGATGAAGCAACGCGCGCGCGTCGCGGCCTACAGCGGCGGTTCGTTCGCGGGCTACCGCGCCAACTGCGCGTTCATCCCGGATCGGCAGGACCGCGCTGTCTATTCGTACAACTGCTTCGGCGTGATGAACGTGCAGAACGGCGATCGCATCTGCAGCGTCAGCGAGGATTTCGCCAGCCATTACGTGGTGATGCAGCGGGCCGTCGCCGATGTCGTGGGCGGAAAGCCGCGTGTGATCGCCGCCTGCGTCGACAGCCAATGCCCCGGTGTGTCCGTCACCGGACAGGCCGCGGGCTGGAACTTCGATCCCACTCCGGAGCAGGCCGACATCGTCGAAAGCTTCGGCCCGTTGAACAAGCTCGATCCGGATATCGCCGTATTGAGCGATGACGACGACTGGCTGGCGCTTCCCGGCCTGCGCGCCGATCAGGGGTGGCTCAATGCCTGTCTGACCGACAAGTCCTTTCCGAAGCGCGGCCGGGTTTCGGACGGACACGGCCGCAAGTGAGGCGATGCAAGGTCGCGCGCTTCGTGGTGGTTGTCGCTCGGATCGGTTGACGCTTGCAGCATCGAACCACAGCGGGACATGGATGCACACGGAGAGCGTCGGCGCGGTGCGATGAGCGCCGCTGATTTCGGCCGCGCACGACAGGCAAGTCGTCGCGCCCTGGACCGAGAAGTGGCGCCGATCCGAAAGCGCCATTGAACGCCGGCCACTCGACCCAACCGAAGCCGCGCTGCGGTTCGGCTGGGTCAAGACGGACGGACCGTCGTCTACCCGGCCCCCGATGGCTCAGTGTTCATGGCCCTTGCCGTTACCCTTGCCGTTGCCGTTGCCATGGCCCTTGTCCTTGTCTTTGCCGTGGCCCTTGCCGTTCCCGTGCGAATCGCCGCCCTTGGGGCCTTTTCCCTTGCCGTGGCCTTGCGGATACGAATGGCCGGAGTCGTACGACCGGTGATCGGGACCTTTCGACTTGCCGTGCCCCTTGCCGGGCCCATGATCGGCCCAGTTCACATGCACGGATTGATCGACGCGGATCGGATAGCCCCAACGGTCGTAAGTCGTCACCGCGCCGCGCTTGAGCGCATGGAACGCGGGCGACCCGGGCTTGATGCCCATGCGTTTGGCGACCGCGCCCCAACCTTGTCCGGGGTTGCGGTCGTACTCGCGCACGACGTTCTGGCACGGCACGCCGAGCGAATGCGCGAGCGCGCAGGCGTAGTAGACATCGCCCGGCGCCCAGCGCCGGCGTTGCAGCAGCTCTTCGACATACGGCCGCGGCGCACCGTAATAGCCGCTGACTTCATCGACGAAGGGCTCAGGGTAACGCCGCCCGTAATCGTTGATCTCGCCCAGCCGCGTATCGACCCAGACATCGCCGGTGCGGATGTTGTAGCCGACGGTCTGGGCCTGCGCCGACAAGGCCATGGACAAGGTCAGGCCGAGCATCAGGCACTGGGCGGAACGTTTCAGGGATTTCATCGCAGGCACCTCGTCGTAGTGCATCGGGGCAGGAACGGCGACTGCACGGCAGCCGCCCGCGCGTCGTGGCCAGAGCTTAGCCTCAAAGACCGTCGTCAACGGGACCGCGCCGTAGCCGTTCAGCGGCCAGGCCGGAGACATGACTGGGAGGATGGCTGGAGCCGGGGCCGATCGCGCGTGTTGGCGCCAGGTTCATGGGCAACGCCGGCCCACCGACGTGCCGGATACCGCTCAGTCGGACTCGTGGCCCGGGTCGCCTCGCGATGCATTCATCTCGATCCGCAATTCGGTCAGCGCGCGACGCAGGCCGTGCAACTGATCGACCAGATGCAGCACCACCGCCACGCCTTCTTCGTTGACGCCGAGATCGCCGGTGAGATCGCGGATGAAAATCGCCCGCGCCGCATCGGTTTCCGAAATTTCCACGCGCGCGGTGCCCTGCGACGGGATGATCCAGCGCTGTTCGATCCAACGCTCCAGCGTGTGCAGCTCGATGGTCGATTCGTTGAGGAACTGCGTCATGTCGATGGTGTTCATGCCTTGGCCTCCCCGCGAGGGTCGAACGCCTTGCCGGCGCTCCACTGCGAAACGAATTCGGTCAGCTCCGGATCGCCGCCCTTGGGCAACACGATCGTCAGCCGCACGTACTGGTCGCCGCGTCCGCCGCCGCGACGCGGCGCGCCCATGCCTTTCAGGCGCAGGGTGGTGCCGCTGTTGGATCCGGGTGGGATCGTCATCGTCACCTCGCCGGTCGGCGTGGGCACCCGGACGCGATCGCCGAGCACCGCCTCGGTCAGCGAGACCGGCAATTCCAGGGTGAGATCGTCGCCATCGCGGCTGAAGCGCGGATCGGCGAGGACTTCGATCTCGACCAGCGCATCGCCGGGACCGCCTTGCCCCGCGCTCGCCGCGCCCTTGCCCTTGAGCCGCAGGATCTGTCCGTCGACGACGCCGGCCGGAATGGTCACGTCGATGGTGCTGCCGTCGGGCATCGTCAATCGCCTGGTGCCGGCGTCGATCGATTCGGCTAACGCGATCTGCAACCGATAGTGCAGGTCCTGGCCGCGCCGGTTGGCCCGCGCGCGCGCCTGCCGGCGCAGGAGTTCGGCGAACGGGTCGTCGCCGTCGGCGAAATCGGCGAAGCCGGCGTCGTTCGCGTAGCTGCCGGCCGGTTCGGCGTCGGCGTAATCGCGGTAGTAACGCGGCTGCGGACGCTCGGCGCCGTCGGCGTCGATTTCTCCTGCATCGAAGCGCGCGCGCTTGTCAGGATCGCTGAGCAGGCGGTAGGCGTTGCCGACGTCCTTGAAGCGTTCCTCGCCGGACTTGTCGCCCGGATTGAGGTCCGGATGCAGTTTCCTGGCCAGGCGGCGGTAGGCGCTCTTGATCTCGTCGAGCGACGCGGTCGGCGCCACGCCCAGCGTTTCGTAGGGGCTGTTCATGGTCCGATGCTCCGGTCGTGGCCGTGGTCCGCCGCGCCTTTTGGCGCAGCGGCCTCGGCCTCGACACCGTCCAGGAACGTCGCCGACGGCGCGAAGAACAGGCTGCCGGTCACCGCCGTGCTGAAGTCCAGCAGGCGATCGTAATTGCCGGGAGGATCGCCGATGAACATGTTCTCGAGCATGCGTTCGATCCGGGTCGGCGAACGCGCGTAGCCGATGAAGTAAGTCCCGAATTCGCCCTGGCCGACGCTGCCGAACGGCATGTTGTCGCGGACGATCTTCAGCTCCTCGCCGTTCTCGCTGATGCTGGTCAGCACGTTGTGCGCGTACGGAGCCTTGGCCGCGTCGTCGAGTTCGATGTTCGACAGCTTGCGCCGGCCGACGATGGCTTCCTGCCGTTCGACCGGCAGCGTGTTCCAGGCCGCGAGATCGTGCAGGTACTTCTGCACGATCACATAGCTGCCGCCGACGAACTGCGGGTCTTCGCCGGCGACGATCGCCGCGTCGGCGGCGGCTGTATCGACCGGATTTTCGGTGCCGTCGACGAAACCGATCAGGTCGCGATCGTCGAAGTACTTGAAGCCATGCACCTCGTCCGCGCTCGCCACGGCGCCGCCGATTCTCGACATGATTTCGGTCGCGAGTTCGAAGCACAGGTCCATGCGCGCCGCCCGGATATGCAGCAGCACGTCGCCCGGCGTGGACACCGCGCGATGGCGACCGACGATTTCGCGAAACGGATGCAGTTCCCTGGGCCGGATCGGGCCGAACAGGCGATCCCAGGCATCCGATCCGAAGGCCATGACGCACGACAGGCCGCCTTCGAGATCGCGAAAGCCGACCGCGCGCAGCAGCGAGGCCAGATCGGCGCACAGGGCGCGCACCTGCGTTTCGTGCTCGGCGCCCGGTTTCAGGGTCACGACCAGGAAGATGGCGGCCCGGGTCAGCCGGGAAACCACCGGTTGCGGCGTCGCAGTCTGCATCGATGGCTCCTTGGGGCAGGCCTGCTTTAACTTAACGCCGCGGCGGTGCAAGTCCAAGCGCGGCTCGCGCCAGGGCGATAAACCGCGTTGGCCCCAGACGCAGGCAGCGAGCGGATTTCGCCATCGAAATCCGCTCGCTGCGGTTGATACGACTATCGCTTCGTTGCCAGATCAATGGCTCAGCGTTCGGGCTCCCACACGAAGCTGTCGCCCTGGGCCTTGAACTGGCCCAGGCCGGGGAACGGGAAATGCACGGCGTACACGCGCAGCTTGCCGTCGGCGGCGCGTTGCATCAGCGCGCGCCGGCTGGTCTGGGCCAGCGGTGCGTTCTCGTCGAACTGCACGGTCCACTCCGGGCGCTGCACCGAGATCACCGAGTGATGCGCGCTGTCGCCGATGTAGAGCAGGCGCTGATCGCCCGAGGCGATTTCGTAGGCGCTGTGGCCCGGGGTGTGTCCGTCGACCGCGACCGCGGTCACCACGCCGGGAACGATCGCCGCGCCGGGCTGGAAGGTTTCGACCTTCGGCGCGATCGCGGCGACCAGCGCGGCGGCGGCCTTGTCGTTCTTCATCACCTCCCACTCGGGCGCCGACAGATGGATCTTGGCGTTGGCGAAGGCGAGCGTGCCGTCCTTGTCCAGCAGGCCGCCGACGTGATCGGGATGGTGATGCGAGAGGAAGATGTCGGTGACCTGCGAGGGCTCGACGCCGGCCGCGCGCAGCGACGCCGGCAGGCGTCCGGCGCGCGCGAACGAGGCATCGCCGGCGCCGGTATCGAACAGCAGGACCTGTGCGCCGCTGCGGACCAGCAGCGGTTGAATGCTCAGGTGCAAGGTATCGGTCGGTTGGCCCGCGGCGGTCAGCAGCGCGTTCACCGCATCGACCGGCTGGCCGACGGCGAAGGTCTTGCCGTCGTTGGCGGCGTCGATGTCGCCGTCTTTCAGTGCCATCGCATCGAGCGCGCCGATTTTGAATCGGAACACATCGGCGTTCGCCGGCTGCGGCGCAGGGGGCGCAGGCGCGGACGCAGCGGGCGTAGTCGCCGCGGGCGTGTCGGTCGCGGCGGACTTGGGTTGCGAACATGCGGACAGCAACGCGCCGGCGACGAGCGCGGCGGCCAAGGCGGACACAGGAGTGCGAGTCATGAGGTGCTCTCAAGGGGGAGAGGGATGCGGCGACGTTCGTCGATGCCAGGCGTCGTGGCGTGGCGTGGCGAGCTTATACGCGGCGATCGGTCCCAACAAGGCGCCCTGTCCGACTGCTCCGGTTCTCCCGGACCACGCGAACGCGGCCCGGGAGATGTGTGCGCGTTACGAAAATATCGTCGCCTTATTGGCAGACATACTCTCGCGCTTGCTCGGTCGTTTCGACATCCAGTTCTTCGTACTGGATGACGATCGTCTCCTTGCGTCCCCATGAGGCCACCGCGCGCGTGCCGACCGTGCAGTTGGCCGGAAGGCCGCCGCGGACGGCCTGGCCGTTGACCGCATACGCCTGGGTGTCGCACGAGGAGCCGGGGGAGTGCGGGTCGAAGTTGCAGATGTTGAGATCGCTGCTCGACAGGTCGAACGAGGCGGTGAAGTTGCTGTTCCAGCCGCTCGCGCCGTCGTTCGGGCACGATCCCGGGAAACCGGCGAAATCCGGGCCGCCGACGCTGCAGGTGTGGCTGTCGAAGCTGCCGAAGAAACTGTTCTTGTAGTAGGCGGTGCGGCCGCTTTCGACCCAGCCGCCCGCGACGGCGTCGTGCGCGACCGCCGAAAATCCGCTCAGGCAGATCGCCACGGCGAGAAACTTTCCGAGTGCATCCTTTTGTTTCAGCATTCCTTGCTCCTTGTGGTCTTGATCGTGCTTCGATGGAACCCATTGGGCCTTCGACAATGACGGCCCAGGCGTGCGATGCCGTCGGTAGCGCTCTATTCCGGGGCACCGCGGGCATTCTCGGACCCGATCAAGAGCGGGGCAACGCAATCCCCGCGGTGCAAGTCGCCGCTGCTTCGCAATGCGGACGGTTACGAAAATACCTCGGCCTTCACGGTGGCGATCACGCTTGCCGGTCGGGCCTTGCGGCATACACATTGGCCACCGTGACCGAGCCGTCCGGCGCATGCACCGGTACCAGGATGCGCAGGTACTCGTCGCCTTCGAACGCATCCAGTCGCGGCCAGTGCAAGGGCAGGTCGTCGGATGCGAACAACTGGACTTCGATCGCCTCGCCCGATTCGGACCAACGCAAGGCCGGATAGCCCATGTCGGCGCCCCATCCCGACTGCTCCAGGCGGCCGGTGACGAAGTGTCCTTGCGTCCAGGCGCCGTCGAGACCGCTGAGGTGATGATGGTTCGGCTTGCCCGGCGCCAGGGTTCCGTACACGGCGAAGCGGCGATCGGCCTGGTAACGCTGGGCGAAATGATCTTCCAGCGCCTGCGGGGTGTCGCTGGCCGGTTCGGCGCGCAGGCGGTTGAGTCGCAGCAGCGCGTCGAGCTCGGTGTCGTCGAAGTCCAGCGCGTTCATTGCATTGCTCCCGTCGATCGTTGAAGTCGGATAGTACGAATGCGGCCGTTCGTCGCACAGCAGGCCCGGCGGCAACGGCAGCGCCTGCTTATCGCTCACGCGTCGCTCCGTGTGCATGGTGACGGTCGTCGATCTGGGTCGCCAACACGATACCCGCCACCGCCAGGCTCGCGGTCAACGCGACTTCGCCGCTCCAGCCGCCGTGCTGCCAGGCCCAGCCGCCGATCACGCCGGTCACGCTGGAGCCAAAGTAATAGAACAACAGATACAGCGACGAGGCGTGGCCCTTGTCCGCGCGCGCGAGCCGTCCGACCCAGGCGCTGGCGACCGAATGGGCGACGAAGAAACCGATCGTGATCAGGCAGATGCCGGCCACGATCGCAGGCAGCGAAGCGCTCAGCGTGACCACGGCGCCGGCGGTCATGATCGCGATGCCGCCGATCAACGGCGCGCGTGCGCCGAAGCGGTCGGCCAGGCGGCCGCCGAACGGCGAGGAGAACATGCCGAACACATAGGCCAGGAAGATCAGGCTGATCCCTGCCGGCCCCAGATCGTAGGGAGCGCCGGCGAGCCGGAAGCCGACGTAGTTGAACAGCGCCACGAACACGCTGGTGAGCACGAAGCCGATCGCGAACAAACGCAGCAGCCCCGGGTCGGCCAGATGCGCGCGCCAGGCGTCGAGGTGATGGCGCAATACGAAACCGCGGCGCGGCACGAAACGGCGCGACGGCGGCAGCAGCGCGGCGAAACCGATCGCCGCGATCAGCCCGAACGCGCCGATCGCCGCCATCGCCGAACGCCAGGAGCCGATCTCGACCAGCAAGCCCATGCCGACGCGCCCCATCATCCCGCCGAACGCGGTGCCGGCGACGTACAGGCCCATCGCGCCGCTCAGATGGCGCGGGTCCATTTCCTCGGCCAGGTAGGCCATCGCCACCGCCGGCACGCCGCCCAGCATCGCGCCTTCGATGGTTCGCGCCAGCAACAGCAAGGTCCAGTCCGGCGCGATCGCGGCCAGCAGGTTGCAGGCCGCGGCCAGCGCCATCGAGGCGAACATCAGGCGTCGACGCGACACCTGCTGCGACAGTGCGCCGGCGATGAAGATCGCCAGCGCCAACGCCGCGGTGGTCAGCGACAACGCGAGCGAGCTGACCGCCGGAGCGAGAGCGAAGTCGTGCGCGAACTCCGGCAGCAACGGCTGCACGCAGTACAGCAGCGAGAAGGTCGAACAGCCGGCCAGGAACAGGGCGACATTGGCGCGGCGATAGGCGGTGGTGCCGCGTTCGATCGGCGCGGCGAGGGCGGATATCGGCAGGGGCGTCGTACTCATGCGGCCAGGATGGCGCCGGGTACTTCATTCGTCCAATATATGAAAGTTACTTGCTCCATATGTTTTGGAGATACCGATGGAACTGCGCCACATCCGCTATTTCCTCGCCGTCGCCGGGGAGCGCAACTTCACCCGCGCCGCGGAACGGCTCGGCATCGGCCAACCGCCGTTGAGTCAACAAATCCGCGACCTGGAAACCCAGGTCGGCGCGCGCCTGTTCCACCGCGTACCGCACGGCGCCGAACTCACCGACGCCGGCCGCGCCTTTCTCGAACGCGTGCGCACCCTGCCCGAACAAGCCGCCGCGGCGGTGCGCCAGGCGCAGCGCGCCGCGCGCGGCGAGACCGGCGCGCTGCGGCTTGGCTTCACCTCGTCGGCGATCCTCGCGCCGCTGACGACCCAGGCGATCCGCGATTTCCGCCGCCGCTACGCCGACGTCGAACTCACCTTGGAGGAAGGCAACAGCGCCCACCTGTCGGCGAAGCTGCGCGACGGTTCGCTGGATCTGGCGTTCCTGCGCCCGGACGGCTCGGAGAACGACGACATGCGCCTGTATCCGCTGCTCGACGAAGCGATGATCGCCGCGCTTCCGAGCGCGCACCCCGCCGCGCGCGACGGCCGGCGCAAATCGATCCACCTGACCGAACTGCGCGAGGATGCGTTGATCCTGACCCCGCGCACCGTCGGCCCGACCCTGCACGACGCCATCGTCGGCGCCTGCCGTCAAGCCGGGTTCGAACCGCGCCTGGGCCAGCATGCGCCGCAACTCGCCTCGTCGCTGGCGCTGGTCGCGGCCGAACTGGGCGTGTCGATCGTGCCCGAGGCGATGCGCCGGTTCGCGCTGCCCGGCATCGTCTATCGCGATATCGCCGGCCTGCAGCCGATCGCGCGCCTGGCGCTGGCGCATCTGCTCGACCAAGCGTCGGCGCAGACGAAAAATTTCGTCGCGCTGACTTGCGCGGCCCACCCGACCGAGAAAAGCGAAGGCGCGCGTTCGCAGGCTGTCATGAAGAAGCGTCGGGCGCCGTCGAAGTGAATGCGGTAACGGGCAGGTAACGGACAACACAGCGTCGCGCTTGCCCGTGAGTGGTATCCGCATCGGCGCGGCGGCCATCGTGGCGGCAAGATGCGTTCCGGCCCGCGACATGCCGCACGCAAGCCTGCGCAAAACCGGGCGCGCAGTCGCCCAGGCGCTCATCCATCCACGCAAGCGCATGGGGGAACGCGTGCGCCAACTCGTCATGTCCGGCACGGTCGATTCGCGTTGCGACGATCCATCCGCTGTCGCCGCAGCGGCATGCATCGGCGTGGCGGTCGGGCGTTGTGATATTGATCACGAAAGCGGTTTCGTTATCGCGCTATCGAAGAACACGATGCTACTTTGATCCCCGCGTGGAAAGCGGAACAAGCGCGCGCGTGTTTCCGCAAAGCGGGTTCGGGTTTCCTTGGGGGAAGTAATGATGGACGCTCGCTTGATGGACGCCGCGCGCCGGCTGCCCACGCTTGCGGTGGTGGAAGACGACCGGACGTTCCGCGAAGACGTGCTCTTGCCGGTGTTGACCCATTCGGGATTCTCGGTCGTCGGGATGACCGGGGCGCTGGAGCTGTACCGATCGATGACGCTTCGCTCCTACGATCTCGTGCTGCTCGACATCGGCCTGCCCGACGAAGACGGCTTCAGCATCGCCGCGCACCTGCGCCGGTTGTCGGCGCGCGTCGGGATCGTCATGTTGACCGGATACGATTCCGGCCCGGACCGGATGCGCGGCCTGCGCGCGGGCGCGGACGCCTATCTGCCCAAGCCGGTGGATATGGAAGAGGTGGTGACGACCTTGCACAATCTGGCGCGATGGGTCGTGCCGGATGCGAATCCGGTGCAAACGCGCAGTCAGTGGCGGCTGGATGAGCGAGGCTGGTGCATCCTGGCCCCGAGCGGTGTCGAGATCGAGATGAACCTCGCCGAGCGTCAGGTCATGGCGATGCTGGCCGCGGCGGCCGGCGTTCCGGTGCAGCGCGAGACCTTGATCGCGCGCCTGGTCAAGAACGCCTACGACTTCGATCCGCATCGGCTGGAGATGCTGGTCCACCGTCTGCGCAAGAAGTGTCAGCGACTGGCGGAAGAGGAACTTCCCCTGCGCGCGGTGCGCGGCATCGGTTATGTACTCAACTGGTAGTCGATCGCGTCGGCACCGCGCCGGCGTCGGAGTAGCAACGCGGTGAGGTGCATCGAGATCTGGCTGCGGCGGGCGCTGTGGGCCGCCGTGGTGTTCGTCCTGGCCGATGCGGCGTCGGCTTCAACCTCGGCGTCGACCTCGGCCAAGGTGCAGCCCGAGCATCGGGTGGGCTTGCGCGCCTTCAGCGGCGACGACGGGCTGCCGCAATCGGGCGTCAATGCCGTGGTCCAGGCCCGCGACGGCTATCTGTGGATCGGCACGTTCGGCGGCCTCGCGCGATTCGACGGGCTGACGTTCAAGGTGTTCAGAAGCAATGCCTCGCCGGGGCCGCCGCAGTCGCAGGACCGAGCGCAGGCCGGGCCTGCGAGCGATCGCATCGTGGCGCTGCACGAGGACGACCGGCGCTGGCTCTGGATCGGCACGCAGGACGCCGGATTGAGCGTCTACCGGGAGGGCGCGTTCCATCACTTGCCGGTCTGCGGAGGGACGTGTCAGATCAACGACATTCTGCAGACGCCGGACCGGACGGTGTGGATCGCCACCACCGTCGGCTTGCTCAGTCTGGATCCGGTGCATCAGCGCGAGACATGGGTCGATTACGGAAGCGTGGGCCATACGCGCCTGGCTCGCGACGGCAAGGGGGCTTTGTATGCCGGCGGCGACGACGGGCTTTTCGTCATGGCCGACGGACAGCTTCGGCGTATCGCGATGCCCGACGGCAACGACCGAGTGAATGTGCTCAAGCCCGACGGCGACGATTTGCTCGTCGGCACCGCGCACGCGCTCTATCGCTACGATCCCGATCCCAACCCGGACAGCGTCGATCCCGAACACGGGCAATGGCGAGCGCTGGGCGTGGCGAGCCCCATCGCGGCGGTGAAGGACGCGGACGGCCGATGGTGGGTCGCGACCGTCTCGGGACGGTTGCTCCAGGAAGACGGCGCCGGCGGCTGGCGCGACATTCCCGAGTTGTTCGGCAAGGGCGTCACCAGCCTGGCGCGGGACGACGA
The DNA here is from genome assembly GCF_018732085.1 of Lysobacter capsici. Classification (NCBI taxonomy): domain Bacteria; kingdom Pseudomonadati; phylum Pseudomonadota; class Gammaproteobacteria; order Lysobacterales; family Lysobacteraceae; genus Lysobacter; species Lysobacter capsici. The sequence goes on along the minus strand of NZ_CP076103.1, from coordinate 5,459,187 downwards.
AGGCAATGTCTGGATCGGCAGCGGCAGCAAGGGGTTGCTGCGCGTGCGCAAGCCGCTGTTCGGTTTGATCCGCGCGCCCAAGGCGGGCGTGAACATGGCCGGCCGCGCGGTGATCGCCGATGGCGAAGGCGGGCTGTGGTTCGGATCGGCCTGCGCGGGACTGCGGCATTGGCGGCGCGACGGCGGCATGGTGTCGCAATCGATTCTGCAAACCTCCGACGAGGAATGTGTCACCACCTTGTCGCTGGACCCCGCAGGCGCGTTGTGGGTGGGGCTGGCGCAGGGGCGCCTGGTCCGTGTCGTCGGCGGCAAGCCGCAGCGCATTGGCGCCTGGGAAGCCGGGGTACCGATCAATGTCTGGCAGTACGGCGACGGCCGTCTTCTCATCGCATCGGGGCGCTCCACGTTCGTGGTCGCGATCGACGCGGAAGGACGCATCGGCGAGCAGCACCGCATCGATGCCTTGCAGGGCATGAGCATCAACAACGTCGTCGCGGCCGCGCGCGGCGGCCATTGGTTCGTCGGCGATCGCGGTGTGTGGCGCTTGCTCGACGAACGCGTCGTCGAACGATGGACGCCCGAGCAGGGACTGTCCTCGCGATTCGCGCGGACCGTGTACGAAGACCCGGCCACCGCGACGCTGTGGGTGGGGACCTATGGCGGCGGGCTCAATCGCATCCATCGCGGCCAGGTGCGCCGCTACGACAGCCAGAACGGGCTGTTCGACGATACCGTGTCGTGCATCCTGCCCGACGGACAGGGACGTTTGTGGCTGGGAGGCAATCGCGGCGTGACCTTGTTGCCGACGCCGCGGGCGGACACGGCCCAGATCGAGTCCGTCGGTTACACGGCGAGCGATGGATTGATTCCGGCCGAAGTCAACGGAGGCCATTCGAGCTCCTGCCATCGCGATGCGCAGGGCCGGCTGTGGTTTTCCTTGGTGGAGGGATTCGCGGTCATCGATCCGGCGGCTGTGACCGATGTGCAGCCGGTGCCGCTCAGGCCGCATATCGAAGAGGTGGCGATCGCCGGACGCAGCCAGAAGATCGCCGGATCGTCCCTGGCCTTGCAGCCTTTCGCGCGCAGTCTGGAAATCCACTACAGCGCGATCAACCTCAGCCGGCCCTGGGAAACCCGCTACCGTTTCCGTCTTCTGGGTTTCGACCACGATTGGGTGGAGGCGGGGCAGAACCGCAGCATCCTGTATACGTCGATCCCGTGGGGCGAGCATCTGTTCGAAGTGCAGGCGCGCAGCCAAGGAGGGCGATGGTCGCCGGCCTCGGCCAGCCTGCGGATTGTCAATCCGCAGCCCTGGTATCTGCGACCGTGGATCCTGATCCTGGCGACATCGCTGGGTCTGCTGGCGCTGGTCGGCGGCACCCAGTTCGGCGCAAGCCAGGAAGGAGCGTGGGTGCGAAGGAACCCCGATTGAGCAAGACCGATCGGGGAGCGCGGGTCGAGTCGCGCCGATCGGGAAGTGCCGACCGATTGCGGAAACCTGTCGCCGCCTCGCTCAGGAACCGGCCACGCGACAAGCGATGATCGCCGGTTCAGCGGGGCCGCACGGTGCGTTTTCATGATCGCCAGCGTCCGCACGGGTGCGCGGAATCTCCGCGCCGACGCCGTCCGCGTATCCGTGTTCGCGTCCCGGCAACGCCAGCGGCAATCGGATGCGGATGCGCGTGCCCTGGCCGGGGGCGCTGTCGGCATGGATGTCGCCGCCGTGGTCGGTCACGAAGCGATGCACGGTCGCCATGCCGATGCCGGTTCCCTTGTCTTTCGGCTTGGTGGTGAAGAACGGCTCGAACAGGCGCGAGAGCACCTCGGGCGCCATGCCGGTCCCGGTGTCTTCCAGTCGCAGCAACGCATGCTCCGCGTCGGCTTCGACGGTCAGCGCGAAGCGGCCGCCGCGCGGCATGGCATCGCAGGCGTTGCTGGCGATGTTCAACAGCGCCAGCACCAGTTCGTCGCGGTCCGCGCTGATCAGCGGGCCGGGGATGGAGGTGTCCAGCGATACCTCGATGCCGCGGGGGAACATCGGCAGGATCAACGGCCGCACTTCGTCGACGGCCTGGGCGAGATCGAAGGTGGATATCTCCCGGACATGCGTCCGGCTGAAGCTGAGCAGGCGCCGGGTGAGCGTGGCGCCGCGCCGCGCCGCCTGCCGAATCCCCGGAAGCACCGCGTCGATGGAACCGCCGCGCCTGTCCACGGAGGTCGCATGGCCCAGGATCACGCTGAGGATGGCGTTGAAGTCGTGGGCGATGCCGGTCGAGAGCCGACCGATGGTTTCCATCTTCTGGGTTTGCAGCAGGCGTTCGTAGGCGCGTTCCTTCTCTTCGACCTGGTGCTGGAGTTCCAGGCACAGTTCGTTGAGTTCTTCGCTGCGATTGATCGCGCGTTGCGAGGACAGGATCAGCCGATCGAGGATCGTCGCCAGCACCAGAAAATTCATGCCGGCCAGCAGCAGATTGGTCAGGGCGTCGGAGGCCTGCAGGGAATCGGTCGCCAGTTGCAGGTCGGTATGCGCGCCTATCGCCAGCGTCGCCGCGTTGGCCAGGGCGGTCCACCAGGCGGCGGCCCGGCCCAGGAACAATCCCGAACACAGCAGCGGCAGCAACTGGGTGATCTGCAGCCCGGACTGCGCGCGCAATCCGTAGGCGTGATAGCTCATGCCCATCAGGACCAGGCCGCCGATGACGGTGAGGCTGGTCGAGAGCCGGAACAATCCATTGCGCAGCAGGCAGAAACACAGCCACGCGTAGGCGCTGACGATCAGCATCAAGCCGTTGTCGGCGACGCCGGTCGTATCGGTCATGGCGCTGCACGATGCGATCGCCATGACCAGCGTGGCGGCGGCGATGACCGCGAGTATCGCTTGCAGCGTCACTGCGTTGCGTCGGTCGCGCGCCGCGCGGGTGGGCACGCGTTTCATCCAGTCGATGAAGCCATGCCAGAGGGACGGGTACGATTCGCGGACGGTCATCGCTGCGGTTGATACCAGGACGCGGTTGATGGCTGCGAGGCGGGCGCGCTGGACGGCGGGCGGGCCGGACAGCGGCGGACACCCTGTTGTGATGCTCGTGCCCGATGGCGCGGCGCGACGGCCTCATTCCTTGGATGACCATCGATGGACAGCCTAGCACCGCGTTGCGATACGGCAACGTGGAACTCCTTGCCTCGACAAGAAATCGCGATGAAGGTCGCTCTTTTTCGCGGTTTATCGGCACGAACACGCCGCGCCGCTCGCGTCGATTGGATTTCTCACCTGTGGTGAGGAAGGGAAATCATCGAGCGCATGCGCCTGGACGCGCTCGGCCGGCGAACCGACGAATCGGGCCGATGGCTTCGCTGGCGGGCATCGCGGCGGTGAAGATCGCGGCCGCCATCGTCATCGCGACGACACGATCGCGTCGCGATCGCGCGCGGCCGCGTGCGGTCGAACACAGCGCAAGCGGTCATCGTTCACGGCGAGTCGGTCGGACGTCTCGTTGCCGGCGATCGCAGCGCGCGTCGCCGGAAATTATTCGTGAATCCTTGTGCGTGTAATCACGAGTTTCGCTCGCTAGTGTTCGCCACGACCGATCAGATGCGCGGCTTCGAACAACACCGGACGCGCGCTTGGGACCGCCAACGCAACGGACCGCGCATGCAGCATTCAATCGACGTGCGCAGCGCGATGCGTCGGCACGCAGCGTGGATCGAGGATTTGTCGCGGTATGCGGCGCAGCCGACATCCGGAGCGACGCAGGCGCCCGCGCCGGCCGGCGCCGACGGTGTCGATGGGTACGGGTCGCGAGCGGGCGATCCCGGGCGCGCCGACACCGCGATCCGTCCGAATCGACGCGGTTCCGGCGAGGCCGTCGTCCGGCCCGCGCAGCGCCCGGGCCGACGGCGAAACCCACCGCGTGACCGGCGTCGCGCTGGATCGATCGTGGTCAACGGCAAGGACCGATCGTCGCGGTCGTCGTCGCAAGGGCTCACGGGCAACGCCATATCACCTTCATCCCACAGGCCGTCGCATCGGCTTGTCACTGGGGAAACAAGCAATGAACAAAATCTATAGCGTTGTATGGAGCCGCTCGCTCGACCGGTTGGTGGTCGCGTCGGAATTGGCCGCGGGCGGCGGCAAGGCATCGCGCGGGCGGCGCAAGGCCGCGCGATCGGCGGCGAGCCTGAGCGCGGCCGTCATGACCGCGCTGCTGGCGATGGGCGCGACCGGATGGTCCCCGTCGGCGCAGGCGCAGGCGGTGGATTGCAGCGTGGCGCCGTTCAACGCTTACAACGGTACCGCCTCGTGCATGGGCCTGAGTTCCAGGGCGTCGGGGATCGGCGCGACCGCGCTGGGTTCGCTGGCGACCTCCGACGTGCTCGGCGGGCTCGCGGTGGGCTATGCCGCTCACAGCGCCGCGCAGAATTCCATCTCGCTCGGATTCCAGGCCTATTCCGCCGGCACCAATGCCATCTATCTGGGCGCGCGCAGCGCCGGCGCGACGGGCGCGTTGGGCGCGGGCGCCATCGGAATCGGCACCGACGTGACCGCCGCGACCGACAACTCCCTCGCCATCGGCACCCAGACCCGGGCGATGGGTGGCCTGTCCATCGCGATCGGCACCAGTGCGGTGACGGCCGACAGCTTCGGCGTCGCGATCGGCACCAGCGCGAATGCCGGCGCCAACAGCAGCACCGCGGTCGGATACGCGTCGGTCGCCGCCGGGGTCAACGCGTCCGCGTTCGGCCGCAGCGCCAACGCGACCGGCTTGCGCAGCGTGGCGGTAGGCTTCCAGGCCAACGCGGCGGTGCTCGATGCGATCGCGCAAGGCACCAGCGCCGCCGCGGGCGGCCAGAACGCCATCGCCATCGGCTTCCAGTCGATCGCGACGCCGTTGAATTCGATCTATCTCGGCTCGCGCACGGCCGCCGGAACCGGCGCCACCGGGATCGGTTCGATCGCCATCGGCACGGACGTCACCGCGACCCAGCAATACGCGATCGCGATGGGACGCCTGAGCCGGGCGACGGCAACCGATGCCGTCGCCGTGGGGCCGAGCGCGGTGTCGAGCGCACAAAGCGCGATCGCGATCGGACGCAACAGCACCTCCGGCGCGGTCAATGCGATAGCGCTGGGCGCCGACACCAGTGCGACCGGCGTCAATGCCTTGGCGATATCGGCGCTGGCCCAGGCCACCGGGCAGAACGCGCTCGCGATCGGCACCGGGGCCAACGCGACCGCCAACAACGCGATCGCGATGGGCAACGTCACGATCGCCGACGCGGCCGACGCCGTGGCGATCGGCAACGGTTCGCGCGCCACCGGCGGCCGCGCGGTCGCCATCGGCGCCGGCAACTTCGCCAGCGGCAACGGCGCGGTGGCGATCGGCGATCCCAACACCGCCAGCGGCAACGGCGCGGTGGCGCAGGGCCTGGACAACACCGCCACCGGCAACGGCTCGATCGGCATCGGCAACACCAACATGGTCGGCGGCGGCGGCCAGGCGGTCGGCGTGGCCGGCACGGCGGCGCAGGGCGCGGTCGGCATCGGTTTCCAGAACACCGTGGTCGGCCAGGGCAGCGTCGCCATCGGCAGCACCAGCCGCGCGCTGGCGGCGGGCGCGGTCGCTTTCGGCGACACCGCCGTGGCCAACAACGCACGCGACGTGGCGCTGGGTTCGGGTTCGACGACGGCGGCCGCGGTTGCGACGCCCGGCATCGTCATCGGCGGCACGACCTACAACTTCGCCGGCATCGCGCCGACCAGCACGGTCAGCGTGGGCGCGCTCGGCAACGAGCGCACCATCACCAACGTGGCGGCGGGCCGGATTTCCGATACCTCCACCGATGCGATCAACGGTTCGCAGCTGTACGCGACCAACCGGGCGATCGATGCCATCGCGGCCAGCACGCCGCTGCACTACTACAGCGTCAACGACGGCGGCACGCACGGCGCGAACTACCTCAACGACGGCGCGACCGGCGCCAATTCGATGGCCGCCGGCATCGCCGCCACGGCCTCGGGCGATCAGGCCGTGGCGCAGGGCTATCAGGCCAACGCATCGGGCGGCGATGCGGTCGCGCTCGGCACCGGCACCGCGGCCTCGGCGGTCAGCAGCGTCGCGATCGGCGTCAACGCTTCGGCATCGGGAGTCAGCGGGTCCACGGCCGTCGGCGCCTTCGCCAATGCCAGCGCCACCAACAGCCTGGCGCTCGGCGAGTTCGCCAGCGCATCCGGCGAGGGAGCGTCGGCGATCGGCCCCGGCGCGAGCGCCACCGCGGCGCGCGCGACCGCGATCGGCGCGTCCACGCGGGCGCTGGCGGCCTCGACCGTGGCGCTGGGCGACACCAACACGGTGACGGCGGCGGCCGGTCCGGGTTCGGTCGCGATCGGTCGCAACTCGCAGGTGCTCGGCGGTACCGGCGCGGTGGCGATCGGCGAGAGCCAGAGCGTCAACGGCGATGGCGCCGTGGCGATCGGCGATCCGAACACCGTCAGCGGCACCGGCGCGGTGGGCGTGGGCGCGAACAACACCGCCACCGGCAACGGCGCGGTGGCGCTCGGCAACACTAACCTCGCCAATGGCCTCGGCGCGGTGGCGCTGGGCAACACCGCCAACGCCACCGGCGCCAGCGCGCTTGCCTTCGGCACCTCCGCGGCCGCCGGCGCGGACAACGCCATCGCGCTCGGCGCCAACAGCGCCGCGGCGCAGGCGGGCGCTGTCGCGCTGGGTTCGGGTTCGGTAACGGCGGCGGCGGTGGCGACGCCAGGCACGACGATCAACGGCACGACCTACAACTTCGCCGGCGTCGCGCCGACCAGCACGGTCAGCGTCGGCGCTGTCGGCGCGGAGCGCACGATCACCAACGTCGCCGCCGGCCGGATCTCCGATGCCTCGACCGATGCAATCAACGGTTCGCAGTTGTACGCGACCAACCAGGCGATCGAACAGGTCGCGACCACGGCCAACGCGGGCTGGAACGTCAGCGCGCAGGGCGGCAACGCCAGCAACGTGGCGCCGGGCGAAGCGGTCGATCTCAACAACACCGACGGCAATATCGTGGTCAGCAAGACCGCGGCCAGCGATAACGTCAGCTTCGACCTGGCCGACGACATCACCGTCAACAGCGTCACTGCCGGCAACACGGTGTTGAACAACAACGGGTTGACCATCACCGGCGGGCCGAGCGTCACCACCTCCGGCATCAATGCCGGCGGCCTGGTCATCAGCAACGTCGCGCCGGGCGTGGCCGGCACTGACGCGGTCAACGTCAGCCAGCTGACCGACGCCACCGACGCGGTGCGCACGCATTACTACAGCGTCAACGACAACGGCGTCGCCGGCGGCAACTACAACAACGACGGCGCGAGCGGGGTCAACGCGTTGGCCGCGGGCGTGGGCGCGACCGCCGCCACCGACGGCGCGACCGCGGTAGGCTTCGGTGCGACCGCCGCGACCCAGGTGGGCGACGTGGCGCTGGGCTCGGGTTCGGTCACCGGCACGGTCGTGGCGACGACCGGCGATACCATCGCCGGGACCGCGTACAACTACGCGGGTATCGCGCCGACCAGCACGGTCAGCGTCGGCGCCGTCGGCGCGGAGCGAACGATCACCAACGTCGCCGCCGGACGGGTGTCGGGCGGCTCGACCGATGCGATCAACGGTTCGCAGTTGTACGCGACCAACCAGGCGGTCGAACAGGTCGCGACCACGGCCAACGCGGGCTGGAATGTCAGCGCGCAGGGCGCCAACGCCAGCAACGTGGCGCCGGGCGAAGCGGTCGATCTCAACAACACCGACGGCAATATCGTGGTCAGCAAGACCGCGGCCAGCGATAACGTCAGCTTCGACCTGGCCGACGACATCACCGTCAACAGCGTCACCGCCGGCAGCACGGTGCTGAACCACAACGGGTTGACCATCACCGGCGGGCCGAGTATCACCACAACGGGCATCAACGCCGGCGGCCTGGTCATCAACAACGTCGCGCCGGGCGTGGCGGGCACCGACGCGGTCAATGTCAGCCAGCTGACCGACGCCACCGACGCGGTGCGCACGCATTACTACAGCGTCAACGACAACGGCGTCGCCGGCGGCAACTACAACAACGACGGCGCGAGCGGCGTCAACGCGTTGGCCGCGGGCGTGGGCGCCAGCGCGACGGTCGCCGGCGGCACCGCCGTGGGCAACGGCGCGGTCGCCGGCGCGCAGGCCGGCGATGTGGCGCTAGGCTCGGGTTCGGTCACCGGTACCGTCGTGGCGACGAGCAGCGACACCATCGACGCGGTGACCTACAACTACGCCGGAACCACGCCGACCAGCACGGTCAGCGTCGGTGCGATCGGCGCCGAACGCACCATCACCAATGTCGCCGCGGGGCGCGTGTCAGGCGGTTCCACCGATGCGATCAACGGTTCCCAGTTGTTCTCCACCAATCAGGCGGTGAGCGCGCTGGGCGTCAACCTGGATCAGTTGGGCAACAGCACCGCCGCTTCGCTGGGCGGTACTTCGGTCTACGATCCGACCACGCACACGCTGACCGCGGGGCTGGCGGTGGGCGGCAACAGCTACACCAACGTCCAGGACGCGCTGACCCAGGTCAACAACAACGCCACCGCCGGCTGGAACATCACCGCCGGTGCCAACAGCGGCAATATCGCGCCCAACGAAACCTTGACCGTCGCCGCCGGCAGCAACGCCACGGTCGCCTACGACGACGCCTCCGGCACCTTGACGGTCGGCGTGGTCCCCGACCCGAGTTTCAACAGCGTGGTGGTCGGCAATACCACGATCACCACCAACGGCCTGACCATCGCCGGCGGCCCCAGCATCACCAATGTCGGCATCAATGCCGGCGGCACCACCATCACCAACGTGGCCGCCGGCGTCAACGGCAGCGACGCGGTGAACCTGGATCAGTTGAATCAGGCGGTTTCCTCCGGTACCGCGCATTACTACAGCGTCAACGACGGCGGCGTGCAGGGCGGCAACTACGCCAACAACGGCGCCACCGCGACCGGCGCGATCGCTTCGGGCGTGAACGCCAGCGCCACCGCCGCCGACGCGGTGGCGATCGGCACCGGCGCCACCGCGGGCGACGCCAACAGCGTCGCGTTGGGCGCGGGTTCCACCACCGGCGCGGCGGTGGGCACCGCCAGCGCCACCATCGCCGGCACCACGTACAACTTCGCCGGCGCCGCGCCGGTGGGAACGGTGAGCGTGGGCGGCGTGGGCGCCGAACGCACCATCACCAATGTCGCCGCGGGACGCTTGTCGGACACCTCGACCGATGCGGTCAACGGCTCGCAGCTGCACGCGACCAACCAGGCGGTCAACGCGCTGGACGGACGCGTGACCAACGTCGAGGGCGATATCGCCAACCTCAGCGGCACCGTCAACAGCTTCGATGGCCGCATCACCCAGGTCGAAGGCAACGTCGCCAACCTCACCACCACCGTCAACAGCTTCGACGGCCGCATCAGCAGCGTGCAGAACGGTTCCGACGGCATGTTCCAGGTCAGCCAGGAAGGCAACCTCGTCAAGCCGCAACCGACCGGCACCAACTCGTCGGCGGGCGGCAACGGCGCGACGGCCAGCGGCAACAACGCCCTGGCGGTGGGCAACCAGAGCACCGCCAGCGGCAACGCCAGCACCGCGCTGGGTACCGGTGCGACCGCGAGCCACGCCAACAGCGTCGCGCTGGGTTCCGGATCGGCGACCACGGTGGGCGCGCAGAGCAATTACAACGCCGCTTACGTCGGCAATAGCACCTCCACCGGCGAGGTCAACGTCGGCGGCCGCACATTGACCGGCGTGTCGCCCGGCATCGCCGGCACCGATGCGGTCAACGTGAGCCAGCTCAACGCCGGGGTGAACCACGCCATCGACCAATCCAAGGCGTATACCGACGCGCGTTTCGAGAAGTTCGACAACGATGTGTGGACCTTGCGCCGCGACTTCCGTGCCGGCACGTCCTCGGCGATGGCCATGGCGGGTCTGCCGCAGGCCTATCTGCCGGGCAAGAGCATGCTCGCGCTGGCGGCCGGCGGCTATCAGGGCGAATACGGCATGGCCGTGGGCCTGTCGGGCATCACCGAGAACGGCCGCTGGGTCTACAAGGCCCAGGCGAGCGGAAACACCGCGCGCGACTGGGGCTTCTCGGTCGGCGCCGGTATCCAGTGGTGACGCCATGCGCGCCCCGTCCTCGGGCGGGGCGCGATCCGCGAAAGCGTTCGATGCCGCTTTGGTCGAACGATCCAAACGAATCAGAACACTGCCCGGCGGCGCGGCTACGCGCGCACCGACCGGCGGCCATCAGTCAAAGCGAGGAATCTCCAATGCAAGCCAACCGGTTCGCTGGCGCAGCGATCGTGTGCAGTATCGCGATAGGACTGTTGTCCGCTTGTGGCACCCGGCACCTGAGTCGCGACATTTCCCCCGATGGAGTGCCGGCCGAAGTGGTGTTTCCGGCGAAGGAGCGAGCGATCCTGAAAGAGGGGACATTCCCCAACCCGAACAGCCTGCGTCAAGTGGCCGCCGGCGTGACCAAGGATCAGCTCTATCACCTGCTGGGGCGCCCGCACTTCCGCGAAGGCTATGCCGGCGTGCGGGAGTGGGACTACCTCTTTCACTTTCGCCGCGATGGCGAGGTGACCACCTGCCAGTACAAGGTGATCTTCGACCAGCATTATCTCGCGCGCAGTTTCTACTGGCAGCCGCAGGATTGCGCCGACCTGCTGCGCGAACCGGTCGCGCCGGCACCGCCGCCGTCGGCGCCGAGCGCCGTCGCGCCGCGCCGTTACTCGCTGTCCGCGGACGCGCTGTTTGCGTTCGGCCGGGCCGATCGCGGCGATCTGCAATCGAGCGGTCGCGCCGAAATCGCGCGCATCGCGGCGGAACTGCGCGATGCCAAAGACCTGCGCAAGGTGCGGGTGACCGGGCATACCGACACGATCGGCAGCGAGCAGGCCAACCAGGCGCTGTCGCAAAGACGCGCGCAGACGGTGCGTGCGTTGTTGATCGACGAAGGCGTGCCGGCGCGATTGATCTCGGCCGAAGGGCGGGGCGAGTCGGAGCCGGTGATCGGCAGCTGCGACGCTTCGGCGGAACGAACCGCATTGATCGCCTGCCTGCAGCCCAATCGCCGGGTCGAGATCGTGGCCGAGGTGGAGCAGTGAATCGCCACGGGATCGGGCATCGCCGCGACGCAGGTTTGCTCATCGCTTCCATCCATCACCCAACGACCGAGGTACGGCCATGAAACGCATCACGACGACGGTGGCCATGGCGCTGTGCCTCCTGTCCGGCGCGGCGATCGCCCAGGGACAAGCTCAGGCTCCGCGGCCGGCCGCCACGCCGCAACAGGCTGCTGTGCGCGATATCGATCCCAATACGCTGGCAAATAGCGCGCTGCAGATATTGCAGGCGATCGATCGCGACCAGGCCGGCGTGCTCTGGGACAACTCGTCGAACGTGACCAAGCGTTCGGCCAAGCGCGCCGACTTCGTCGGCCATGTCGGCAAGACCCGCAAGCCGCTGGGGACCGCCGACGCGCGCAACTGGATCGCGGTGCGGCGCGAAGTGGTGGCCGAGGGCGGCCCGCTTCCGGCCGGCCTGTACGCCAGCATCGAATTCGCCAGTCAGTTCCAGGGCCGACGGCAGGCGAAAGAACTGGTCTCCCTGCGTCGGGACGAAGACGGCCTGTGGCGGTTTTCAGGTTACGTCGTCCAGTGACGAAGCCGCCGTCACCGATGCGATCCGCCTTGCTTCGCATCGGCTAAGGCTGAGTGACCGATCTCCCGAAATAACGAAGCCCGGGATTTCCGGGCTTTCGCTCGCGGCTCGCTGGAGCCGGACCGGTCGCCTTGTGGCGACTGGTTTTGCAAGGCCGGCCGAAGCCGGGGAGCTGCCGTGTTCGGCCGCCGGTGAACAAAGCATCGCAACCCACGTCGAGCGCCCACCGCGGGCCGATTAGCGCTTCAGCCATCGCGTGTTTTCTTGCGCGCGCTCACGTATCGGACGCGACGGCTCGCCGATATTGGCGTGAACGACCGATCGCGAGCGTGGCGGTGGATCGTCACCGGTGTTCCGCGCCAGCTGCGCGCCAATCGACTCGCGCGAACAAGCCGCGCATCCAGGCCGCGAGCAGAGTGCGGAACTGCGAAACCGACCTGCGTTTTCGCGCTTTCGGCAACGCCGCTTATCCATAGCGAGTCGCAACTTTCGCTTTGGCAGTCATGCAACATGACTTCCGCGCCCGACACAAAGCCCTTGTCGTCTCGCGCGCGGCGCCATGGCCCGGCGTCGCAGAGCGCGACGACGACGGCCGCCGTCGCGGCACCGAACGACCGACCGGTTCCTTGCACGGACTCGCTACGAGCGCGGGTTAGTGATCGACGCTGCCTCCCCCCAACCTACGACGACTCGAACGAGGATGCTTATGTCACGCATCAGCAAGCTCCCCACTGCGAAACTGCGTTTCACCGCGACGGCCCTGACCCTGCTGACCTGCTGGGCCGGTGCGAGTTACGCAGCCGATCACGACGGCGCGACTGCGATTGCTTCGGCGGACGATGCAGTCCCGCACGATCGCGCCGCGATCGGCTTCGCCAGCGCCGACCTCGCGGGCGACGCATCCGTCAAGGCAGTCCCGCCGTTCAAGCATCCCGGCCTGCTGGTCACCCAGGCCCGCCTCAACACTATCCGCGCGGCCGTGCAGTCCAGCGCGAACAGCGCCATCAAGACCGGTTACAACCGGCTGCTGCAGGACAATCGCGGCTCGCACACTTATGCGCATTCGGCGCTGGCGACGGTGGAAGTGGTGCGCGCCGCCGGCGGTCCGCAGGAAAGCCGCTGGAAGAACGACAGCATGGCCGCGTACTTGAACGCGCTGCGCTGGACCGTCAGCGGCGACACCCGCAACCGCGACAAGGCGATCCAGATCCTCGATGCGTGGTCGTCGAAGTTCACCGGATTCACCCTGGCGCCGGGCACCGATGCGCCGCAGGCGTGGCTGGAAGCGGCCTGGGGCTTGCCGGTGTGGGCGAGCGCGGCGGAGATCATCCGTCACCACAACGGCGGCGAGGCGGGCTGGACGCCGGCCCAGCAGGATCGCTTCAACGGCTACCTCAACAAGCTCTATGCGCAGGCCAACCAGGCGTCGAGCCGGACCAACAACTGGGGCGTGTCCGGCGCGCTGGCGATGATGGCCGCGGGCGTGTACCAGGACGACGCCAATCGCTACAACGCCGGTTTTAACCGGATGAAGCAGATGATTCCGCTGATCGTCTACAGCAGCGGCGAAGTGCAGGAACTGCAGGCGCGCGATTGCCATCACCCGCAATACTCGCTCGCCGGCATCGCGCAAGCCGCCGAAATCGCGACGATCCAGGGCGACACCGGCCTGTGGACGCTGACGATCGGCAGCGAGTCGCAGCCGCGCTTCGCGCGCGGGCTGGAGTACATGGCCAAGTCGATCCTGTACGGCGAAGGCGTGCGCGATTGCCGATCCAACGGCTTGTATTCCGGCTACAGCGATATCGCCGTCAACGGCTATCGCAATCGCGGCGTGGCGATCCCCAACTTCCAGAACGCGACCAAGCGCGGCCGTCCGGACGCAAGCGCGGCGGAGTTCCTGGGCTATTCCACCGCCACTCATGGCCGCGACGACTACTGAGCGCATCGGTCACGCGATGTAGCCGGCGGCTTTGCGGTTTCGATGATCGGCAAGCTCCAGGCCGCTGCAACGGCGGCCTGGAGGCCGCGCGGGCACGGCAGACCGAGCCGCGATGTATCGCGCCGCCTCGGCGCGTCGAGCTTGACCGCACTGCGTACGTACGACGCTTCAATATCGGGAAGAGACAGACGGTCGAGCGCGAGCCCGCGGTCCGCGACTGGGTCGCGCCGCGGTATGGGAGAATGGTTGCGGGAGTCATCGTCGGCGCCATCGCGAACTCCGACCTTCTTGATCCGCATCGGTGGTGAAGCCATATGGCGTGGTTACATGGACGTGGGCACGGTGCATGGTTCGCACTGATTCTGGGGCTGGCGAACGCGGGCGTGGCGCACGCATCGCAGGCCGATGCGACGTCCGAGCGTTGGGGGCGCTTCATGGGCGACGGCATCCATGCGGTCGATCGTGATCGATTGAAGCTTCGGGCCGACGGCCTGCTGGAATCGGCGTCGCGCTATCCGCGCACCTCCTCACAGGGCTGGACCGCCGAGCAGAACGCGCGCGGCCGTTACGAGTACCTGGAGCGACTGATCGACTGCCGCAGCGGTCTGTACGTGGATACCGCGTTGCTGCTGCTCGACCCGGACCACCGGCCGGTCGCGCGGCGCGATCAGACTTATGAGGATCAGCTGCAACAGATCGCCTTGCGCCAGGACGAAGTGGCAAGTCATCGCTGGCCGGACACCAGCGAAATCTGGCGGGCCTGCGCATTGGCGATGGCGCCGCGTGGACGGGACGATTCGGCGCAAGCACCCGAGCCGGGCCCGGAGCCCGCGGTGGCCTACGACTATGCGGCCATCGGCGATGCGCCGCCCGCCGACGCCCGGACGCTGTTCGAACGCTTGCGCGCGCAATACGACCAGGCCGTCGCGTGCTACGCGCCGCCGCTGCCGATACCGAAGACGGCGGCGACGGCATCGCGTCGGAGCGAGCGTCGGTCGCGCTCGGCGCCGGCGGAAGATTCGCTGTCCGCGTTCGACCTGGACTCGCTGCGCCATCGCGGCGACGGCGTCATCGAGGCGACGTCGCGCGCCTCGCGGACCGAAGTGGAACGCTGGCCGCAGGACGTCCCCGAGGACGCGCAGGTCGAGCAGGTGCTGGCGATCGATTGCCGCAACGGCCTCACCGTGCCGATCGAGCAGCGCTTCCGCGCCGCCGCAGGTGGCGCCGAACTGCTGCGTCGATCCGCGCCGGTGCTGGCCACGCTGACCCGACTGGCGCAGCAATCGTCGTACGGGCAAGGCGGTTGGGACGAATGGCTCGGCCCGCGATCGCCTTCGGCGTCGGCGAGCCTGTGCAAACTCGCCGCGCAGCGTTGCGGCGCGATGGCGCAAACGGCCGCGTTCGAAATCGATCCCGCGCGCCTGTCGAGCGAGCCCGGCGCGCCGCTGCTGCTGTCCGCGCGCGCGATCTGGCTCGACTACCGCGCCAGTTTCGTTCCTTCCTGTCCGATCGGAGAGCGCTGATGCGCGGCTCGCTGTTCAAATCCCTGCTGGCGCTGGTCTGCGCCGGATCGTTGTGCGCGCCGCTGTCGGCCGCCGAGGCGACCAAGTCCGCCGAGGGCGCGCTCGAAGTGTTCACCTTGAACAACGAGCTCACCCGCTGGGCCGGCCAGGGCCTGCGCGATGCGCAAGGCCGCGTGGTGGTGCCGGTCGATACCGTCGAGCTGATCCGTCTTCCCGGCGGCGGATGGTTGAGCCGCGCCGGCCTTGGCGGCGAATTGCTCGACGCGCGCGGCAAGCGCATCGCCGGTCCGTTCGAGTACGTCGAGCCGCCCGAGCCCTCGCTGGACGTGATGCTGATCGGCACCGAAGGCTCGCCGCTGCTGAGCGGCAAGGGCGGTCTGGTGCGTGAGGACGGCCGTGTGGTGGCCGAGCCGGCGTATGCCGAACTCGACGCCCTGGAGGGAACCGGCCTGTTCTCGTTCCAGCGCGCGCGCCGCACCGGTGCGATGAATGCGCAGGGACGGATCGTGCTGGAGCCGCTCAACGATTCGGTCAAGGCGGTTGCGTCCTTGCTGGCGGTAACCCGACGCGGCCAGTCGGCGTTGTTCGATCGCAGCGGCAAGGCGCTGACGCAATTCCGCGATGGCGTCGACTACCAGGCGCTGGAGGGCTCGCCGTGGATTCGCGAGTGCATTCGCCCGGTCGGCGAAGACGTCGTCGACGAGCCGCGCTGCCGCGTGCTGGACGAAACCTCGAAGCCCGCCCTTCCCGGCGAGTTCGCCCAGATCGACTATCTGCCCGAGGCGCAGCGCTGGGTTGCGATTCCATATGGCAAAGCGAAGGGCGGCGACGAATCCGCGCCGCGCTACGCGAACCGCACGGTCCTGCTGCTGGACAAGACGGGTCGCCGTGTCGCCGAGTTGCAGGCCCGCTCCATCCGCCAGACCCAGGCCGCTCGCCTGGTCGTCACCGTGGCCACGTCCGATGGCGCCGACGAACGCGAGGGCCTTGCCGACCGCGACGGTCGCTGGCTGGTCAAGCCGGACTACGACCGGATCGAAACCTTGCCGATCGCCTTCGCGGAGCGGGACGGCAACAAGGCGCCGCCGCAATTCTCCACCCTGCGCTGGGTTGAGGGCATCCGCTCCCACGCCGGCGTGGTCGACGCCGACGGACGCGTGATCCTGCCGATGGCCGAGAGGCAGGTGATCGCGCACTATCCGAGCCTGGCGCTGTACATCGTCAAGCTCGGCGACAAGACGGGCGTGATCGACAGCGACGGACGTTGGCGGATCCAGGCCAAGCATAGCGGCACCGCGCCGAACAGCGACCTGCCCGCGCCGTATGTGATGTTTTCGGACACCGATTATTCCGGCCAAGGCGAAGACCGCGATCGCTATACCTTGTACGACCTGCGCAGCGGCAAGCCGGTGTTCGCGCACGAGTATCAATACCTCGACCCGCAAGACAGCTACTGGCCGATGGGCTTGAAGGCGCCTTGGCCGGAGTTCGTGGTCGTCGACGCTCAACGCGGCGGCAAGCACGGCGTAATCGACATGGAGGGAAAAGTAGTAGTGCCGTTCGAGTACTACAACATCGACTCGCCGGATCGTTGGGGACGGGTGACCGTGTACCGCGACGAAAACGATGAGAACGGGCGCCAGGTCGACGGCCTGTCCCCGCAGAAGGCGGCCCGCCTGCGCGAGATGATCTCGCGCCAGATCCGCGAACAGCAGGCACCGGTATCCAGCGTGCATGCGCCTTACGCCGGCCGCTACGTGCCGGCGGACTACACCGACGCCGCGCAGGTCCAGGCCGCGGCGCAGCGCGGCGCGCTGTCGCGGCCGGTGGCGCCGATGATCCTGGTGGACGCTTCGACCGCGATTCTCGACCTGGGCATGATCCGCGACCGCAAGGGGCCGGAGCTCGACTATCTGGAGTACTACTGCGAGCGCGACAACGGTTTCGACATCCTGATGCCGGGCGCGGACGTGTCCGACAAGGCCTGCGTCGATCCCGAGGCGCCGCGCCTGATCCTGCAGGCCGCGAGCGAACAGGCGTGGACCTGCAGCACCTGCAAGGACTACGGCCTGCCCGAGCGTTGGCGCCGCACCGATCCCGCGCCGAATCCGAATCTGCCGTGAACCTCGCCTTCGCCTGTGTGTAGCATCGAATGCGCAGCGCCGACCGATTGGGTCGGCGCTATCCCAGCGCGGTATCCAGCACCATCATCAGCACGAACCCGATCATCAACCCGGCCGTGGCGAAACTCTCATGGCCCTTGCGATGCGATTCGGGAATGATCTCGTGGCTGATCACGAACAGCATCGCGCCCGCCGCGAAGCCCAGCCCCCACGGCAGCAACGCATGCGAATGGCTGGTCACGGCCGCGCCGAGCACCGCGCCGACCGGTTCGATCAACCCGCTCGCCGCGCCGATGAACACCGACCATAACCGGCCGTAGCCCGCGGCCAACAACGCGACCGCCACCACCAGCCCTTCGGGCACGTCCTGGATCGCGATGCCGATCGCCAATGCATTGGCCCGCACCGCGCCCTCGTTGCCGGCATAACCCACGCCGATCGCCAGGCCTTCGGGCAGGTTGTGCAGCGCGATGGCGAACACGAACAGCCAGGTGCGGCGCAGTTTTCCCGGCGACTGTCCTTCGCGTCCCTTGATGAAGTGCTCGTGCGGCACGACGCGATCGATCAGCATGATCGTCGCGCCGCCGAGCAGCACGGCCAGGCCGATCACCAGGCTGGCGCCGCGTTCGCCGCCGCCGAACTGGGCGGTCGCCTGCGCCGCCGCGAGGCCCGGAATGATCAGCGAGAACGCGCAGGCCGCGAGCATCACGCCGGCGCCGAATCCGAACAGGGTGTCCTGGATGCGATCGGACAGGCGCTGCGAAAACAACACCGGCAGCGCGCCCAGCGCGGTGGCCAGCGCCGCGACCGAGCCGCCGACGAAGGCGGCGCGCACCGCCGGCACGCTGTCGATGAAGCGCCAGGCGTCGGCGATCATCGCCATCGCGCCCAGCGCGAGGATCGCCAGCCCGAACCATTGCGCCACGCTCAGCCTGCGGCCGAGCCGCGTCGCGCGCGCGTCGCTCATCGCACCCTCGTCGCCGGAATCAGTTCTGCGCCTGGGCATATCGCCTCGCCACTTCCGGCCAATTCACCACGTTGTAGAACGCGGCGATGTAGTCCGGGCGCCGGTTCTGGTACTTCAGGTAATACGCGTGCTCCCACACGTCCAGGCCGAGGATGGGCACGCCGCCCGAGCCGATCCCAACCATCAACGGGCTGTCCTGGTTGCCGCTGCTCTCCACATTGAGCCGCCCGTCCGCGCCCACCACCAGCCAGGCCCAGCCGCTGCCGAAGCGAGTAAGCGCGGCCTTGGTGAAGGCGTCCTTGAATGCATCGAAACCGCCCAGATCGGATTCGATCGCTTGCACCAAGGCGCCGTCGGGCCGGCCGCCGCCGCCTTGGCCGGCCGGCGCCATCACCGTCCAGAACAGGCTGTGATTGGCGTGGCCGCCGCCGTTGTTGCGCACCGGCGCGCGCAGGTTTTCGGGCAGGTGGTCGATCGTGGTGATCAGCGTTTCCACCGCGATGCCTTCGTGTTCGCTGCCTTGCAGCGCGGCGTTGAGATTGTTGACGTAGGTCTGATGATGCTTGCTTTGGTGGATCTCCATCGTCTTGGCATCGATGTGCGGCTCGAGTGCATCGAAGGCGTAGGGCAGGGCGGGAAGTTCGTAGGTCATGTTCGATTGTCCGAAGGCGGGAGAAAGGACTCAGCGGATCAGTGCAACGCGACATCGCCCAGCGACGACAACGCCGACAGGCCGTCGCGCAATAACGCTTGGGTTTTCGCGCAGGCGCCGTGGCGGGTCTGCCAGTCGAGCAGGGCGAGCCGGGTCCGGCTCATGTGACGCACGGCGCAGCGGCGCGCGTCGTCGGGTACGTGCGGATCGGCGGCGATCCGGGTCAGGGCTTCGTGCGGCAGGCACAAGTGTTCGAGCGTGCCGGCCGGATCGCGGCGCTGGCGATGGGTTTCGGACACGTTGTGATGGGCCACGACCAGGGCGGCGAGGCAGTCGTCAGGGCAGGCGGCGAACGCGGGACTTGCGATCAGCGCGAGCGCTGTCTGCAACGCGTGTCGATACAGGCGTTGCGCATGCGCGAATTGGCGTCGGTCGAAGGCCGCGTTGGCCTGGCGGGTCAGTTCGCGCCATTGCGCGAGGCCGGTTTGCGCATCCGGGTGCGGGATCGATTCAAGGCTGGACAGCGCACGCATGGGCGGCTCCTTGGTTGCAAGGGGCCCTTTGCGTGAGGATCTGCGTGCGTATTCAGGCGCTGGGATGATAGCCACGCGCCGTTCGATCCGTCCAGTCGCATCGACGGCATCGGCCGGCCGATCAGGCGTTCACGACTCGACCTGGATCACGCTTCCATGGCGACGTTCATGGATCGGGCCGGGTGGTGATCGGCGCGTGCTGCGCCATCAGTTCGGCGATCCAGTCCATGAATACCCGCAATTTGCGGCTGACATGCCGGTTGGGCGGGAACGCGACGTACAACGGCATCGGCTCCAGCCGCCAGTCCTGGAACAAAGGGATCAGTTCGCCGAGCGCCGCGTGCGGCATGGCCATGTAATCGGGCAGCCACAGCACGCCCATGCCGGCCAGGCCCGCGGCGAGATAGGCATTGCCGTCGTCGACCGCGAGCACGTAGCGGCCTTGCACGTCGATGCTTTCCACGCCGCGATGCATGGCGTAACGAAAGACCTTGCCGCTGCGCGCCCAATGGAAGCCGACGATGCGGTGATGGCTGTCCTCCAGTTCTTGCGGATGCGAGGGCGTGCCCGCGCGCTGCAGATAACTCGGCGCCGCGTACACGCGCAATTGCAGGTCGCCGACATGCCGCGCCATCAACGACTGATCGGTGAGCGCGCCGCCGCGCACCACGCAGTCGACGTGCTCGCCGATCAGGTCGACGATGCGATCGCTCACGCCCATGTCGAACTGGATGTCGGGGTATTGCGCATGAAACGCGGGCAGGGCCGGCATAAGGATCATGCGTGCGAGCGGGCTCGGCACGTCCACCCGCAATCGGCCCTTGGGCGCGGACGAGGCGCTGGACAGACTGGTCTCGGCATCGTCCATGTCGGCCAGCAGGCGCACCGCGCGCTCGTAGTAAGCGGCGCCGTCGGCGGTGACGGCGAGCTTGCGCGTGGTGCGGTTGAGCAGGCGCACGCGCAGCCGCGCCTCCAACTGCTGGACCAGCTGGGTCACGCTGGTCTTGCTCATGTGCAGGGTCTGCGCCGCCTTGGTGAAGCTGCCGGCTTCGACCACGCGGACAAAGGCCTGCATCGCATCGAAACGGTCCATCTGCGCTCCGGCCGGGTCGGGGATTGTTTGGATTCTACGGACAGTGATGACCGCGTAGGCCTGTTTATCCGCAAAACCCGCTGTCCTAGAGTCCCCGCATCGTCGCAGCGATCGGCCGCGACGCCTCAATGGAGATAACTCAGTGACAAAACGCGACGTGGTCTTTCCCGCCGGACGCCAGGCGCTCTACGAACGCAATCGCTACTCGCCGGCGATCCGCTCCGACGGTTTCCTGTTCGTCTCCGGCCAGGTCGGCAGCCGCGAGGACGGCTCGCCCGAGCCCGAACTGAGCGCGCAGGTGCGGCGCGCGTTCGACAACCTCAACGCGATCCTGCACGCCGCGGGCTGCACGTTCGACGACGTGATCGACGTGACCGTGTTCATCGTCGATCCCGAAACCAACTTCGACACGGTCTGGAGCGTGCTGCCCGATTACTGGGGCAGCGCACCGTATCCGACCCTGACCGGCATCGGCGTGACCTGGCTGTACGGCTTCCAATTCGAGATCAAGGTGATCGCGAAGTTGCCGCAGGCCGGCGCGCAGGTCGGGTGACGAAGAACCAGGCGCTCGTCACAGGCCCAGTTGCCGTTCCAGTTCGCGGCGCCGGGCCTGCAGTCGGGCGAGGTTGCGGTAGGCGCGCACCAGAACGGCCACGGCGACAGCGAGCATCACCGCACCCATCGCGGCCGCGGCCTGCAAGCTCGGGCCGCCCGCGCCGATCGCCATCGCCGATGCACCGGCGAAAAACAACGCGGTGAACACCACCGCCATCCAGCCCGCGACGACCCGATGATTGGCCAGCAGAGGCCTGCGATGCCGCAGCACCCACACCGCATACGCGACCCAACTGGCACCGATGCCGAGCATGACCGCGAACGCGACCCGGGTGCGGCCTGGAAGCGCCGGCTCGGTCGCCAGCAATGCGCCGAGCAACACGCACATGATCAGCGCCGCCAGCAGCAGGGCGACATGGCCATAGCGCGAACGGGTGGACAGCGCACCGGCGGTCAGATGCCGAAGTTCCTCATCCAAGGAGCGTGGCGACGATTGAGCGATCATGGGCGAGATTCCTGCGGGACTATGTAGTGGCGCAACAGCGCTCTTGCGCGGAACAACCGCGATTTGACCGTGCCGACCGGAATGCCGAGCGCGGTGGCGATATCGGCCATGGACAGTTCCTCCAGATAGAACAGCGTCAACACTTCGCGTTCGACGATCGGCAGCGATGCCATGCCGATGGCGAGCGCCCGATCGAGATCTTCGTCGTCACCGATGGCGTCAGTCGCCGCCAGTTCCTCCAGATCGATGCCGGTGTCGACGGGCATCGCATAGCGACTTCGCAGCCGATCCATGAAAGTGCGGTGCGCGATCCCGAACAGCCAGGCGCGGAACTGCGCGGCGTCGCGCAGTTTTCCAAGGCCTTGCAACGCGCGCAGCCAGACCTCCTGGGTGAGGTCGTCGGCGAGTTCGGGATCGTCGGTCAGCTTCAACGCATACCGATGCAGCGAGCCGGACCAGCGCCGGATCAGGTCGTCGAAGGCCGCGCGTTCGCCCAATTGGCAACGCACGACCAGCAACTGGTCGGCGCGCGCTTGATCGGCGCGCGCTGGGTCGGCGCGTTCGCGGTCGGATGCATTTTCGTCCAATGGCGGACTCTCCTTCACTCGTCGCTAAGGTAGTCGGCGAAGGGGGAAAAAGGTTCATGCGGTGTCGCCGAGGCCGCCAGGACGCCTCGGTCGACGGTCGCCGCGTGCTTGCGCCGCCCTGGCCGCGCGCTGGAGAACCGGCGCCGGATCGGCCAAGATTCGGCCACGCGCCGCGCCGGGTTCGGCAACGCCGGCGCGAGCGCGTCGTGCCAGGCTTGAGCGTCTTGCGCCGCGCCGATGTACTGTCGCCCCCAACGGAATCCGCTTTCGATGAACGCTTTCGCACGTCTCCTGTCGGCATGCCTGCTGTCGACGCTCGCGGCGGGCGGCGCCGCCCTCGCGCAGGAGCGCAGCCAGGAATCCGCCGAAGCCGAAATGGTTGCGGCGACGTCGATCGACGACGGCCCCTACTTGAGCTACGACGGCGCGCAGGTGCAGGCGCAGTGGATCTGCGCCGGCAAGGTGATCCGCAAGACGTTCAAGGCGCAGCGATGGCCGGTGCGGATACCGCTGCGCTGTGGCTATCCCGACCCCATCGAGGTCAGGGCGAAAGCGGCCGCCGAATCGACATCGTCGGTCAGCGGCGTCGACCGCATCGTCGCCCTGTCCGACATCCATGGCCAGTTCGATCTGGCCGTGCGGTTGCTGCAAGCCAATCGTGTCATCGACAAGCGGCTTCGCTGGCACTACGGCACCGGCCATCTGGTCGTGGTCGGCGACGTCTTCGATCGCGGTCCTCGCGTCACCGAGACGTTCTGGCTGCTGTATCAGTTGCAGCAGCAGGCGCGCGATGCCGGCGGCGACGTGCATGTATTGCTCGGCAATCACGAAACGATGGTGCTGTACGACGACCTGCGTTACGTCAACCCGAAGTACCTGCGCGGCGCCGAGTTGCTGGGCAAGCCGTATCCGCAGCTGTACGACGCCGACAGCGTGCTGGGCGCGTGGCTGCGCACATTGCCGACGATGCTGAAGATCGACGACCTTTTGTTCGTCCATGGCGGCATCGAGCCGGGCCATTTCGATCTGCATCTGGATCGCGACACGGTCAACGCGCGTTATCGGCAGTCGCTCGGCCTGGCCAAGGCCACGGTGAAACACGACCCGCTGTTCGCGCCGCTGTACGACGGCAAGACCAGTCCGATCTGGTATCGCGGCTACTTCAAGCAAGGCGAGCTCGGCCAGAACGAGGTGCAGACGATTCTCGACCGCCTCGGCGTGAGCCGCATCGTTGTCGGTCATACCTCGATGGAGCACGTCGGCAGTTACTTCGACGGCCGCGTCATAGCCGTCGACAGCAGCATCAAGGAAGGCCGCTCCGGCGAACTGCTGTTCGTCGAGAACGGACGCCTGGAGCGCGGCACGCTGGACGGGACGCGCCTGCCGCTTTGAGCGGATCGCGGGACTTGGGTCGATCGCAGTGCAGGACGTCTACCTGGACGTGGCGGAATTGAGCGGAGGTGACTTCGACGTTTCGGGCGGCTTGCTTTATCGGCGACTTCCCACCCGGCGTTGCCGCTGAATTTTTTTACGGCATCAGGTGGTGGCGATAACTGCTGTTTTTATATGCGCTCTGCCGACTATTGTGTGTGCCAAAAAAAACAAGCCGAAGGCATCGGCGGCCACGGCAGGCCCGGTCTACACTGACTGCACTGGCAGAAGGAGACTCGCCTTGAAATTTCGCCCTCTCGTGGCCTTGCTTCTGCTGGTCTGCTGCGCGCTGACAAGCTGCAGAATCATCGAGCCAACCAATAGCATGCTCAAAGACTTACAGGAGTGGGCGACACCTGAGCCGTACGACAGCGTGTCGCCTGAGCACGAGCAGCGACGCGCCAAAGCGGCGATGGTGGAGTGGGTCGAGCAATATCTTAAACACGAATATCGGGTGGTGGGTCGACGTTTTGTCTTGACCGCGCCCGGGTCTACCGACTTTGCGGCGATCGGCTCCAAGGCGCATCAATATGTCACCCAGACCTTGGGCGCAACGATGCGCGCCGATGGCTGGTTTGACGATGACAGCTACATGATGTTTCTTTGGGCATTCGGCGCTAGCTCGCCGCGCTATATAGATTTTGTGATAACCAATGATTTCTTGCCCGGCACGCGCGAGCGCGGTTTAGTGGTTTATTTTGAACTCGTATCTTCCGCCAAGCGTTGACACAAGCACATCTAAAGGGGCATTGGACATGGCCAGGCAAGAACAGCAATACGCGACAGCGGGCTCCCACAGCTTTAAGCCACGCCACCTGCTGGTTGTCTTTCTACTCTTGGCAGGATGTCTGTTGGGCGGGTGTCAGACGGTAAAGTCACGCGATAGCGTGCTCGACGGTTTGCAAGAGTCGGCGACACCCGCGCCGCGGGACAGCCCGTCTCCGCCACACGAGCAGCGTCGTGCGAAAGCCGCGATGGTGCAATGGCTGGAACAGTATTTAAATGAAAAATACAGGGTTGTCGTCGTTGATCAGCGCTTTGTATTGACTGAGCCTGGGTTTACGGACAGCGCCCGGATAGGGTCAAAGGCAAGCCGGTATGTCGGACAGGTATTGGGCGGTGTGCCGCAGCCGGTCGTTTGGTATGAAGATGAGTATTTTTTTTCTCATCACGATGATGAAAAAGGGTATCAAATTTTTTTGTGGAAGCTTAATGATGGCGCGCCGCGTTATATCTCCATGGTTATGAGTAGCGATTTCTTGCCTGGTACGCGCGAGCGCAGTTTAGTCGGCTATTTTGAACTCGTGCCCTCTGCGAAACATTGATGCAAACGGTCCGAGCAGGAGATAAATATGTCAAAGGAAAGGCAATACACGGCGACTGATTTGTATGGGGCTGACGGCCGTCCGCGGGGTTCGGATATCGACCAGGATCGCCTTTACAACTGCTACTTCCTCGCGCCGATAGGCTCGCTCGGCGAGCGGCAACCCGATCGCATTCGCGATGCCATCGGTTTCAATGCCGAGGCCGGTGAGTTCACGGTTATGTTGTACCGCCCGCCGAGCATGCAGGAGCGTGGCCAGGGACAGACCGATCCGATCCGGGAATCGATCGTTGTGTCGCAAGAGGATATTCGTCGAAATATTCGCAAGGGAGGTGGCGGAACGGCCGACAACAATCGCGAGCATGATGGTGCTCTATGGCCCACCGTCATCGAAGCGGGTTTCGCCGAACTGTATGGCCGCGATACACAAGGGAGGGTCAACCTCAACCGAGGCTACGACCTCATTGGTGATCAGACGCGCGGCGGTTCACTGGCCGATGGCATGTATGCCTTGACTGGGGAATCAGGCCGCAGCCTGCGCATCCTCAATCCCGAAGCCCCGCCAATGCGATCCACCGGTCCCGACCATGTCCACCGCCCCGAGCCGCCGCCGTTTCGGGCGCCCGTGCATGGTGCCAGGTTGGAGTTGGACGCGGTCTATGCAGAAGTGGAACAAGCACTGGCGACGCAGCGGCCAGTGTCGATGGCGACGCAAGGTCGGGACGTTCAAGATGGCCTCGAGGAAAGCCATGCCTATATGGTGGTGGGCGTGTCGCGCGATCCGCGAACCAACGAAGCCCAGGTCACGCTGCGCAATCCCTACGGGAACAACGAGCGCGCAGACGAAGGCAACCACAACATCGGGCCAGGCTGGAACGCAAACAACCCGGAGATCACGGTCAACCTCAATCGACTTGTGCGCGACGGCAGTTTCGCCGAGTTCAACATCGGCCCGGCGGCGCGCGTGCAGACGCAGCAGCAAAGCGCGCCCGAGGCCGGCGCGCCATCGACGCAATCGATGCCAACACAACCCGCTCAAGCCGAGCCACAGCCGCCGGCCTCTTTGCCTCCGGGCGCAACCAGCATCACAGACCGCCATCACCCCGGCCACGAACGTTTCCAGCAAGCGATCGACGCGATCGAGCGCTCACCCAACATCCCCGCCGGCACCTTCTCGGGTGAACGCCTGCAGCAAGCCGCCGCCAATCTGGCTTACGCCAGCCTCGCCGGCGCGCAGCGGCCGCAGGGCGGTCAGAACGAGCGGCTGGATCGGATCGATTTCGTCGTGTTCAACAACGACCGCAGCGGCCTGATCGCCGGTCAGGGTGAACTGGGCAATCCGACCGCGAAACTGGCCCTGCTGCCCGCCGCGCAGGACAACGCCACCAGCCTGTCCCAGGCCTCGCAGCAGGTTCGCGACACGCTGGCCCAGCAGTCACAAGCGCAGAGCGTGGCGCAACAAGCGCCCGCGCAGGCTCAGGACGACCCGGCGATGAAAGGCCCGAGGGTTTAGCCCCGCTGTTCCGTCCGGCCAATCCCGAAATGGCGCTGCATGCTGCAATGCACAATAATGGCGTCATGACCGCCGCCGCCCCCGTCCGCCCGGACACCCCCGCATCCGCCCCTGTCCTGTCGCCACGCCAGGTCGGCCTGATCCTGTTCGCCCTGACCATGGGCGGGTTCGCCATCGGCACCAGCGAATTCGTGGTGATGGGACTGATCACCGACATCGCCCGCGCGATGGGCGTGAACGAGCCGCAGGTGGGCCACGTCATCAGCGCCTACGCGCTCGGCGTGGTGATCGGCGCGCCGACGTTGGCGATCCTCGGCGCGCGCATGTCGCGGCGCAGCCTGCTGCTGGCCTTGATGGGCTTCTACGCGTTCGGCAATCTCGCCAGCGCGCTGGCGCCGGGCTACTACAGCCTGATGCTCGCGCGCTTCGTCGCCGGGCTGCCGCACGGCGCGTATTTCGGCATCGCGGCGTTGGTCGCCGCGCGGATCAGTCCACCGGAACAGCGCGGCGCCGCGGTCGGACGGGTGATGCTGGGTTTGTCGGTCGCGCTGCTCGTCGGCAATCCGCTGGCGACGTGGCTGGGGCAGAGCTTCGGTTGGCGTTGGGCGTTCGCGCTGGTGTCGCTGATCGCCTTGGCGACGGTGGCGATGACGATGCGGGTGTTGCCGCGCGGCATGAACGCGCCGCGTCCGGACGCGATGCGCGAGCTGCGCGATTTCAATCGCAAGCCGGTATGGCTGGCGCTGGGCATCGGCGCGATTGGCTTCGCCGGCATGTTCTGTGTTTTCAGTTATCTGGCGCCGACCTTGGTGCATGTCACCGGCGTGCGCGAGTCGTTCATTCCGTTCGGCCTGATCGCGTTCGGCATCGGCGGCATTCTCGGCACGCTCGGCGGCGGCTGGTTGTTCGATCGCCTGCAGTTCCGCGCGGCGGCGTGGATATTGGTGTGGTCGGCGATGATCCTGCTGCTGTTCCCGCTGGCCGCACGCTCGGTATGGACGGTGCTGCCGGCGGTGCTGGCGGTCGGCACGATGGGCGCGCTGGCGACGGTGTTGCAGGCGCATCTGATGGACGTCGCCCGATCGGCGCAGACATTGGCGGCGGCGTCCAACCACTCCGCGTTCAACATGGCCAATGCGCTCGGGCCGTGGCTGGGCGGCATGGCGATCACCGCCGGTTACGGTTGGACCTCCACCGGCGTGGTCGGCGCGATCACCGCGCTGGCCGGTTTGCTGATCTATGCTTGGGCGCGCGCCGATGCACGTCGTGCGACGCCGTCGACGGTGGCGTGCGAAGCCGATTGACAAGCCATTCGACACGAATCAATCGCACGACGGCAGCGCCGGGGCCAAGGCCACTCCCAACAGGACCATCGAGCATGAATATCCGCGGTTACAGCGACGATGGGCAGTCCGGAGAAGAAAGTCGGCACAAGGAACTGGCGGAGATAAACCTGTTCGCGACGCCGGCCGAACTTCGCCGGATCGCCAGCTTTCTCAACAAGGCCGCCGACACCATGCAGCGCATGGGCGCGAACTACGGCCATGAGCACTTGTCGGACCGGCAGCCGGGTTTCGACGACTCGCCGCATTTCGTGGTGATCGCCAGCGGGCGCGCCGACGATTAGCCGACACGCCGTCGCCTCGAGGCGAGTGAGGTCGATCGTTGCCTTGTCCCGCGCCCTGGCATAGGCTCGGGACCGGCTGGGGACGGTCGTGTGCGCAATGATGCCGGCTCATCGGCGAGCGCCGCGCCCCGCGCGATCATTGGCTACGACGATCTCAAGGAGGGGACCATGCAGCAAGACGAATTGATGGCCTTGATCAGCAAGACCGCGGTGCTGATGGAGCAGTTCGAGCGGCGCTGCGACGAGATCAGCGCCAGCCAGCGCGCGGTGTTCCAGCAATTGCAGCAACTCGCCCAGCAGGTGCCCGGCGTGGTCCGGCAATCGGCCGACGAAAGCCTGCGCAGCTTGCCCGGGGCGGTGATGGGGCGGCTGGAGAGCGGCCTGGATCAGCCGGTCGGCGCCTACGAAAAACGCCTGCAGAGCGCCGGCGGATTGCTGCAGGAAGGCTCGCAGACGCTGGCCGCGCAGCTCAAGCGCATGGAATCGCTGCACAAGCATCTGGTCTGGAAAGTGGTCGGCGCCGCGTTCGGCAGCGTGCTGTTGCTGCTGGTCGGCGGCGGCTGGCTGTTGTGGCAGTACCGCGCCGACATCAACGAAAACCGGGTCGCGGCCGATCTGCTGCGCGCCTACAACCAGGCCGACGTGACCCTGTGCGAGGGCCGGCTGTGCGCCAACGTCGAGCCGCAGGGCAAGAGCTACGGCGACCAGAAGCAATATCGCGTGGTGCAGCCGCGGCGCTGAGCGCGGCGCGGATTGTCCGGGCACGCTGGAGCGCCGGACTCACCTCACCCAGCGCGTATCGACGAATTGCCGCGATGCCTCCGCGCGCAGGGTCGACAACGCGCGCTGATTGTCGCGCGCTACCGCATCGTTGAGCCGCAATTGCCTGGCGAGGCGTTCGAACGCCTGGAAGTCGGCGGCATTGTTGAACAACAAGGTGTCGTCGCGATAGACCATGCGGCCCGATCGCGACTGGGCGAAATCCAGGATCGCGTTGACCGTGCGCATGGTGCTTCGGTAATTGTCGTAGGCGTTGCGCTCGTTGACGTCGAGGCGGCCGCGCATGTTTTCGTAGTCGCGCAGGAAGCCCGACGCCAGCGCCGAATCGCCGCACAACACCCGCACCCTGCGGTTGATTTCCGTCCTGGTCGCTTCCGCGGCGCTGCGCGCCTGCTCGACCAGTTCGCCGTATTGACGCAAGGCCTCGCGGCTTTCGCGAATGCCCTTGGCGCTGGCGAGCTTGGACGAACTGAGCACTTGTTCGAGCTTGAGCGCATCGATCCGCGACTCCAGCGCGCTTTGTTCGCGGTCGCCCTTCTGCAGCACGTCGATGAAGATCTGCTGGATGCCGCGTTGCAGTTCGTCCTGCGAACGCGCCTGTCCGACCACCGGCGCGCCGGTGCCGTTGGTCGACACGCGCACGACCGGCTCGGCATCGTGTTTCGACGAATACCACAGGTAGGCGCCGACGCCGAGCGCGACCAGCAGCACGCCGGCGATGCCGGCCATCGGCAACCACGAGCCGTCGTCGCGCGAACCGCGGCCGTCGCCGTCGCGGCGCGCGCCGAACTGCAGCTGCGCCAGCGCCGGTTCGCCGCAGTTCGGGCACCGGCGTGTACCCGCATCGATCCCGGCCTTGCAGGCCGCGCAAACGGTCGTGGACATCGTGCCTCCCCCAGGCGATCGGTCCGTGGGCGTCGTGCGCCCACGCCGGGATTATCGAGGGGCGCCGGAGGCAACGCCAGCGCGTTCGCGGCGCCCGGGCCCGCACCGGCACGCGGGTTGCCGGCCGCGCTACGCGGGCGCCGCGCGCGACACGATCAGAACATCCGGTCCGGGTCCTTGATGTAGCTGCCGGAAAACTCCAGGCGGATGCCGGCGATCGCCGATTTGAGCTGGGTCAGGTCGACGGTCTCGCTGTCGCCGGCGGAGACTTTCGGCGAGGAGATGATCCAGTCGGTCGACAGCGTCGGCTCGGAGTACGAGGTGCGGAAATCCTCGGCGATCGCGGCGCGCGCGCGGATGCTGCCGGGCTGGTCGTGCGGCATGGCGGCGAGGTCGTAGCGGAAGCTCAGGTCGACCGGCGCGCCCTGGAAGTGGAACAGTTTCGACTGCGCGCCGATCAGGCGGGTGTCGTCGTACACGCCGCTGGTGCGCACGGTGAATTCGACCGCGCCGCTTTTCGGGCGCTTGCCTTCGACCCATTCGATCCAGACGAAGATTTCGCCGACGCGGGCGCGGCTGACCCGGCCCCAGCCCGACAACGGCCCGTTGCTGGCCGTCAACGCGATCGCGACCCGCTCGCCCTTGAGCAGGGCCTCGCGCGCGGCGGGCGCCACGAGGTGCTTGGCCTGCACGAACGGCTGCGGCGGCGGACGGAAGCTGTCGAGCGCGCGGCCCTGCATTTTCTTGAGGTCGGCGATCTCGGCCAGATCGCCGGCGAGATCGGCGATGCCGCGCAGGTTCTCGCGCGGCGCGCGTTCCTCGCTCAAGGCCCAGTAGCGGTAGGCGGCATCGAACTGCTGCAGCGCCACCAGCATCGAGCGCTGCATCTTGCGGTAGTTGCCCCACAGCACCACCATCGCCTGGCCGGACAAGGCCTTCTGCGCGGTCAGCGCATTGACTTCGGCCAGCACCGCATCGTGCTGGCGACGCGCGATTTCGGCCTGCAGTTTCGCCCGCGCCATTTCCTGGATCAGCGGCGGCAGCGCAATCTGCGCGGCAGTCAGCGCGCGGCCGTAGATCACCAGGATCTTGAGTTCCTTCAGATACTCGTTCGCGCCGTCGATCTTCTGATCGATCGCGGGCGCCAGCTGGGTTTCGACCTCCACCCACAACTGGTCCCAATAGGCATTGGCCGAGGGGGCGCCCTTGGCGTCGTCGGACAGCGTGCCGCGGGTGATCGCGGCCATCGAGTCGGCGAAGTTCTTGGCGTTGTCGAACTTGTCGGTCGCCGCGACGATGTCCAGGCACAGGCGCACGATCTTCTCGATCGCCTTGCCGACCTGGACCAGCTTGCTCATGATTTCGGCCAGCTTGGCCGCGGTGCTCGCCACATCGGCCGCGGCCTTGGCTGCGCCGGCCGCGCCCGAGGCGTTGCCGGAAAACATCGAGGCCACGCCGGACACGAACGAGAACACGCTGCCGACGATGGCCATCGCCATCTCGCGCTTCTTGGCTTCTTCCCAGGCGGCCAGGCCGGCCTTGAATCCGGCTTCGGCGCGCTTGACCTGATCGCTCTGCGGTCCGATCGAATTCTGCGCGCGGGTGACGTTGGCAGTGGCGATGCGGAAGTTCTCCGCCAGCTGCTCGGCGACCAGTTTCTGGAACGCGCCCTGGTCGTCCTTTTCGCCCAGCACGAGGCGCGCGGCTTTCTTGCGCGCATCCAGGTCGTAAGCGCGGTCGCTCAAACGGGCGAAGGTGCCGGCGTAGGCCTGCAAGGTGGGAATGTGCTCCTTGGCCAATTCACCGTAGAACGCCGCGCTCAGGTATGGCACCTGGCCCGGGTCGAAACGCACCGGTCGCAGCAGTTCCTGGGCGGCGCGGCAGCCCAGCGCCACGGTCTGCCACGCGGGACGGTCGGGCGAGCGATCCAGCAATTGCTCCAAGCGCGCGAGCAGTTCCACCGCCAGCTCGCCCTTGCCTTCGGCGGCCAGTTGCTGCGCGGCGAACAGCATGCGTTCGAGCAGCGGTGTGCACGCCTCCAGCGGCAGCAGCAACACGAACAGCGGGTGTTCGGTGAACGGCAACGGGTCGTGCAGCCCCATCGTGGTGACCATCAACTGGGTGCGGGTCAACGGATCGGGCAGGGCGTGGGTGGTGCGGATGTCTTGGCGGCCCCGGTTGGGATCGGTCCAGAACATCCAGCGCAGCAAGGTCTTGGTCTTCAATACCGGACTGAAGCCGCACACGTAGAAACCCAGATAGAACTCGACGTCCCAGCCGCGTTTTTCCAGTTGCAGCTTTTCGTTGGTTTCCAGATGACGGGCGATCACGATCACCCGGCTGAAATCGCCGCACAGGATCGGCACCTCGGGCGTGTGGCGGACGTCGACGGTGTCGGCGAAGACCAGCAGCTTGTTGACCTCGAACGCTTCCTCGGCGCGGCCGCGATTCTGCGCGCGGGTCACCGCTTCGCCGAGGTCGACCCGCATTCCGGTCACCACCCACCAGCGGTCCGCGCGCACCAGGCGCTCGAGCCGCCCGATATCGTAAGGGTTGTCGATCAGCGCGTCCCAGTCGGGCTCGGCGCCGGACGCGGTGGCGTCGGACGAAAGGATGTTCATGCGTGCAGCGTCCCCTGTGATCACCCGCGAGATGCATCCTTGCTGCAGCGGTAAGCAAGGGGGATTACGCAATTTGGCGCGCGGACCGGCCGCGGCGACGGCGATGCGCGTGGTTGCGCGAGGCCGTGGTCAGTAGCGAAATTCCCGGGTCACCCAGGTCAGGTCCACGCCGCCGCGCGCCAGTTCGCTCAATACCTGTTCGGTATAGCGTCGGGGCGGGCAGTAGTGGCTGCTGTGATCGGTGATCGCGGTCAGCACGCCGTCGCGCGCTTCCAGTTCGCCCGCGCCGGCGACCGGCTTGCCCTGGCCGAGGCTGGAATGATGAAAGCGGCCCACCAGGTGTTGCTTGGCCGAATAAATCGCGCCGTCGCCGTGCATGACGAAGATCGCGCGTCCCTGGCCGCTCCAGTGGGTATGCGAGTCGGCGGTGTCGAACGCGCTGCCGTCGGCGCGGTACAGCAGGCCGTCGCGGACGCTCACCCGATACGACGGCAGTTCGGCGTCGCTGAGGTAATGCACGTGGCTGGACCGCCACACGTTGTTGCCGGGCAGGTGTTCGCCTTCGAACTGGGCGAGTCGGGGCGTGACGGCGTAAGCGGGCATGGCGTCGGCCTCGTCGGAGGTTGCATTACAGTCCGCGGCGCGAGGCCGGGTCAATTCATCGGATCACTGCCAGGCTGGGCCGTGTGGGCCGTGCGGGCCGTCGCTGGCGTGCCGGGGGTTGCCGCTTCCGGCCGGCGGCCTTGCGTACTAGACTCGTGAGCATGCGAAATCCCCTGCAAGATCAATTGCTCAAAGCCGGCCTGGTGAAAAAGTCCCAGGTCGCCCAGGTCGCGCGCGAGCAGGCCAAGCAGCGCCACGGCAAGGCGCCGGCCGCGCCCAGCGCCGAGCAGGTCGAGGCCGAGCGCGCGCGGGCGGAACGGGCCGAGCGCGATCGCGCCCTGGCCGCCGAACGCAATGCGCAGGCACGCGCGCACGAGTTGCGCGCGCAGATCCGCCAGATCGTCGAGGCCAACAAGGTCAAGCGCGAAGGCGAGATCAGTTACCGTTTCACCGACGGCGCGGCGATCAAGAGCGTGTGGATCAATCCGGCATTACGCGCGCAGCTGGCGAGCGGCGCCCTGGTGATCGTGCGCCATGATGACGGCTACGAGCTGTTGCCGCGCGCCGCGGCGGAAAAAGTCAATGCGCGCGATTCGTCGATGATCGTGCTCGACCATGCCGCGTCCGCGCCGGCGGCGCCGGCCAGCGACGACGATGCGTTCTACGCCAAGTTCCAGGTGCCGGACGATCTGATCTGGTGATCGATCCTCAGCGCCGGATGTCCTGTCCGGCCTGATCGAGCATCCACTGGGTAAACGCCTGGATGCGCGGATCCTCGCCGCGGCTCGCCGGATAGACCAGGTGGTAGGCGTAGTCCGGCGCCACCTCGATGCCGATATCGAACAAACGCACAAGACGGCCCTGGGCGAGGTCGTTGCCGATCAGCGCCAGGTCGACCAGGCCGACCGCGCCGCTGTCGATCACCGTCTGCACCACATACCCCGCATCGGCGAAGGCGACGCAGCGGCCGTCGTCGAAATCGGCGATGCCGGCCGCGGCCATCCACATGCGCCAGTTCGGCCAGACCATGCGCTCGGTCTTCCAGTCGACGTAGCACAAGGTGTGCTGCAACAGATCGCGTGGTGCTTTCAGTGCGGGCGCGTTCGCCAACAGGGCCGGGCTGCACACCGCGACCACCACCGTATCGAACAATCGATGCGATCGCGCCTGCGGGTAGTCGCCGGTGCCGAAGCGGATCGCCACGTCGATATCGTCGGCGTCGAAGTCGCGCAGCTCATCGCTGATATCGAAGCCCAGCTGCAACTGCGGATGGGCGGCATTGAAGCGGGCCATGCGCGGCAACAGCCAGTTGCTGGCGAATCCGGCGCTGAGCGAGACGCGCAACTGGGTCGAGCCGCGTTCCAGCCGGCGCGCGCGGCCGACGGCGCGTTGCAAAAGGCCCAAGGCATCGATCGTCGCTTCCAGCAGCACCGCGCCGGCCGCGGTCAGCTGGATGCTGCGGCTGCTGCGGATGAACAGCACGACGCCCAGTTGCTCTTCGATTTCCTTGATCTGGTAGCTGACCGCCGCCGGGGTCAGGCCGACTTCATCGGCGGCGCGGGTGAAGTTCAGATGGCGCGCGGCCGCTTCGAAGGTCCTGAGCGCCCGGGTGCCGGGCAGCATGCGATTCATCGATCTTCAAGCCACGTTTGACGATGCGCTGAGAATTACTCGTTTTTGCGCGTGCGTACAAGCGGCGATGATCGTCGCAACGAAACAGTGGAGTGAACCCATGTCGGTTGGCTTGAACCCGGGCGAAACGCCGCGGGACGGCGTTGCTTTGCCTGCGGCCGCCTCTGCGTCGCGCGACGATCGCGTGCTCTGGCCCGCGCGCTCGTGGATCGCGTTGCTGATCTTCAGCGGGGTGATCCTGCTCGACGGTCTGGACATCTCGATGATCGCGGTGGCGATCCCGGAGATCCAGCGCGAGTTCGCGATCAGCGCGGCCACCGCGCAATGGTTCGTCAGCGCCTACATCCTGGCCTTCGGCGGTTTCCTGTTGCTGGGCGGGCGCTGCGCCGACCTGTTCGGACGCCGGCGGGTGCTGGTGATCGGCCTGGCGGTGTTCGCACTGGTGTCGGTGCTCGGCGCCTTCGCCAGCGATGCGGGGTTGTTGATCGTCTCGCGCTTCGTCAAGGGCATGGCCGCGGGCTTCACCGGGCCGGCGGCGATGTCGCTGTTGACCACGACCTTCGCCGAAGGCCCGCATCGCAACAAGGCGTTCGGCATCTTCAATCTGTTCGAAGCCTCCGGTTATTCCAGCGGCCTGCTGATCGGCGGCCTGCTCGCGGCGCTGGACTGGCGCTACATCTTCATCCTGCCGATTCCGGTCGCGGTGTTGCTGCTGTTGGCCGCGTTGCGCTTCCTGCCGCCGGACCCGCCGCGCAGCGAACCGGTGCGGCTCGACCTCGGCGGCGCGCTGACCCTGGTCGGCGGCATGTTGCTGCTGGTGTTCACCCTGGTGTCGGCCGAACAAGTGGGTTGGCTCGCGACGCGCACGATCGTCGGCTTCGTGGTGTCGGCGCTGTTGCTGCTCGGCTTCTATCTGATCGAGCGCACGTCCAGGCATCCGCTGATCCGGCTCGGCATCTTCCGCAATCGCGGCCTGGTCGCCGCCAACCTCAGCGCCGCGTTGTTGTACGGCGGCGCGATGGGCTTTCAGTTCCTGATCGCCTTGTACCTGCAGAACCTGCACGGCTGGCAGCCGTGGCAGATGGCGCTGGTGCTGCTGCCGGCGGGGCTGATGGTGGTGATCCTCGGGCCGAAGCTCGGCGCGGCGATCAGCCGCTTCGGGGTCGACAAGGTACTGCTGGTCGGCTTGCTCGCGTTCGTGCCGTGTTATCTGCTGATGCTGCGCATCGGTCCGCGGCCGGACCTGTGGACGGTGCTGCTGCCCGCATCGGTGTTGTGGGGCGTGGGTTTCGCGCTGAGCATTTCGGCGTTGATGGTCGCCGGCACCAACGGCGTCGACGACGAGGAGCAGGGGCTCGCAGCCGGGTTGCTCAACAGTTCGCTGCAGGTCGGCGGCGCTTGCGGGCTGGCGGTGGTGACCGCGGCGATCGCGCCGGCGACGCAATTGTCGATGCTGTACCCGGGCGTGGTCGTGATCCTGGTGTTCGCGGTGTTGACCTTGCTCGCGCAACTGCTGCGCAAACGAGCTTGAAGGCGAGCGCCGCAGTCGCCGGCCGGAACCGTCGCTGACTGGATGGGAAATGCAGGGTGAACGCGGGCCGGCGGCGCCGACATTTTTCGGAGCGTCCCGGACGTAGGGTCGATGCGAAGGTCGATGCCGCGCCTGGTGTCGCGCGATGACGCTGCATCAAGCGCGCGTGGTTTCCGGCATCGGCCGTTCGTCCTGCGTCCCTCCGACACATACGCCGTGATGCAATGAACCCCAATCAAGAAAATCCGATCAGCAAGGTCCCGCAGGTCACCCTGGTGTTCTGGCTGATCAAGATCGCCGCCACCACCCTGGGCGAGACCGGCGGCGACGCGGTCTCGATGTCGATGGACCTGGGCTATCTGGTCGGCACCGGCATCTTCGCGGTGCTGTTCGTGGCCGCGGTGTCCGCGCAGATTTTCGCCAGGCGATTCATCGCGCCCTTGTACTGGGCGACGATCGTGGCGAGCACCACGGTCGGCACCACCCTGGCCGATTTCGCCGATCGCTCGCTCGGCATCGGCTACACCGGCGGCTCCAGCGTGCTGCTGCTGTTGTTGGCCGGTTCGCTGTTCGCATGGCATCGGACGCTGGGTTCGATCGCGGTGGAAAGCGTGGCCGGGCCGAAGGCGGAAATCTTCTACTGGGTGACGATCATGTTCTCGCAGACCCTGGGCACGGCGCTGGGCGATTGGGTCGCCGACACCGCGGGGCTGGGTTATCTCGGCGGGATGGCGATCTTCGGCGGGCTGTTGGCGGTGGTCGCCGGCTTGTACCTGTGGACGGCGGTGTCGCGCACCGCGCTGTTCTGGGCGGCCTTCATCCTGACCCGGCCGCTGGGCGCGGTGGTCGGCGATTTCCTCGACAAGCCCTTGGCGAAAGGTGGCCTGGAGCTGAGCCGCTACAGCGCTTCGTTGGCGCTGGTGGCGATCATGCTGGTGATGATCTTCGCGTTCGCGCAGCGGCCGGCGGCCAAGCCGCATTGATCGATCGCGAGCGTCGCGCGATCGGTCTTCGCACCGCCCGCATCGGCGCAACGCAACGGGACGGGTGTTGGGGACCCGTCCCGCGACGCCATGGCCTTAGTCGTGGATCACAGCCCGCCGCCCGGAGGCGGCAGGGCGAAACACATGCTCTGCTGCGAGGTGTACAGGCCGATGGCCCGGCCCCAGCCCGCCGGTTGCGGGTCGGCGCAGCCGTGGCTGATGTAGCGCACGCCTTGCACCGTGCCGCCGGTGTCGCGGTAGGTTCGTATCTCGACATAGGCGCCCGGTTGAGCCGAGAGGTTGAACGCGATACCCGCCGACAACGCCGTCGCCGCGATCGCAAGAACCAAGGTTCTGTAGGGTTTTTTCATAGTGTTGTCTCCATGAAGTGGCGGCGAACGGATGTGCGCCGGTGAACGTCCTGGGGTGCGGCCCGGTGACCGGCCCGGGTCCGGCCTTCGCCGACGCTGACTGCGCCGGCTCTGCCTTCGCTGCTGATGCCCGGGCGAGCGACCGGCCGCGGTCCGACACGCCTGTGCGTTACGCGATCACCGCGTCGACGCACACGACCCAGTTCGTACCGCGCGGACGAAACCCGACACGGCGTCGTGTGTGGACGCGATCGGCCGACCTGGCCGAGCGAGGCGGACTGTTAAACTCCGGTTCCCTACGCAGCGACGACCCGCATGGCCGATGCCGCTCCTTCCACGCCCGTCGCCGGCCGCTACGTCCTGGCCGACCTGATCGTCGACACGATCGGTCAGCGGGTGGAGCGCGACGGCGTGGCGCTCAAGGTCTCGGGGCTGAGTTTCCAGTTGCTGGCGTATCTGATCGCGCAGGGCGATCGCGTGGTGGGGTTCGACGAACTGATCGAACAAGTCTGGGCGCCGGCGGTGGTCAACGAGGAAACCGTGACCCAGCGGGTCAAGCTGCTGCGCCAGGCGATGGGCGACGATGGCCGCGATCCGCGCTATCTGCGTTCGGTGCGCGGACGCGGTTATCAGTTGTGCGTGCGGCCCGAGCGGCTGCGCGATGCGGACGAAGCGATGCCCGCGCCGCTGCCTGTGAGCACGCTTGCGGAATCGTCGCCGTCGCCGTCGCCGTCGCGGCGGCTCGCACCGTGGATCGCGGCGGTCGCGCTGTTGGCGATCGCGGGTCTCGGCATCGTCGTATGGCGCGGCCGTTCCAGCACGGCGCCCACGGCCGCACCTGTCGCCGCCGCGCCGCAGAGCCTGACCCAGCGCGCCGAGTACTACGCCAGCCTCGGCCAGCGCGACAACAACGAACGCGCGATCGCGCTGTATCAGCAGGCCTTGAAGGAAACGCCCCGCGACCGCGCCGCCCGGGTCGGACTGAGCCGCGCCTATAGTGCGCGCGTGTGCCTGTTCAATTTCGCGCCCGATTGGGCGGTGCGTGCGCAGGCCCTGGCCCAGGCCGCGATCGACGCCGACCCGGACGATGCCGCCGGCTACGCCGCGCTGGGGTATTCGCACGATTGCCGCGGACGCCTCAACGAGGCCCTGGCCGGCTACGAGCATGCCGTGCGCCTGGACCCGACCGCCGATGGCACGCGCGCCTCGGCCGCGTATCTGTACGACCGCAAGGGCCGGCTGGCCGATGCGCTGATCGCCAACACCTCGCTGCGCGGCGATCCGGCGCGGGTGCGTTTTCTGCAATTGCAGATCGCCAGCAACCTGGACCTGCTCGGCTATCCGCAGGCGGCCGAGGCGCGTTATCGCGAGAGCTTCCGGCTGTACCCGGACAACGTGTTTTCCAATATCGCCTGGCCGCGGTTCCTGTTTCGCCACGGCCGCCTGAGCGAGGCGCGGCGCGCGCTGGATCAAGCGCTGGAGCGCGGCACCGAACACGCCGACCTGCATCTGCTGGCCGGCGAGTTGGCGTTGGCGCGCGGCAATCGCACGGACGCGGCCGCGGCCTTCGCGCGCGCCGCCGCGTTGCGGCCGCAGGCGAGCCTGCCGCGGACCCTGGTCGATCTGTACGGTTCGCCAGCGCCGCCGCAGGTGCTGCGCGATCGCGCCGACGAGTCGAGCCGGTACCTGCAGCAAGGCGCGGGCTATCCCTCCGACTGGCTGGAAGTGGCCCTGCTGCACGCCGGCAGCGGCGACTCCGCCGCCGCGCTGCTCGACGTGCAGCGCGCGGTCGACGAAGGCTATCGCGACGCCGATTACCTGAGCGCCTCGCCGTTGTTCCGATCCCTGGCCGGTCATCCCGAATTCGCCCGTTCGCTCGACCTCATCCACCAGCACGTGGCCGATCAGCGCCGGCAAGTGCCGCGCGAGTTGCTGGCGCGGCTTACGGCATCGCCTTGAGCAGGTAGTCGGCGAACAACTGCTGCGATTGCGGATGGGCGTTGCGCTGATTGAACGCGGTCCGCGTCAGCACCGCGACCAGCCGTTGCTCGGGCAGGATGAACACGTAGTTGCCGCCGTTGCCCGACATCGCCCAGACCCCGACCTGCTGGCCCTGCAACGGGAAGCGGAAGCGCCAGAACTGATAGCCGTAGTCGGCGTCGTCGCGCGCCTGCGCATGCACGCTCAGCGCGGCGTCGATCCAGGCTTTCGATATCACCGTCTTGCCCTGCCAGCGTCCGCCGTCGGCGACCATCTGCCCGAGCTTGGCCAGGTCGCGGCTGCGATAGCGCGTGCCGCCGCCGCCCATGCCGACGCCTTCGGGCGCGCGGTTCCACTGCGAACGGGTGATGCCCAGCGGCTGTTCCAGGGTTTGCGCGGCGAATTTTTCCAGCGGCTGCCCGCTCGCGCGTTCGACCACCGCGCCGAGCAGGAAGCTGCCGGCGGTGCAGTACGAGAACGAACGTCCGTGCGGGCTGTTTTCCGGACGCGTCATCCACGGCGCGAAGCCCTTGATCGGCAGGCCCAGGACGAAGCCGGTCCAGTCCTCGCGCACGTACATGCGCTCTTCGTTGCCGTCGGAAAACGGGTTGTCGTCGTCGCAGTCCCACAGCGAACTCATGGTCAGCAGGTCTTCGAGGGTGAACTTGGCCTTGCGCGGGTCGGGGTTGGACCACGGACGCTTGTCGGCGAAGTAGCCGTACACGCCGGCCTGGGTGCTGGGGATCAGGCCGCGGTCGATGGCCGCGCCGACCAGCAGCGCGGTGACGCTCTTGGTCGCCGAGCGCACGTCGTTGAGGACCTCGGGGCCGCCCTTGTTGAAGTAGGCCTCGTAGACCAGCTTGCCGTCCTTGGCGACGACGATGCTGGTGACGTCGGGGAAGGTGCCCTTGGCGATCGCCGCTTCGAGTTCGCCGAAGCGTTCGACCTGCCAGCCCTGGCGGGCGGCGTCGGCGACCGCCCAGCCGTCGTCGCGCGCTTGCGGCGGTTGGTAGGCGCCGGCGAAGGCGGGTGCGGCGGCGAGCAGGGCGAGCAGCGGGAGGGTCAGGCAGCTGAAGCGTGGACGCATGATCGGGGTTCCGAGCGATGAGGAAACGCGATTGCGGACGAGCGCCGGATGAAGTGCCTGAAACCTGGGTGAAGAATTATGAAGGCCTTGCGCGGCATGGGTTTGCGGGGTGCGCGTGCGCGGCGGTCGGGCTGGATCGGTGAGCGCGACGCCCAGTGCGCGCTAGGGAGGATGGCGCCGCGGGAAGCGTCGTCGGCCGAGCGCGAGCGGTTTCGAGATCGAGCGGGCGGACGATGTCGGTGCCGTTGCCGTTGCCGTTGCCGTTGCCGGTGCCGGTGTCGGTGGCTCGGGCGATGGCGTCCGATCGGCTCCGCGCCGCGGCCGCGATCGCGTAGGGGGAGGCGCGGTCGCGCGCGTTAGCTGCGGGGAAGGGCGCGGTCTGGATTCGGGATGAGCCGTTCCTCACGCTGATTACGTGTTTATCGTCACAGGACGCTCGTCGTCGTCGAGCCATCCGGGTCGACCCGGTTGGCGACCACGCCGGCGAGCGGGCCGGTCGGGTCCGCTGCCGCGTCGTTGCTCCTGAAAGGCAACGGCGGGGACGCGCCTCGGCCCGATCGAAGCGTGCTCCGGTCGGCGGTCGCGGCGGATGAGGTGCAAGGCGGCAAGTGCGTTCAAGCCCGAGCCGAGCGGGCGGAGTGGTTTCCGGTTGCGTACCGCGAGGTCGAAGGATCGCCGTCGCGGTGCGTGGCTCTCTCAACTATTCATTCAACATGACAAGTAGGCTCCCATGAACAAGATGCTAGGACTGCTCGCCATTGCCGTGTCGCTGGCGGTCGGACCCGCCTGGGCGGGCGACGAATTTTGCGACGACCGCGGCGGCGACCCGGACCCGCCGGGGGGCGAGGCCGCGGGCACCGATCCGGGCGGCGGCTCGTGCGAGGTCAATGTCGCGTACGTAAACGCGGCGATCAATCCGCTTCCGAACGCGAGCCCGCAAGCGGGCGTCGAGCGGGTGCGCGATATCGGCTTCAGCGACACCTTGTTGCAGCGCTTGACCACCGCGCCGGGCAAAGTGCGGATCGACTGGTCCATCCTGATGGCGTATCTGGGCGCGGATTCCGCCACCGCTTCGGAGGCGCGTCTGATCGAATGGTCGTTCCGGCCGACCGACAAGAACACAGTCGAGCGCACCCTCGTGTTGTCGCTGCGGCGCGAGCACGGGCAGGTCGCGCTGATGGCCGACTGGGTGGCGCCGCCGAGAGTGGGCTGGTCGTATGCCACCGTGTCCGGGCTCGAGCCGATCTGGCTCGATCACGGCAGCATCGTCCTGGGCACCAGCGCTCAGGAGAGCTTCTCGAATCTGCACCTGACCTGGACCCCAGGCGCGGTGATCGTCAGCAGGTCGGGTGACGGCAAGGGGCAGGAACTGCGTTTCGCGCTTCCGGCGGCGAACTGGAAGCCGATGCGCTTGCGCAACACCATCCTGCACGGCACGGCGCTGCAGGATGGAACCAAAGTGAAGTTCGACTGGCCAGTGCAGTTCCGCCTCCACTGGACCGCGCCGCCCGACATCCCGCAGCCGCTGACCCCACCGCAGGATCCCGGCCTGCCGCCGGTGCCGGAATCTTCGCAATCGTGATCGCAACCGCGCGGCGGTCGCCCGGCCGCGCGGTTCGCCGGACGCAGCGAGCGCTTGCACGATGCGCATCGCGGCGTCGCAAGGATCGCCGTCGCGGAGCGTCGTTCTTTCTCACGTTATTCAACATGACAAACAGGCTCCCATGAAGAAGATGCTAGGACTGCTCGCCCTTGCCGTATCGCTGGCGGCCGGACCCGCCTGGGCGGGCGAAGAATTCTGCGACGACCGCGGCGGCGGCCCCAGGCCGCCGGACGACACCGAATCGGGTAGCGGCCCGGGCACCGGTTCGTGCGAAGTCAATCTGGTCTACGACCTCAGCACGGCCAATGCGCGGCCGATCGAAAACCGCGGGCGCATTCGCGAAACCGGCTTCAACGAAGCGTTGCTGGGCAGCCTGCGCAATAGCCTCAACGAAGTGGAAATCGCCTGGCACCTGGGCAAATTGAAGCTGGGCCCGGACCTCACCAGGGCCTCCGAGGCGCGGGTGATCGAGTGGTCGTTCCGGCCGATCAACCAGTCCGGGACCGAACGCATGCTGGTGATCTCGGTGCGGCGCAAGGAGGGCGAATTGGCGCTGATGGCCGACTGGCTGCAGGCGCCCTTGCTGGACTGGTCGTATGCCACCGCGTCGCCGGCCGAGCCGGTCTGGCTCGATCACAGAAGCGTCGTCCTGGATGCCGATCCGATAGGAAAGCCGCTGTATCTGAAATGGACGCCGACCGCGGTCGTCGTCAGCGTGTGGACGCACGAGCAGTGGCAGGAACTGCGGTTCCCGTTGCCCTCGACGAGCTGGAAACCGGTGCGGTTGCGCAACGCGGTGCTGCTCGGTGTGCCGACGCAGAACGGCACCCAGATCAGCATCGGGTGGCCGCGGGAGTTTCGTGACCATTGGTCGAAACCGCTGCCGGCGGTCGGGATGGGACTGCCGGACGAACCGGTCGCGCCTACGGATCCGACTACGCCCGAGTCGCAGTACTGAGCGCATGTACGCCGATGCGATCGGTCTGGACCGGTGTCGATCGGTCCAGATCGATCGCGCGAACCGCGTGCGCTCAGCGCTTGGCGAGCGCGTCCAGGCGCGCCTGGCAGGCCTGCAGGCGCAGCACTCTGGGATTGTCGGCGGCGAAATCGGTGCGTACGACGGTCAGCGCATCGGCCATGTCGCGCCGCGCGTTCGCCGGCGTCGGCAGATCGCCCAGGCACAGCGTTTCGGCTTCCGCGAGCGCCAGGTTCGCGGCATGCCCGGGCATCAGCTTGAAGCGTTCCATCGCCGGGACCAGTGCTTCGCGCGCCTGCGCGTCGCGACCCAGATCGTGCAGGGCCATCGCCCAGGCC
Organism: Lysobacter capsici; assembly: GCF_018732085.1. Lineage (NCBI taxonomy): Bacteria > Pseudomonadati > Pseudomonadota > Gammaproteobacteria > Lysobacterales > Lysobacteraceae > Lysobacter > Lysobacter capsici. Next base: position 5,415,696 of record NZ_CP076103.1, on the reverse strand, counting down.
AGCCGGTACATCGCCAGATTCATGTGTTCCGGCGTGGCGACGGTGGCGATGTCCACCGCCTTGTGCAGATGCTTTTCGCCGCCGGCCGGATCGCGCAGGTACATGTGCTGCAGCAGGCCGAGGTTGTACTCGGCCGCGGCCACGTGGGGATGCTGGTCGCCCTTGAGTTCGCGCTTGATCTGCAGCGAGCGCTCGAAATACGCCGCGGTCGTGCGGTAGTCGCCGCGCGCCTGCGCAATCGTGCCGAGCAGGTTGAGCGCGGCGGCGGTGTGGCTGTGGCGTTCGCCGTACAGCTTCAGATTGACCCGCAGCGCTTCCTGGGCGAGACGTTCGGCGGCCGGGTAGTCGTCTTGCTCGCGTTTTTGCCGCGCCTGGTTGTAAAGCGATTCGGCCGCCGCCGGCGTGTCGGGGTGTTCGCCCGCATCCAGCGCCGGCAACTGCGCCAGCAGCAGCGCCGCGCGCGGTTGCTGGCCCGATGCGCGCAAGGCGCTCACCCAGCCATGACGGGTTTCGATGCTGCGCAGGTCGCGGTTGCCGTAACGGCGCTGATGTTCGCCGTCCACCGATTCCCACAGCCGCAGGGCGATATCCAGATGCCCTTGCGCCTGTTCCAGTTCGGCCTGCAGGCGCCGCAGCAACAGGCGCTCGTCGGCGATCGCGGCGGTGTCGCCGCCGGCGCCGGCGGGCAGGGCGCGCAGGGCCTGCTCGAGATAGCCGCGCGCGCGCGGGTAGTCGGCGCGGGCCAGGGCCACGCGCGCGCGCAGGCGATAGACCGTGCGCAAGCCGGTCGGGTCCGCCTGCGGCAGGCCCTGCAACAACCGCAGCGCTTCGGCCGAATGGCGCTCGGCGCCGTCGTAGTCGCCCAGCGACAGGTCGATGTCGGCGATCGTCGCGGCCAGTGCGGCATGAGTTTCCGGATCGTTGATCGCCTGCAGCCGCTGCGAGCCGCGCGCCAGCAACTCGCGCGCGCCCGGATCGCGGCCGCGTGCCTGGGCCGGGTCGGAGGCGCGGAACAGGTCGATCATGAATTGAGTGACGTCCTCGGCCTGGGCGCGCCGCGCTTCGGCGCGATCGCGGGCGATCGCGAGTTGCCGCGACTGCAGCACGGTGCTGGTGACGAAGCCGATGGTGAGCGCGCAGGCGATCGCGGCCAGGGCGATCGCGGCGGCGTGACGGCGCGCGAACTTGCCCAGCCGGTACAGCGACTCGGTGCGGCGCGCGGCGATCGGCCGCGATTCCAGCACCGCGCGCAGGTCGGCGGCGAGGCGCTCGACGCTGGCGTAGCGCTGTTCGGGTTCCTTGCGCAGGCAGCGCGCCACGATCGCATCCAGGTCGCCCTGCAACTGCCGCACCAGCGCCCGCGCGTTGGCGCAGCGGCGGTGGCGCGCGATCGGCGCGGCGCGTTCGGGCGACTGCTTGTCGAGCCGCGCCACCGCGCGGCTGGGCAGGGCCGGCACGGTATGCACGATCGCGTGCGCCATCAGCGCCGGGTTGGCGTCCTCCAGGGTCAGCGGCAGTTCGCCGGCGAACAGTTCGTACATCAACGCGCCCAGCGCGTAGACGTCGGTGGCGACATCGGTGGCGGCGCCGAGCACTTGCTCGGGCGCGGCGCTGGCCGGCGAGAAGAACGCCTGCGCGTCGGCGGTGGCCAGGCTGACCGGCGCATCGACCCCGGTCAGCGCCTTGGCGATGCCGAAGTCGAGCAGCTTGGGCCGGCCGTCGCGGTCGACCAGCACGTTGCCGGCCTTGATATCGCGATGCAGCACCAGCCGTTGATGCGCGTACTCCACCGCCGACAGCACCTGCACGACCAGTTCGATGCGCGCGCGCAGCGGCAGTTCGAGACGATCGCAATGCTGCACGATCGGTTCGCCGTCGACGTACTCCATGGCGAAGTAGGGCCGGTCCGGCGGCAGTTCGCCGGCATCGATCAGCCGCGCGATGTTGGGATGCTCCAGCGTCGCCAGCAGTTGCCGCTCGCGGCGCAGGCGCTGGCGCACCTGCGGCGCCAGGCGATGGAACGCGGCGACCTTGAGCGCCACGCGTTGTTCGCCCTGGTCGATCTCGCGCCGCGCCAGGTAGACCCGGCCCATGCCGCCGACGCCGAGCTCGCGTTCGATCACGAACGGCCCGGCGCGGCTGCCCGGTTCGAGCCGCTCGGCGTCGTGCTCGATCCATTGCGCGGCGGCCGCGGAGGCGGCGTCCTGCCAGGCATCGGGCGCATCCGCGCCGGAGCTTTCGTCCAGGCTCTGGTGCGCGTCGATCAGGCGTTGCACCGCCTCGCGCAGCGCGGCCGGGTCGGTCTGGCCGGCGCATTGTTCGTCGATGAAAGCCTCGCGCTGCGCCGGATCGAGGTCGAGCGCGCGCACGAACACATCGGCGGCCTGCGACCAGATCGAAGTGGAAGTGTGCATGGCGAACGGCCTGGGATCAGGGAG